>JAITIR010000080.1 GCA_031279285.1 Spirochaetaceae bacterium | reverse complement strand
TCATTCGCGATTCCTTTTTTACGAGCGCCAAAACCCCGGAACTTACCGGCAAGGGGTGAATGAATCGCCCGTTAATTATGGCCTTTAGGGGGTGAACGAATCGCTTGTTATTGACAGTAGATTGACTATATAACTTGCCAATATATAGTGGCAAGGCTATTCAAGGATACATGGTTCGTTCGTTTTGCCGCAGACGAAGGCGTTGGTGATGACGAGTTAAAGGAACTTGTGGAGCGTCTTGAACAATGCGAAGCGAAGGGTGATTTGGGTGGCGGTGTTTACAAGCAGCGTGTTGCGCGTAGCGGCGGTGGGAAATCCGACGGGTACCGTGTAATCGTATATTTCAAAAGCAGGCATGGTACATTTTTTGTTTACGGTTTCGCGGGGTCGGACAGGGAGAATATAAGATCCGCAGATTTGGAAGGCTTTAGGAAGCGGCCAAGATAGACCTAGTGTTAACGGATGAACAGATGGAAACATGGTTGAGGGCCGGCGCACTCAAAGAAATTTCTTAGGAGATCGATTTATGGGAAAGAAATTCAAGGGTGAAACACTTAAAGTAATCCATGAAGACGCGGTTGGTAATTTTGAAATCGGCGCGATTGATTCGGAAAAGATGAAAGAATTTGACGAGTTGGTACCATGAGGAAGAAGTAACGAATAATGCGCGTTCGGCTGGAAATAAATCCGTCCGTCAGTCAGCCAAGGTCTACGCCGCATGACGATAAGCGGTAGTCGTACTGCTGCTGTCGTTAAGGGGGTAAACAAAATCTTTCTTGCAAGTAGACTCATTCAATAATAATAATATATTTTTTATCAATTATTTTAATATTCACACCATAAACATCTTTTATATTCCGCGGTGTGAGCGCCACACCCGGAACGTCAAAAGAAACTATGTTTCCCTGATACATGAGCGCCGCCTTATCGCTGTAACGCATGGCAAGATTCAAGTCGTGCAATACAATGATAACAATTTTCTTTTGTGTTTTTGCAATATTATGTATCATACTCATTATTTCTAGTTGGTTTTTTATGTCAAGAAAACTTGTAGGTTCGTCCAGAATAAATACCTGCGGATCCTGAACGAGTGCCCGCGCAAAAAGCGCTTTCTGTTTCTGTCCACCCGAAAGATTGCTGTAGGGGACATTCGTCAATTCTTCCATGTTTAGTTTTTTTAATACGTCAATCGCGCCGCAAATATCCGATTCTTTTATGCGCCAAGTGATATACGGTTTTCTGCCCATCAAAAGCATATCTATCACATTGATCCCGATGCTGCCACCGGACATTTGCGGAACATAACCGGCAATTTTCGCAAGTTCGCCGCGTTTAATACTGCCAATCTCGACTCCGTCAAATGAGACGCTTCCTTTGTAGGGCTTGTGTATGCGGTTGATGCATTTTATAAACGTTGTCTTGCCGCAGCCGTTGGGACCGACGATGCTTACCAATTCACCCGCATTCGCGCAAAGAGAAACGCCGTGCAGAACCTCCGTTCCACCGTTATAGCTAAAATGTATGTCGGACACTGTTAGATTCATTTTTTAACCTTTAAGACGCTTCCCTTTACACTGTTCCTTGCTAACAGGTATATGAAAAACGGAACGCCGATAAATGATGTTATTATGCCAACCGGCAATTCCGCGGGTGCGATGATCGTACGGGCCGCTGTGTCGGAAACAAGGAGTAATAGGGTGCCCGTTAAAGCCGTACCCGGAACCGAATAACGGTAATCGCCGCCCATGAGTATCCGCGTGATGTGCGGGGCGACCAGTCCCACAAAACCTATAACGCCAGTAAACGCAACGGCTGTCGAAGCGGTTGACGTGGATAAAATTAAAGACAGTACCTTGATCCGCGTATAATTAACGCCAAGGCTCAAAGCGTCCTCCTGTCCCAGTGATATGGCGTTTAAATCCCATGCGAAACGCATCATGGTTATAAAAACTATGATGACGCATACGGCAATGATGATGATTCCGGCGGGAGCGATGCCGGAGAGCGATCCCATGGTCCAGAATACAATTTCCGGTAATTCGCGCACGTCGCTGAAGTATTTCATGGAAGCGGTCAAGGCGGAAAAAAGATAGCCGATGGCCACGCCTGCCAGAATCAATGTGCGGGAATCGTGCGCCTTTATGCTCGATATGGTATAGACAAGAATCATTGTCAGCATGGAAAAGGCAAACGCACCCGCTGGGACGCAAAAGTTTTCCAGATACGGAAAAACATTTACGATATGCGAACGAAAAATTATCACAAAACTTGCTCCCGCTGCCGCGCCGCCGGATACGCCCAACGTGTACGGGCTTACCAGCGGGTTACGGAAAACACCCTGCATCAGGAGGCCGGAAAGCGCCAAGGCCGCGCCCGCCGATGCGGCGGCCAGCGCTCGCGGCAGCCGTATCTCAAAAATTACCCTACGCTGCAAATCCCCTGTTTCCGATTTGGAAAAAAACTTTAGGACATCAAAAATATTGACGCCGGAAGCGCCCGTCGAAAGAGCGGCGCAAATCGTTATGAAGCAAAGAACAAAAAGCGTTATGATTATATATATATTCAGCGCCGATTTCTTTATATATTTTTCTTTTTCTGTCACGGATACACCATTAAACCGCGCGGATTTTTATTGTTAAAAAATCGTCCTTGTATTTCCGCATAGACCACTGCCGTATCGATGTCCCGGAACCTGTCCGGATAAGCCAGTTTTGCGATGGTCAATACACCTGCGATGTTTCCTTCTGGCGAAATTGCTATGTCGGGATACATTAAAATAAGCTTTTCGTTTTTGACGGCGGCGAGGCCGTTCCAGCCCGAACGTTTCAACAATGCCTGATAAAATTTTTCCGCTTTTGCCGTATCCATCACATCGGGGCCCATGATATTGCTGTCGTTGCTTGACACGCATCTTACGATTATGTCGGGGTCATGTCCGAGTATCCATTCGTCGCTCACTCTCGGGTACGGGACGGATGCCCCCGCAGCTATATTGATACAGCCCGCCGTATCAATGATTTCCTGTGCGCCCGATCCTTTGGAAACGCTTGCATAGTCGCTGTAAAGTTCAAAATAAACAGTTTTCCGGTCCTCATCTTTTATACCGGAAAGCCTCTCGTTTATGAGGCTATAGTATTGATCAAGGAATGCGACGTATTCTTTTGCCGCTTCTTCGTTACGATATAGACGGCCAAGTTCAATTATTTCCCGTGCCGTATCGCTCGGAATAAAAAAATCAAAAAAAGCAAGCGTTAGACCCGACTCTTCAATCTGCCGCGCCGATTCAGCCGGTATCCGCCTGCCATAGGCAAGTACGGCATCGGGTGCCGCCTCAATGATTCGCTCTACATTGGGTGCCGTCCATGTGCCGAAATTTTGCAAGTCAGGTGCCGTAGTTTTTAACTTGGAAAATTGCGTTCCTATGACAGTATTGGACGCGCCGATAATCTGAAGCATCGCGTAACAGATACTGTTCAGTATGATTGTCTTTTCAATTTTTTTCGGTATGGCAACGATGCGTCCCTGACTGTCCGTAACCGTGCCGTATTTTGATGATTCGGATTGCGTGGAACGCGGGGTACGAGTGCACGAAACCGCAAGGTTAATCATCAGCAGGCAACAGGTAAAAATAAAGCGCCTTTTCTCATTCTTCATTGATTGATAATTTCCTTCATCTTTTCCAGATTCGCGCGAAGTCCCGCTATCTCGTCCGGATCAAAAACATCGATGCTGCCACCCTGAAATTCACCAGTATTATCGCCCATGTTTTTTTCCATGAAACTTTCGATTTCAAGATAAACATCTTTTATTTCATCTATAACACCATCTTCGGGTTGCCATAGTTTGCGCTGATACGCTTCAATTAAACGCCGCGCCATCTCTTCGAGTGCCCAGGGATTGTTCTGTGTAAAGAATTTTCTGTTTTCTTCGTCGGCAATAAAGGTTTTCGTTATGTCGTCGAATATCCAGTCGTCAACTTCTCCGGTCGACGCCTCCCAGCCATAGACACGTCCCACGCGTTTCGTTATGGTCATTGCGCCGGCGTAGCCGTGCCGTTTCTGGCCTTCTATCCATTTAGGATTAAAGAGGCTGGCGCGCACGACGCGGCGGAGTTCATCGGCAAGCGTACGGACTTCCACACTGGTTGTTTCGCGGGTATCGCCGTAGTAGGTCTTAACATCTCTGCCGGATAAGTGTTTTGCTGCTGCGGTCATGCCGCCGTGGTTGCCGAAATAGGAACAACAGCCCAATAAATCGTGTTCGTCTGAACTTACCTTGTTATAGGTTATATCAATGGTTTGCAGGCTGTTTTGCAGTTGTTTGAAAGCCTCCCTGCCGTAAGCGTTTTTGCCGTAGGAATAGCCGTTGAAGTAGGTAAACAGGTCCAGAAAATCCCCGCCGTCCTTCCACGACGAGGCATAGACGGCGAGACTCACGCCGTTTAGGTAACTGCCCGGTTTCGAGCCAAAGATGCGGCGGCTCGCCTCTTCGAGCGTCATGCCGGGATTCTTTGACATGGTTTCCAAACTGTGCTTGCGCACATAATTTTCTTCTGCGGACTCGTCAAGCGCGGCAATCGTTTGAACCGCCTCGTCCATCATGTTCATGCAATCGCGAAAATTATCGCGTAGAATTCCTGAAACTTTTATCGTAATGTCGATACGCGGGCGGCCCAGTTCGGCAAGCGGAATAATTTCAAAGCCGTGCACCCTCCCGTTTGGAAGCCACGAGGGACGGACTCCCATCATATAGAAAAGCTGCCCCATACCTTCGCCGTCTGCCCAGAGTATGTCGTTACACATCCAGTACATCGAAAAATTTTCCGGGTAACGTCCCTCGTCGTTCATAAATTTTTCAATGACCTTGTCGCCCAACCTGCGTCCTACTTCGTAGGCCGCTTTCGTAGGAATCGCGCCTGGGTCAAGCGTAAAAAAATTGCGCCCGGTGGGCAGCACGTCATCGCGTCCCCGCGTTATCACGCCTGCGGGCCCTGCCGGAATATAACCGCCGTTCAAACCTGAAAGCAGCGCGTCGGTTTCTTTCGATGCCGCAAGCCGCCGGTGTATGTCTATTATCCGTTCCCGTTCCGCATCAATCGCGTCAATTCGTGCCGGATCGACGATTCGGTAAGACAGTTCCAGCGCCCTGTCTATGTTAATTTTCGCGTCACCGCCCGTCAAAAATTGCCGCAAAATATGTTTAACAATAATATCAAGGTCAAAAAGTATGCTGCCGTTATTTTTTTTGTAAAGCTCGCAACGGGCTTCCGGATTTCCGAGAAGGGCGCGGAAATCGACGCCTATCGCCGACGCGGTTAAAGCGCGAAGCGAGCGCTTGTCCATCCCCTCGTAGCGGACAATTTGATTTATAAATTCAATCTCACTATCACCCTGCGGTATCTCGCCAATGACATGAAGCCCGTCTTGAATCTGTGTATTTTTTATTAGGCTTAAAACCTTATGCGCTTCTTCGATAACTTCATCGAAACGCTTATGGTAATTTTCCAGATTTATTTGCCTGTCTAGTTTGGCGGCCTCTATAGCCTCCTTGATTTGATGCTCCGCAAGGTGGGACCGGGTTTTGTCCGCGCTTCTTACCCTGTCATAGTTTGCGAGCAGGGTATCCAGTTCCTCAAGTTTCCCGTACAGACCGCCGCCCGAAAATACGGTCTGTAGATGGTCGACTATGACGGCAAGACCGCGCCGCTTCGCTATCGTGCCCTCAGGCGGGTTATCGGAATTGTAGAGGTAGAGGCAAGGAAGCTTACCGGCGCAGATGTCGGGAAAACAACTGTCCGAAAGGGCTGTCCCTTTTCCCGGCAGAAACTCAAGGTTCCCGTGGGTTCCAACATGGACTAGCGCGTCCGCGCCAAACTTGTTTTCAAACCATTTATAGGTTGCGATATACTGGTGAGTCGGCGGGCAGATCGGGTCGTGTAGGATTTTACAAACAGTGCCGTCGCAACGCGGCCCTGCGCAGCCGCGCTTAGGCTGGAGGCAGACGATGGCGTTGCCAAAGCGCAATCCCGTTATCAGTATCCTGCCGTCAAGAATCATTGCCGCAGGAACGCCGTCCTGCTCCTCACCGGGCGGTTTTCCCCAAGTTTCGACCACCCTTTTGCGGGACTCTTCCGGCATCGAGTTGAACCAGGGTAGGTACTCGTCAAGGCCGATCCGGTCAAGGCAGCCGCCCTTGTCCGCAATCTCCTTTACCGTTGTCCAGCGAAACTCGGAAATCGCCTTGCGTTCCATAATCAGCCTGATGAGTTCCTTGCCGCTTGCGGGCGGGTCCTCCACGCCGTATCCTGCCTCTTTCATGCAGCGCAGAATTCGGGCTACGCTTTCCAGCCCGTCAAGACCGGCTCCCCCGCCCACCGACGCTTCCGCCGATACGCAGGGCTTGTTGTTAAGGACAAACACTATTTTCTTTTCCGTGTTCGGCTTCTTTTTAAGCCGTATCCAGCGAATTGCCCGTTCCGCAAGTTTGTCGACTCTGCTTGGGACGGGAACACGGCGTTCAACGTCGCCGGATTTTTTGATACCGCCTATGAAAACAGGCTCTATCACCCCTTCCAGTTCCGGCAGCGCTATGCCCCAAGCTATGTCCTTTACTGTACCGTACTCGTCCTTCCGCCACTCGTCGATGCTCATCGAGTTTGAGACGACGGGCTTCAGCACGGGACAGTTCAAGCGTTTCAACAATTCACCGGAATTAGCCTCTTGGCGGCGGGTATTCCGCCCTCTTCTCGTTTCAAAAAAGAATGACGGGAATTTTAGGAGGATGTCCGGTATCGGGCTGCCGCTCTCGTCAAATAGAAATTTTTCCAGCGCGTAGGCGGCTCCCCTCGCTCCGAGTTCATCGTCCCGCAGGGTATACGTGTAAACAGGAAGCGCACCGTAGCCCCTTGCCTCGATAGAACGGATCACGCTGATTTCAGGAAGGATGTTGTCATTGAGCCAGTAACTCCTCGACGTAACGAGCGCAACCGTGCCTTTTTCGGAACGCCCGCGCCACGCAAAATACTCCTCCGTGGAATCAAATACTGCGCCGCTGTCGGGATGGAATATTCCTTCCCACGGGACGAGGAGCGGCTCGTCATAATCGCCGCCGCCAAGTTTTTTGGCCCTTACGTATTTGAACAGGTTGATGAAATTCGCCTTTCCGCTGTAGTACAAATAAGTGTTACATTTTGCCGCTACAGCCAGGTCGTAAGGACTCTTGTTACGCAGTACGCCGTCTCCACCGAGATACAGGACAGGGATTTTTAAGCATTCTATGCGGGCTTCAATTTCTTCCCGGCACCTGACTTCGGTGCCGGAATAGAGCAGGATAAGGGCGGCGTCGGAACAATCCGCAAAAAAGGCCTCAATATTTTGTACCCCCTCGTCTAGGAGACGTGAAGAATAGAGCCGCAGGTCGGTGAAACGCAAAAGCTCGGCGCGAACCGCGCATAGGAAGTTGTACTGGCCGTGCCAGAAGACTCCGATTATTTTTTTCATTCTGTCTGTTCTCCGTCCAACAGGGCGAACACCCGCTCCATGTCCATGGAGCGGGTGTTTTCAAACGGCAGGCTTTTCAAGCGATGCATGAAAACCATCTTTGCCACGGCGCGGACATCCTCCGCGCAAAGCTCGTTCCTGCCTTCAAACGCGGCGTTTGCCCTAGCCGCCTTCATCAGCGTGATCTCGCCTCGGTGCCCGTCAATTTCAAGATTTATCGCTATAAGAACGATGGCGCGGAGCACCGTTTCCGGCGTCGTCACATATTTGAGCCTTTTTTGCGCGGAAACTATCTTGTCGGCAAGTTCTCGTTCCGCGTCATGAAACCGCTCAGCAAAACCCGCCGGATCCTCTTCGTAAGCGCCGCGCCGCTTTATGATCTCGACACGTTGGTCGGTATCTCTGATACCGGTAATCTCCACGCAGAGTCCGAAACGGTCCAAAAGCTGGGGCCTCAACTCGCCTTCTTCCGGATTCATCGTTCCCACGAGGATGAAACGCGCCGGATGGCTGAACGAAATGCCTTCGCGCTCGACAGTGTTCACGCCCATCGCCGCCGAATCAAGGAGCAGGTCAACTATGTGATCGTCCAGCAGATTCACTTCGTCAACATACAGGATGCCACGATTCGCCGCCGCAAGAACGCCCGTTTCAAACTTTTTTTTGCCGGACACGATCGCGCTTTCGATGTCCAAAGCGCCCACTACCCTGTCTTCCGTGGCGGAAACCGGCAGATCAACCACCCTCATACGAAAAAAATCGCTTTCAAGCTTTCCGTTGGTTTTAAGTTTTTCCATGCATTCAGGGCAAAGACTGTCCCCGCCGCCCCTATTTTCCGCCGTATCGGGTGGTTTGCAACGGAAACGGCAACCCTTTACCACTTCGATTTTTGGCAACAGGTTCGCGATTGAACGCACCGCCGTTGACTTGGCCGTCCCCTTCTCCCCGAAAACCAGCGCACCGCCTATAGCCGGGTTTATCACGTTCAGTATCAGAGCCTTTTTCATTTCGTCCTGCCCTACGATCGCGGTAAACGGATATTCCGCCCGCCCGCCTGTTCTTGAAAGGCAGTTCATACCCTCATCGCCTCCAAAATCGTCTCGCATCTCAGTTCATCAGCCTTGAAGTAACGTCCGCGAAGGGCACCGGACAGTTCGCCTGCGATGCCGAACTTCATCAAACCGTCCTTTTCGATGTCTATTACAAGGCTGTCTATTGCATGATTTTTCGCTATCATCCCGCCGATTTCCATCAGCTCCTGTTTAGGCTTGCGTCCCGCACTCAGCGGAACATTCCCCTTGCCGTCGGTTATCACGATCAGCGTCGGCATGATGCCGGGTGTTTTTCGCGTTTCGTTTTTGATGACAGCGTAAGCTCGCATCAGTCCGTCGTTGAGCGGCGTCCTGCCGCCCGTCTCCATGTCCCTAAGCAGCTTGTAGCCCCGCTGGACGCTTCCGGTGGGTGGCAGCAGGACACGGGCTGCCTCACCGCGAAACGCGACAAGGGCAACCTTGTCGCGTTTGATGTAGGCGTCTTTCAACAGGGACAGCACCGCGGTCTTCGTTTCCGTCATCCGCGCTCCGGCAGCCATTGAGCCTGATGCGTCCACCACAAAAACGATCAGTCCCGCAATCTTCTTTTGCCGCGTTTTTTCACGAATATCGTCCCTGTGTATCACTATTGCCAGCCCTAGCTTCTTTCGCGTCTTTTGAAACGGGGAAGCGGCGCGGATCGTAGCGTCAAAAGCGAGGTCGTCATTTTTCCGTTCGGAAGTGGCATGGACATAGCGTCCCGCTTTAAGCGCGGAGTTGACCCGCGTCCGCCTACCCCTGCCCTCCCGCCTCTTCCTGTCCGCCGAATGGACGAGGTGGCGCACCTTGAATTCCTTTTCCGCGTCAAAAATCGTGGTCTTTGGTTTTGACGGCGCGGCGTTTTTAGTTCGATGTTCCGCACCATCCTCGTGAATACCCTTGTGTTCCCCCGTTCCGTCCGCCTCCGTTTGCCGTTCCCCATGCTCCGGCGTTTCCCCGGCATCATGCCGACTCCGCGGCGGCTCCGCCCCTTTTTCACCGTCTCTGTTGTGTTGCGGTTCTTCTGTTTCCTGTCGATTTTGACGTGGTTGTTTCAAACGATGCGGCAACGCGAAAACAGCCGCTTCGTCGATGTCCGAGCCGCTCACCTCGGCACGTCCGTTCCACGCGGCAAGTGCGCGGGAGGTTTCGCGGATCACTATGTCGGCGCGGTGCCCGTCAACATTCGCTTCAAGGCAAATATTTGCGATTTTTCGCCTGTTTTCATCGCACAATTCGATATGTGGGAGCATTTCACGGGATTTTTTTATCCTTTCGCGGAATTTTTTGTTCGCATATTCGTATTTCTCAATGAATTTCTGCGGACACTTTTCGTATTTCAGACAGTTCTTGACGATTTCAACGCGCAAATCAGCATCTTTTATCCCTATAACGCGGACAAACAGTCCGAAACGGTCGAGAAATGCAGGACGTAGTTCCCCTTCTTCGCTGTTCATCGTACCGATCAGGACAAAATTGCTGTATTCCTGATGGGAAATACCCTCTCGTTCGATTCTGTTTATCTTATTCGCATGAACATCCAGCAGAATATCGATTATATGGTCGGGTAGCAGGTTTACTTCGTCAACATAAAGGATCGCGCCGTTAGCCTTGCCCAGCAACCCGCCCGAAAATACAGGCTTTCCGACGAGAAGCGTCTGTTCGATGTCGAGGGCACCGACCACCCTGTCCTCGCCCGCATTGAGCGGAAGCTCCACGACAGGCGCGTTGAGCGCCTCGCCAAAGGCGCGGACGGCGGTCGATTTTGCCGTCCCCTTCTCGCCGTCCAAAAGCAGACCGCCAATGCGCGGGTTTACCGCATTAAGGATGAGCGCCTTCCGCATGGCATCCTGCCCCATAACGGCGAAAAACGGAAAAACGGGCATAACCCCCCCAAAAAGTCCGGCGACTAACGAGAATATGCCCTTCATGGGTTTTTTGAATCGCGGCTTCATACCGCGCAGTTCATTTTACATTCAGAAAGAAAGGTGTGTCAAGTATTCGCAGTGAGACATCGAAAAAGTAACCGAAAAGTATGGTTTGAGACAGAAAGAAAATGTAACTCAAATTAAAGGCATCCGAAAGATGCCCGGTATCAGGAGGATGCCCAAATGGGGTTACAAATGAGTGAAA
>JAITIR010000063.1 GCA_031279285.1 Spirochaetaceae bacterium | reverse complement strand
ACGGATGCCGCTGTAACCCATTGCTGTCCGCTTTTGGCGGACAGATGTATAGAGCGGGTAATTTTTTGGGCCTGCCGCACGGCTTCTTTCGCCGGCGGCAGGACCTCTTTTAACAGAATCACGCCCTCTTGTGGCAGAAATAATAGCTCCTGAAACAGCGATAAGAAGTCTTGGGTAGCGACAAAACCCCTTCCGGCGCCGGAAAGAGCAAGCGCGTCCGGCAAAAGAGCCGGCGCCGCCGCGAAAATACGGCTATATGATTTGTGTCTATAAGTCTTTGTTGTAAAATGATATGGGGGGGGGGGGGGTTAGTGAGTAGTGGGTAGTGGCACGGAAAATACGAGGTTTGCGCCGCGAGCCCCATGAACGCCCGCTTTCTGTCTTTATGCACACCGTTGCGGTAAACATTGGAATAGTATAGTCATTTCTGAAATTTTTCGCAAGTGAGCCTGGCGCACACAAATGCCTGGAGTTTGCCCCGTGTATGCAACGTGCCCTGCGTATGGAGCCCATCGGCGGGCCCGTATAAAAATAGCGGACGCGGCGCTATGATAAAACTATGGCTTTTGTTCAATTTACGGGCGTGTCGCTCAGCTTTGGCGACAGGGACATACTGATAAACGCGGACATAAAACTTAAAACGGGGTCGCGGGCGGCGCTTTGCGGGGCCAACGGTTCTGGTAAATCGACGCTGATGAAAGTGATGGCGGGCATAATCGCCTGCGACAGGGGGGAGAGGGCGCTTGAAAAGGGGGCGACAATTGCCTATCTGCCGCAATCCGGCCTGGTACACCGGGGGAAAACACTTTGGGACGAGGCAAAAACCGCATTTGCCCGCTTTGACGCTATGGAAAAACGCCGCGCTGTAATAGAAAACCAACTCGAAAGTGTAAAAACGGACGGTTCCAGGACGCAGAACCTGCTTGCCGAGGCGGAAACGATAAACGAAACCCTTGAGCGTGGAGGCTTTTGGCAGATAGACAAACAGATCGCGCTCGTGCTTTGGGGGCTAGGTTTCGTGGAAAGTGATTTTATGCGGCTCACCGAAGAATTTTCAGGCGGCCGGCAGATGAGGATAGCCCTTGCCAAGGTACTGTTGGAAAACCCTGACATCCTGCTCCTGGACGAGCCGACCAACTACCTGGACATTGAGGGCCGCGCCTGGCTGGAAGAATGGCTGCGTAAATTTTGCGGTGCATTCCTGCTCGTATCGCACGACCGTTACTTCCTCGACAGATGTGTGAACGAGATCTACGAGTTGTTTCATGGAAGGCTTAAACGGTATCCGGGGACGTACACGGACTACGAGAAGCGCCGCTCAGCCGAGATAGAGAGCCTCATCTCCGCGTACAAACGGCAGCAGGAGGAGATCGCGCGCTCGGAGGATTTGATCCGTCGCTTCCGCTACAAACCGAGCAAGGCCGCTATGGTACAGGAACGCATCAAGAAACTGGAAAAGATGGAGCGGGTAGAAATCCCGGAAAGCCTAAAGAAAATCTCTATAAAGCTTCCAGAGCCACCTCACTCAGGCCGGATCGCGCTCAAACTGGAAGGGTTAGGGCGGAGCTACGGTGAAAAGCGCGTGTTTTCCGGTCTTGACCTCTGCCTTGAGTCCGGAGAACGTCTCCTTGTCGTAGGGGTCAACGGCGCGGGCAAAAGCACACTGCTCCGCATAATCGCAGGTGCGGACAAGGGCCACGAGGGTACGGTGAGCTACGGTGCGGGCATAGTGAGTGCCTATTTTTCGCAGGAAGCTGCCGAAACCCTGTCCGACAACGGCGTCAAAAATGACGGCGTCAAAAATGACGGGACCGTACTGAACTGCCTGGAAGAAACTGCCCCGGCAGCCCTGTACCCCCGCCTCCGTGATATGCTGGGCGCGTTTCTGTTCCGCGGTGACGACGTATTCAAAAAAATCTCCGTCCTTTCAGGCGGCGAAAGGAGCCGCCTTGCCCTGCTTCGCCTGCTGCTGCGCCCCGCCAATTTATTGATACTGGACGAGCCGACAAACCACCTGGACATCTACGCGAAGAACGTACTGCTGGAAGCGTTGCTTGCGTACACAGGCACAGTTATCTTCGTCTCGCACGACCGCGCCTTCATGGAAGCGCTGTCCAAAAAGACGCTCGCGCTCGATGCGGGCCGCCCTCATCGGCTTCACTATGGAGGCTATGCGGACTACCTCGAATCGCTGGAAAGTTTGAACCCGGGTGAAGGCATGAGGGGGAGTGCGCCGGCTGCCGGCGTGGGCGGATATGCAGCCCCGCCTGACGCGGTTCACACGGCCCTCACCCCTCCTTCAGCGCCGTCCGGGCTAAGAGAGGTAAACGCAGTAAGCAAGGTGCAAAGCGCTTTGCGCGACCGGGAAGCGGCTAAGGAGAAGGCCGCCGCGATCCGCCGCCTTCTCCGAGCGGAAGCCGCCCTCGTTGAGCGTATGGACGCCCTTGAAGCGGAAAAGACGGCGCTGGAAAACCGACTCGCGGCGAGCGATGTATACATGTCAGGCGAAAAGACCCGCGAGGTAAAGTCCCTACTTGCCGCCGCTTCCGCCGAACTCAGTTCCTGCTCCAGTGAATGGGAGCGCCTTGCCGCAGAGTTGGCCTTATTAAAGGCATAAACCTGGCCTGAAATGCCTCGCATCAAATCCCGCTTTTGGGGCCTTTTCCGGCTTGAATGCAACGGGTGAAGTCAACGATAACATGAAAACCTCCACAACAGCTTGAAAATTGGGCGGCGTTACCTTAAATTGTAAGTGAAAGTGGAGGCGGAAATGATAAAAAAGTGTGTCGGTATTCTGTTTGGCGGATGTTCGGCTGAACATGAAGTTTCACTTCAATCCGCCAAAAACATTTTTGACGCGATAGACCGGGACAAGTACAAAGCTGTTCCTATCGGTATTGATAAGAGCGGTAAATGGTTGTTGTACGACGCGGACAGCGAAATCGGTTTTTTGCGGGATGTGGACAACCCCCAAAAAATAAGCCTTAACCCCAATGGTACGACTGTGGCACTTATGCCGGGATCGGGCGGGGAGCTTGTTCATATAGACGGTAGCGGCGGAAATACCGGCGGAAATACCCATGTAGACGTAATATTCCCGGTACTGCACGGGCCGCTGGGCGAGGACGGATCGATACAGGGCCTGTTAAAAACTGTAGGCGTTCCGTTTGTGGGAACACCCGCGTTGGGTAGCGCGATCGGCATGGACAAGGATGTTATGAAGCGGCTTCTGCGGGATGCCGGCATTCCGATCGCAAAGTTTATTACACTTCATTCAACTGCGGAAATTCCCGATTACGATACCGTAGTAAAAACACTTGGTGTTCCTTACTTTGTAAAGCCGGCGAACATGGGTTCGTCTGTGGGCGTAAACAAGGTTCACAATGAAAGCGAATACACACGATTTGTGCGGGAGGCTTTCCGGTACGATACAAAGGTTATAATCGAACAGTTTATAAAAGGACGTGAATTGGAGTGCGCCGTTTTGGGAAACGACGAGCCTTTAGCGTCTTTGCCAGGAGAGATAAAGCCAGCCCATGAATTCTACTCCTACGATGCCAAATATATCGACAAGGCAGGCGCGGAGCTTATAGTACCGGCAAAACTGCCCGGCGAAAAGGTAAAAGAAATACAAGACCTTGCGGTAAAAACCTTCAAGACCTTGTGCGCCGAAGGGCTTTCACGCATAGACTTTTTTATGCGGGACGACGGTATGGTAATTGTAAACGAAATAAACACTATGCCCGGTTTTACAAAGATCAGCATGTATCCAAAACTTTGGGAAGAACGCGGCATCTCCTACAAAGCCTTGATTGACCGGTTGATAGAGCTTGCCGTTGAGCATCATCAGAAAGAACTAAAGTTAAAAACTTGCTACCTGTGATATTCATTCCATCTGATTTGTTACTTGTTTTTTTTGAAAAGGCCAAATAAACGGGAAAAAAGACCCTTCCCCGGCGTTTCCGGCGAGGGTTCTTGCGCGGGGGGGTGGGGTTTTGGCATTTTCACGTACTGTTCAGCCGGTTTTGCATTGCCATTTACCGCATACTGCGGACGCTTTTCCCGCCGGCTTCCCGACATAGCGGAATTTGACTCGGTCTGTGTGGACTCGGCACGGGAAGCGTCCGGTTTGCGCCGTCTGTGCCGTCGTGAGCGGATTCCGTTTTTAGCACTATTTGTCTCGGTAGTTTTTTCAACGGGCGTCTGTTTTCCGGAATACTTATTCTTGTAGTAAGCCATACGTTGATCCAGCGACATGCCCAGCATGACGGCATCATCTGGGGATTCGTTAACAAGTGCCGGAGTCTGCCCCTGCCGGCCTCTGTTTTGCGCCGGTTTTTGCCTACGTCCGGAATCGTCGCGCCTTTGTGGCCGTTCCCGCTGACGTGAAGGCCGCTGCCTGCCTGAGTCGTTGCTATACAAATCTTCCGATGCGATCTGCGACGGTATCTTGTTTCCAAGGTATTTTTCGATGTCAGTAAGCTCGTACACATCCTGTTCGCTCGCAAAACTCACAGCCCTGCCTGTCTTTCCGGCGCGCGCCGTCCGGCCTATACGGTGGACATAATTTTCGGTTTCTACAGGAAGATCATAGTTTACCACCAGCGCAAGACCTTCTATGTCAAGCCCACGTGCGGCAACATCGGTCGCAACAAGGTAGTGTAAACGGCCTGCCTTCAAACTATCGATAATAGCAAGCCGCTTCTGCTGGGGCAGATCGCCTGAAATAAATTCACAGCGTATGCCATTTTCATGCAGGCGTCTGGCAACAATTTCAGTATAACGCTTTGTATTGCAGAATATTATCGCACTTTCCGGGTTTTCCCGCCTGAGAATGCCTAGCAACAGGCGCATCTTGTCCGCGGAAGGCACATGGTAAAGAAGCTGTTCAACCTCGTTTACCGTGATATGCTCCGGCTCAATCTCGATTTCTACAGGCTCCTTCGTGTACTCGTAAGCAAGTGTCCTTACATACGTGTTAAGCGTGGCGCTGAAGAGCATCGTCTGACGTCTGTCGGCAGGCGGTACAACTTTGACAAGTTTGCGCAGATCGGGGTAAAATCCCATGTCGAACATCCTGTCCGCCTCGTCAAGCACAAGGAAGGCTATGTTCATCAGATTCATATAACCGGAGGCATTCAAATCAAGTACACGTCCCGGCGTTCCCACCAAAATTTGCGCGTCATCCCGCAATGTCTGCTGCTGTGCGCCGTAGCCCACACCGCCATAAAATGCCCCCGTCTTGAACGGAAGGTACTTTCCCAAAAGCCTGGCCTCGTCCTCGACCTGCACGGCCAATTCCCGTGTAGGCACCATGATCAACGCCTTCCGTCCGGACAGGGCCGGCTCGGAAACAAGGCGCTGCATGATCACGATTAGATAGGCAAGCGTTTTACCTGTACCGGTCTGAGACTGAACGTATAAATCACGCCCACTGAACGCGTTTGATATAACTTGTTCCTGAACCGGCATAGCGCTGATAAAGCCCGCCTCGGCAAGGCCTCTCTTCAGATCGCTGTGTAATGCAAGTGTTGAAAACTCCATGAATAATAAGAATATATCAATTTTTAATCCGCTGTACTAGTACCCAGAAGCTATAAAGCCGCCCACTGTAAGCAGTCAAGTCAATGTTGACCAAATCGCCTCCAGAACCGGTTTACGAATCAGCCGTCAGAAAACTAAAAACGTTCAAACAGAATCGTTAGCCGTACCGCAGTCGCCTTCTAAACGGTATTTTATATACATTTCTATCGGTACAAACATGAATCCAATGATACCGCATACACCTAATTCCAGTGAAAAAACAGCCCCCACAGTACCCCTGCCCGCAAAACTAGGCAAGCTGATTCTGCTCAGCGACGGCTTGACCTTCCCGACAATTTCCTCTTAGACTGTCTCAGCATGGCCCCTTCGTCTATCGGTTAGGACATGAGATTCTCAATCTTAAAAGAGGGGTTCAATTCCCCTAGGGGCTATAGCAACATATATTCGACAAAATGGGAATTGAACCACCTTTGGCCTGCCGGCCTAAGGGAGGAAAAGGTGCCAAGAATAGCGCCAGAAGGGCCAAAAGGCGGCCTGAAATGAGCAAACATGATGTTTGCGAACGGAAGCTTCCATTCCCTTAGGGGCCATAGGCGAACCGGCCGCGGGCGCAACTTTTTTTGAAATTCGGCATCTAAACAAGGAGTATGTATGGTAAGGTCTAACGCGGCGCAGATTATCATTGCGTTGATCCCTATAGTCGGCATAGTGATGGGTTCGGTTGTGGTATTTTTCTATCTGCTCTGGAATTATAGATGCAAGATGTTTTTAATCAAGACCGAACAATGGAAAAAAAGCACCTTCGATCTTTTGACCTTTAGTCTGTTTGGCGGCTTGCTGTTGAGCGCTGTGGGTTTGTGCCTAACCGTGTTTTTGGCGATTGTTGGAGGGCGCAGCTACGGGCTTTTGGGCGGGATAATACCCCTTTCAAGCGGCATTGCCCTGTTGGCTTTTTTTTCCATCAAGCGGTTTGACAGCCGTTGAGGAGGAACGGCGGGCATCCTCTGTTGGAACTTAGCGACGAAGCCATTGTGGCGGATGTGGTGAACGGCAACCGGGAGGTTTTTCGTTTGCTGATAGATAGGCATAAACGCCGCGTTAGCGGCTTGGGCCATAGTTTTTTTCACGATACGGATGAGGTGGCTGATTTTGTTCAGGATGTTTTTTTAAAAGCTTTTCGTTCGTTGCCACAGTTTCAGAAACGCGCCCGTTTTTCTACATGGTTGTACAGGATTGCGTACACAAGCGCGTTGAATCGTCTTAACAGACGCAAGGAGTACAAGAGTCTATCCGAAAATGATTATGAAAGCGCATACAGAACGCCGGAGGAGGATCATATCAAGGCGCTGTTGCGCGATGCAGTTAGGCAGGCCGTAACAGAGTTGCCGGAAAAGTATCGTATCTGTGTGGATTTGTTCTTTTTTTACGATCGATCCTACTCTGAGATCGAAATGATAACAGGTTACCCTGTCAATACGATAAAATCACACGTTTTCCGCGCGAAAAAGTTGTTGCGTGAAAAGTTAGAAGGTTTTGTGGAAGGAAGCATCCTATGAATTGTAACAAAGTTTTGGATTTCTTGTACTATTCAGACGAAGGTATAACGTTTGTAAAGCGGATTTTAATCTATTTACATACCCGGCATTGTACAAAATGCGCCGCGCACCTGCATACCCTACAGACGGCCTCTGCCCTGCTAAAAGAGGATTTTTTTCCGCCGGCGGAAAATATTGCCGATTCGGTAATGACGATCGTGCGGGTTGATGAACCGCTTACCACGCAATCCCGCGAACTCCAAGCCGTCTCGCTACGCGCCTGGATCATTACAGGATTTACCTTGCTGCTTTCACTCTCAAGCGCCTACCTGGGCATCGACTACCTGACACCTATGGACACACGCACCGTAAACTTTATGCTTCCGGTAGGCATTACGGTTGGCGGCGCAATCACAGCCTTCTGCGCGATCTTCATAGGCTGCCATATAAAAGAACTTTCAAAGTGGCTCGATCTGCACCTATCCACCAGGTAGGCAGGTCAGCCTGTCGGCATACAAGTGTAGCAGGGTAGTGCCCTTGCCATTTGCCTGGTAGTGAAGGCCAGCGGACTTTTTGATGAGCAAGGAAAGCGATATTTTATTCCGCCTTGGGGTTTAATACCCCGCCGCTTGCGGCGGTTAGAATCAGTAACACTGACAAAAAATGGTAGTAAACCCCCATATGATAAATTTCCTTACGGAACGAGCCTCCCCG
>JAITIR010000134.1 GCA_031279285.1 Spirochaetaceae bacterium | reverse complement strand
GTTCGATGTTTTGGAAACCGCGAATGGGCGCGAATGAATACGAATAGCGCGAATAGTATCAGCGGTCATTCGCGTCAGTATTCGCGTTCATTAGCGGTTAAAACACGGCTGTTGCGGGGGTATGGCAATATGATTACGCCGTCTTTTGTTTCCTTGTTTTGCAGCGCGTGGGCATAACCGTACTCGAATATCCGTATCGCCATGTTCGCGTCGTCCGTAGTCTAAAGAACAGGTTCCGTTCTGATGATACTTTGCCAATTACACAAATTTTCTTTAAACCTGGTAACAATAGACTGGATGGCAGGTTTGTCTGTATACATTGTCGCAATTTTTTTACGGAGCTTGTATTGCAAAGTAAAATTTACCGCCCTCAGCGCCTCGTGCTGACCATTGCGGCCCCCTTGGACTACGTCCTAAACGACTGGAGCGGTATAATTTAAATATAACAAAATATAGGAATTTTTCAAGTACATAGAAGCAGGCGGCAAAAGAAACCGTAACGGATATAGGCAATACTTAGGTTATATCTGTCCGCAGTCAGGCGCCGATCAGAATCGAACTGATGTATAATGCTTTTGCAGAGCACTCCCTTACCACTTGGGTACGGCGCCATATCCATAAAACGGTATCAAATTGATTTATAAAGATCAAGTAGCCGCGATGCCTATCGTAAGTCAATGTTTAACAAGCTCTATGCCGAGCCGTATCGCGGCGGCGGCGGCTTTTTCCCGTACCTCGTTACGGCTGCCGGTAAAGTGCTGAACTTGGGCAAATGGCGGAGCGCCACGGCGCGAGCTGCCTATCCAAACCGTTCCGACCGGGTTTAGGGAGCCATCGCCGAGAGGCCCAGCAAGCCCCGTTACAGACAGCGCAAGATCGGCGTCCGCATGCTCCCGCACGGACGCTGCCATCGCAGAGGCGCATTCCATGCTCACCGCGCCGTACCGTTCCAGCAGCGCGGCGTCTATGCCAAGCATCTTTTGCTTCGCGTCAACTGTGTACGTGATAAAGCCGCCCCAAAACACGTCCGACGCGCCCGGTACACCGGAAAGAAGGCTCCCGACAAGCCCACCGGTACACGATTCGGCAACAGCGAGGCGCAACTGTTTTTCAGCCAGCAGTTTGATCAGGCTTACGGCATCAAGTTCAATAGACGGCATAGCTTTGACCATCAAAATTGAGGTGCGGGCAGGCTTCATTCCGAAAGGTTAAAAATGATCGGGTCTTCATGAAATTCCTGAACACCGCCGGCACTCAAGCGTACCCGCTGCAACGAAAAAGATTCGCTCTTTCCGTCAATTGATGCGGCCTGCCGGTCAACACGGTACACTTCGCGTAACTTTTTCTCATTGCCGGCCGCCCCGTCAAACGTTTTAGCATTGGGTGGATCCGCCTGTGTGTCTTCTGGCAGCAATTCCAGATACTCCTGCCTGTCCAGAGCAAAAAAGGTGTAACGTCCGGACTCTATCCTTTCGGAAACGTTGAGTACATATTCACCGTTTGATGAGAACACAATACCGGCCAGCGAGCCGTTGTACGCCGCATTGATATAAGGTTCCACGGGCAAGGCTGCATTTTCGTCTGATTTTTTTGAGGAAGCTGATTTACGGTACGAGCCGTCCCATGGGGCGCTAAGCGTTATCTTCATACGTACATCTTCAAATACTTTCACACGTATGCTGTCGATGGATTCCAGTTCAATATCCATCACGCGGCGCAGTGTGGTGACTGAAATGTTTTGGCTTGAAACGTACAGACCGTACCTTGTTGATGTTGACGAGAGCCATTTGTATACCTGCTGGGTACTTTTGTCGTAAAAAATTATTTCACGTCCGTTCGTATCAAAATAAATGTACTGACTGTTGTTTATTGACATATCCGGCGCTACGCGGTACCACAAGCCGCTTATAAATTGTTCAAATTCCGCCGCATTCCCACCCAAAAGCCTGCGGAGGTAGGCAGTTTCCACCTGTGCGCCCGGTATACGGTTAACAGTCTTTTGCACATAGCGTTCCAGATCGGGGTTATAGGAGTAAGTAATTTCGATCTGGTCAAATTCGTTTGAGGACGATACATCGCGGCCTCGTCCCCTGATATCGAAACTTGCCCCGTTTGTAAGACCAAGCTGATATGCCTGCGTGCGTTCAGTTTCGATTATAGATATTGTTCCGTCGATTCTTATATCCGCTATTCTGCTTATTACAGCGCCGCCTGACAAAGCAGACGTAGCTGCCGCGGCAGACGTAACTGCCGTATAATTTCTTGCCACTTTGAATACCGTAATAGTATGTTCACCATTGCTGTTCATGCCGGTAATTATTATACAGACGCTCCGGTCGCCTGTCAGGTCCTGCGTAAAAAGCGACACCGTTCCGGGTCGCACCGCGGCGCTGGGGCCGCTCCATACACGGTTGTACAGTTTTGTATCTTCCTGATAATCAATGTAAGTAAGGTATATAGGGTTGTTTTCTTTTAACAGATTCCGGTATGCGATTACCTGTTCCTGACTGCCGTCTTTGTCAAAGTCTTCCGACAGTACGGCGACGGCAATCTCCCCGTCGTCCAAATTTATTTTCATCTGATCGCTTTTCGTGGCGGCAACAAGCTCGGCCATGTTATCCAGTGCGTCAAAGTCGTCATTTTGTAAAACAGGTCTAAGGTAGCGGGTCTGATGGAATTCGGCCTTTTTGGTCTTAAAGAAATCTTCGGGCAGGACTAGCAAAACCGAGATCAGCGCGGCAACCGCGATAAAAGCAATTATCGTAATATATTTTACGGGACTTTTCATGAATCAACATAAAATTATTGATTTTTTACACAGCGTCGTCAAGCAGTCCAGACTGAACAAACGTTACAGGTGCTTGTTCAGCCACCCTCACTGGTTTTTGCCGAATTCCAACCTGCGTTTGCCCAGTGCGATCTTCTCTTAATAAACAAAATTTTTTACAATAACGTATCAGGTATCTATGGAATATCCTTTTATATTTGGCACGGCGGGACATATAGACCACGGCAAGACGGCTCTTGTCCGCGCGATGACCGGCATAGACTGTGACCGTCTTGAGGAAGAAAAGCGCCGGGGCATCACGATAGAGCTCGGCTTTGCCCCGCTACACCTGCCCGGCGGCAAGACCGTCAGCATCATAGATGTTCCCGGACACGAGCGCTTTATACGGCAGATGGCCGCCGGAGCGGCGGGTGTGGATGCGGCCATGCTGGTGATAGCGGCAACCGAAGGGGTCATGCCGCAGACACGGGAACATCTTGATATTCTGAATATTCTTGGAGTGCGGTTTGGTCTTGTGGCGCTTACGAAGAAGGATTTGACGGATGAGGAAACCCTTGAACTGGCGATAGCGGAAGCCGCCGACCTAACGCGGGGCACCTGCCTTGACGGTGCGCCAATCGTAGCGGTTTCAGCGATAAGCGGTGAAGGCATTCCGCGCTTATTGGAAGAAATGGAAAAGATAGTGAATAAAATACCGCCGCGAGAGAGGCGGGGCGCGTTTTTTTTCCCCATCGACCGGGTTTTCAGCAAAAAAGGTTTTGGCACGGTGGTGACCGGTACCGCCTACCAGGGAAGCGTTTCAGAGGGTGATGAGGTGGATATAATGCCCCTCGGCGCGGCTGGGAGGATCCGTTCCCTACAGACACACGGAACGAAGGTCCCTTCCGTTACGGCCGGCCAACGTGTAGCCGTCAACCTGTCCGCGGTTTCCCAAGATAGACTGAAAAGAGGGGATGCCCTCTGCGCTAAGGGTGCGTTCATCGCTACCCGTTGCATAGACGCATGGCTTTTGGTACTGCCCTCGGCATCTGAGCCGGTAACGCATTGGCAACGTGTGCGCCTCCATGCCGGCACGGCGGACGTGGTTGCCAGAATCGCGCTGCTCAGGATGGACGGCGGTGAAAAAAAATCAGGCATCCTGCCGGGAAACGGCGGACCCGTGCAGATTTTGACCGAATCACCTATAACTGCTGTGGCCGGACAACGTTTTGTGATACGGTTTTACAGTCCTCTCGTTACCATAGGGGGAGGGCGGGTTATCCTGGCGAATGCGGAGCCGGCCCGAGGCAAGGCGGACCGCGAGGCAAAGGCCAGGATTACCGAGGGCCTTGCCTTCGACTTCACACCCGTGTCCCTGCTTGCCGCGATCGTACACGACAGGGGTGTCGTAAGCGTGTCCGGTCTCTGTGAACTGTCCCAGATGGATAGAGATGCCTTTAACGGCTGCCTTGACGTGCTATCCCACGAGTCGGATAAATACGGCATCCTGGAATTCGGGGCCTCACGGAATTTCATCGCGGCGGAAGCCTTCGAGCAGGCCGTGCGTTCAGCGTTGCGGCTTCTCCATGAGTTTCACTCAAAGTACCCCGAACTGGCGGGGATGGATGTGGAAAAATTGTCCGTGTCTATGGATAGTGTTCACGGGGCAGGCCGGATCAAGGGCATGAATTTCAAAGACCTGGCCGGCATAATGGCGGCAAGAAACATTATTTCGCCCGTCGTCGTGCAGGGTAAAACCTGTTACCGTGCGGCGGATTTCAACCGGTCTGTGGATAAGAGGCTATTGGATCTTGCCGAGCGGATCAAGCAAGAGGCTGCCTCTGCCGGTTTCAACCTTTTGAAATTGCAGGAACTTGAAGGAAGGCTGGGGTGTCCGTTTCAGGACATAAAGAGAGCCGCCGCGTACCTTAGGGAGCAGGAAGAACTGTGGATGATAGACAGGGAACTTGTGTTTTCACGGGAGATAAGGGATAAACTCCTTAAAACCTTGTCTTCGATGGAGGATATAACTGTCGCGGCCTTGCGGGACGCTATCGGCGTAAACAGAAAGCTGAGCCTCGCCATGCTTGATTTTTTGGATCTACAGGGCTTGACGCAACGAGCCGGAGACAAAAGGCTTCTCTCAAAATAGTGCGGGTCTGAACCTTCTACGGGATAGTAGCGGATGGCCGCTCCGCGCAGGCGCTGGCTGGGGTTTTGCAAGGACAACCACACCGGCACGGTTTGGTAAAATTCAGGGACTACAATACCGTTGCCAGTACAACCGTAGCCAGCCCCTCTTGAGTCAAAAGTGTCCGGCTTGTAAACTTTTGAAATGCGGGTTTAAATTATACGTTTGCTAAGAAGGTTTTATAAAATACATTTGGGATAGCAGTTTGGAAACCGGTATTGAATCGATCGATACACAGCATAACCAGTTGTTGGAAACCTGTAGTGCGGGGAAGAGATATGTCTCACCGTTTGATACTGAATGGCACCACGGAAGAGCTTGTAAACGAAGTTAATCCAGCGGTGACGACCGGCCTGTGAGCCATATAAAAGGGTTTAAAGTTTGTCAAGCGAGCCTGTTCCAAAACTAATCAAGTGTGCGCTAAACGGTCCCGGCATAGACGGGGGCACGGTGCGAATCTTCGGGAACCTTCGGTTCGATGGAACAGGCTGGAGCTGTGGGCGGAGCCGTTGGCGGAGCCGGTGGCTCTTGCAGTTTTTGTGGCTTAAAAGCCATAAGCTGAAGTTACAAAACTGCGTTTTTTAGAGGTTGCCGGCCTTGCAGAGCTTGTCTCCAAAAAACTAAAGTTTTGGAACAGCCTCAAGCATATCAAATCGAAGGATGCCGCATTTGCCTGACAGCTTTTGGCCGCGTTTCACCGGATTCTTTCGCTACCGTGATTTTTTGGGGGACAGTTACGCCGAATTTCTTTGAGCGTGCCTCAAACGGGCAGCCTGATAAAAGTGTGCGGTGCCGCCTCTGCCCGCACCGGTGTACACTTCGCGGCGTAGCGGTGGGTCTCTGCGGGGTGCGTTCAGGTGAGGGCGGCGGCGGTCTGCCTTTCTATGGCCGCATAAGTTCGATCGCGATCGATCCTATCGAGAAGAAGCCGTTGTTCCACTACCGGCCCGGCCAGGCCATACTGTCTGTGGGTTTTGTCGGCTGTAACCTACGCTGTCCATTCTGTCAGAATTGGCAAATCTCACAAACAACGGAGGCCGCCGGAAACTTTGTTTCGCCTGAAGAGCTTGTGGAAAAGGCCGATGCGCTGGGCTTGGAACAAATTGCGTATACGTATTCGGAACCGCTGGTTCATGCGGAATATTTAATAAACTGCATGATGCTTGCCAGGTCATGCGGCATCGCCAACGTGCTTGTAACGAATGGCTGCATAAACGGGGATGCCGCAGCGGAAATTATTCCGTTTGCGGACGCAGCCAACATTGATTTAAAATGTTTTTCACCGTACAGCTACAAAAACATACTTGGCGGTTCGCTTTCCGCTGTAAAAGACTTTATTAAAACGGCGGCAGCCGGCATTCATACGGAAGTAACGACACTGATAGTCCCTGATTTTAACGACAGCGCCGAGGAAATAGATTCGTGCATTGATTTTATAGCATCCGTGTCAAACGAAATTCCATGGCATATCAACGCCTACCATCCAGCCTATAAGCTAAAGACAGCGCCTACAAAAACGGAAACGATTCTGGACATAAAGAAACGGGCCGGACAAAAATTGTTATACTGCTATACAGGCAATATAGGAAACGATGAAAATGATACGGTTTGCATGAACTGCGGATGCGTTTTGATACGGCGAAACGGCTATGTTGTAAAAACGCCTGGTCTGGCAAAAAAAATTGAGAGACACGGTAAATACCGCTGCGGACAGTGCGGAGCGGTACTACCGGTAAAATATTAGGGGGTTCTATGAGAAATGACTTTTTGATAACCGCAACCGAAACGATGCGCAATTATGCGTCAACGGTCGCCGGCATTTTAAGCAGGTATCCTGATTTTTCCTCCAAACAAAATTTTAACGCCGTCGATGCGCTCGAAGTAAAATGTTTTGCGGACGGTGAGATGGAAGTTGAAATATCAACATCGCTGCGTGGAAAAGATGTTATCATTTTTTCAAGCAGCGCCCGCAATGAGGCGGGGCTCGATATAAACAAGGCAAAACTTGAGCTGTACCACGCGATTGACGCGCTGAAACGTTCCCGCGCCGAAAGAATAATCGTGTTTGAGCCTTACGTATCCTGCGGACGCTCCGACAGGCAGCTTGTGCGTAATTCGGTAGGGCTTTGGATTCATTTTAAAACCCTGATCAGCCTCGGCGCTTCGCATATCGTAACGTACCAATTACACTCCGATAAATCCAAGGCCATAATCGATCCGACCATGTGCATATTTGACGATATTCCCGTATTTACACTATTGAAAAAATATTTATGCGACCATTACGTGAAGGATGTAGAAACTCTCGAAACCGTGGTTCATAATAGCTGGGCCTTTTGTTCGGTTGACGCCGGCGGCGAAAAACTTACCCAGCGATTCGCGAACGCCTTTAACTCGCCACTTGTCGTTGCGCATAAACAGCGGGATTATTCAAAAGTAAATACGGTTGAGTCTATCAATATCCTGTCGGCGGAACCTATTGAAGGAAAAGTGCTTTGGATTGTAGACGACATGATCGACACGGGCGGATCCGTCGAAAGCCTCATCCTTGCGCTCGCCAAACAGAAACCCGCGGAAATTAATGCTGTTATCGTTCACGCTCCGTTTTCCAGCCCAGCCCGCGAGCGCATCGCGGCGCTTACCGAAAAAAAACTTTTAAAACGTATCATTGTTACCGACACAATATATTTCCCGCCGTCCACCCCGAAGGATTTTCCAAACTTGCAGATCGTGCCGTCTGCTGAACTGTCGGCACGTGTAATAAGCAATATAATATCGGACCGATCAATGGCCGATATTCACAAATCCTTTAATGCACGGGAATACCTGCAAAATTTGGATCTGTTTTCTCCGTGACACAAACCTGCGGCAACTCCTGGGCAAATTGCACCTATTAATCCTTTTCAGAAAAAACTTCCGCGGTGAAGGTGAATAAACGAGCACCCGGCGCCCTATACGATTTGGGTGGAAGGCCGGCTTTTTGGCAGATATAGTCCAGATACTGTTCCAGATTCCAGCCTTGTTCAACAGGTACCTGCGGGAGAAGTACGCCGGATCTGCCGTGGTGTGTAAGGTATAAACCGTGAATACCCACGTGTACGGATTCCGGGTCGGGGCATGGTTCCATAGGCGAAAGCACGGAAACTTCCACGTTACAACGCAGCCATTCTTGTTTTCTCAGTGGAGGAAACCGCGGATCGCCAAACGCTGCTTCAAACGCCATGTCCCGTACTGTTTCACGCAACGGCTGATCGGAACTCATCCGGCCTATGCAGCCGCGCAACTTATGTTCCCAGCCATGTCCTTCATGCAGCGTAACAAAGGCCCCGCATCTTTGTGAAAGTACAGCGTCATCACCGCCATGCATATAAACGGGAACACGCTTTTCCAGCTTTGCTGAAATTATTTCCCGCGCGTCGGAAAGCAACAGCTTTTTTTCCGCATCCTTTACGATCAATTCCACGTAGTTTTACCGCATCCGTCCGTAATCCCCCTGTATCCGGCAGGGGGATGTTTACTGGTTAGAAATCTGCATCGCCGCTGTTCGATGAAAATACAGAGGTGGTCTGTGATGCTGGTTTTCTGCCGGGTTTGCGTCCGGGCTTTTTTGCAGCAACGGCCGCGGCCGCGGCGGCGGCCGGCGGTCTGCCGGGCTTACGTCCGGGCTTTTTTGCAGTAGCGGCCGCAACGGGAGCTTTTGCGCCTTTGGGTTCTTTTACAGCCTTCTTTAATTCTTTAAAGCGTTTCTGAAATTTTGCGTCGGCTCTTGTTTCCGCAAGCGCGGCTCTTTTCTGTAAATCAATCCAGAAATCGGCCGTTGTACCGAATTTTTTAGCAAGAAGCAGCCCTAGTTCAACGGTTATTCTTTTTGAACCGTCAAGAATTTTTTTGAAGGTTGTTGCGTTCTGCCCAAGTTCAAAGGCCAATCCGCTTACAGACAGATTAAAGTCTTTGATATACTTCTCTAAAACCGATCCGGGTGTTTTACCGGATATTTTTCCTGTCGATGACTTTGCCATAAAGTTACAACTCCTTATAAAATGGTATTTACAATCATAATATCACCAAATTAAGAAAAAGATCAAGTATTTTTTATATTTTATAAAATATTTTGTCAAATATTATCAAATATAAGATACACATTTGTTTACAACAATTTGATTCTCTGTGATTCGTTCACTAAAATGTCACGAGACATCATTTTTTGCCGCGTATATATATTTGTTTGCTGCCGTTACTCTGGGTAACTTCCTCAATCTCAAAATCAGGAAGTGAACGAAAAAGGTCGCCAAGTTTTTTAAACCCATAATTACGCGGGTCGAATTCGCTTGAACGGTTGGCTATTTTCTGGCCAACACCTCCAAGGTATGCGCGTCCTGACTCATCGGCAAGATCTTCAACTGCATCCTTAAGTATTTTCAACAGGCGCTTGTCAATTTTAAAGTCTTTGCGGGCTTTGACGGCCGGTTTCTCTTCGTCGTCATCACCCTGTGCATCCCGCAGTATTTCCGTATATATGAATTTATCGCATACGGCAACAAACGCGCGCGGCGTTTTCTTTTCGCCAAATCCGTACACTTTAAGGCCGCTTTCCCGCAGTCGTGCCGCAAGGCGCGTAAAGTCCGAATCACTGGATACGATGCAGAAACCGTCCAGTTTCCCGCTGTAAAGCAGGTCCATCGCGTCTATAATCATTGCGCTGTCTGTGGCGTTCTTCCCGCTTGTGTACGAAAACTGCTGTATAGGCTGGATCGCGTGGTCAAGAAGTTTTTCCTTCCATGAACGGAGGTGCGAGTTCGTCCAGTCGCCGTATATCCGTTTAATACTTGCAATACCGTATTTTGCGACTTCATCAAGAAGCCCGTCAATATCAACGGATTGAGCGTTGTCCGCATCAATAAGAACGGCAAGTTTTGCCTGATTAAGCGTATTGTCGATGCTTGAAAATGGTAATAATGGCATAATGTCTCCTGTTTGTGGCTGCCAAACCGCAGCCTTTGCTTTACCGGATATTAACAGTAAATACTAATACTCCTTTATAAAGAACGGCGGAATCGCCGCTCTTGTTAATCGAACATCAACACTTCGTATTGATGTTCACCTGCTTTCCTTTGCAAAAATGGATCGTTTTATCCGCTTTACTGTACGAATCTTGCCCATAGAAATTTTTATGCAGCCTGATTCTCCCGTACTATCATCAAATTCACCATCATCCTCCGGTAATTTAACCGATAAAACTGTTTCATCACCGGTTTTTACCAGCGTAAGCGGAATACCCGTTATATATTTTTCGGTTCCGTCAGAATTCTGGATGATGATTTCCAGCGTCTCATTTGACAGCAGCGCCTGTTTTACCAGCGCGAGTTTGCCGGCATAATCGAGACCGTGAACCTCGCGTCTTTCATAACGTATAAAAGCACCGTTAAGCTGTGTAGGCGAGATCACTAGTTTGCGATCTATGCGGGCAGCCAGTTCTTCGCGCTCAAGTTTAGACGGATTCAACCCGTCAAGCATGGTACGAAACCGATTCTTGTATTCCTCGGCAGATGAGTATACGCATCCATCTGTCTGCGCCGAATTCGTCTGCAAAAGCTGCCTGTTTTCCGGTCCGCTTAAAGATGCCGTTTGATGCGAAATCGAAACAAAAAAAGGCGACGGCTTTCTCTGCAAAGGTGATGCGGGTTTAGCCGAGAGGCGCGGTTCCGATACTATTTCCACGCCGGCCTTTTTCAGCGCCGCGGCGGCCTCGTCCTTTTCGGTAAAATCAAGCAGGTATACACCGGGTGAAGGATTCAAGACTATGTGCGACGCAAGCGGTTCCGTCTCTGTTATGTAACGTCGTCCCTCTGATAATACAATGCCTATACCTTCTATAATAACAACTTCTGAATGTCTTTTTTCCCAGTCGTCAAGCGTAGCCTCCAAACCAGCGTCTATACGCGCCGCGGAAAATTTTTTTAAAATTTCAAATATTGTTTTGCCACTGATTCCGCTGTTGAATCCGCGTACCGCTGACATTTGCGTAAGCTTAAACTGCACAGGCCGATTCGCGTCCGCAACTTCACAGAAAGGCGCGAGCGATACAATGTCCTGGAATGTTATTTCCGGCAGCAGTACGAACGAAAAAAGTGAATTGAACGCAATTACCGGGAACCTTGCATCACCAGTCCTTGCGGTGTTTTTACCGTTATCATATATTCGCTTTTGGTATCCGTCCGCTGTTTTTACCAAAAGACCGGTTTTTTCGATCGCCTCAATCAGTGCGGCGGATTTTAACGGCTTATTTGCATCCACCTCGCTGCCAATGCCCCTGACGCCCGCCTGCACTTTCTGTTTTATATCGAAAAGCCGGCTTAAAGTTGAGGCCGGATAAATGTTATCCCCATCAAGCGAGTCGAGCAGCGATACGGCTATGGACGCTATATGCTGTATACGATTCTTTTGCGGTAGCGGCGATTTTTCTGCCTCTTCAGTAAGACTGATATAAAAACCGGCGGCGCAGTACACAAAGCGTTCCGATTCCGTCAAATGGGCAAAATCCTGCAATTTTTGTCCGGAATAGTTAAACGTATCCTCCATTAACAGCCCCAGACAACGCAGCGCCGCCATAAAAACGTCTGCCCCGGCCCCTTTTACCGGGAAAATCTTTTGTATTTTTCGCAATAAATTTTTACGCAGAGCGCCGTCACCCCTGACAGTATGTTTTTCCGGTGCAATTAATGTTATAAACGATGCCAGGTACAGATCATCAAAAACGGATGCCCGCTGCGTTGTATCAACGGCCTTGATGTATGGAAATAAAATTTTAGTGTCCGCAGCAAATGGCAGCAGCACTTTTTTTAACAAGGGGTTGAGAGAAAGTTGCCCACTTTCTTTTATTCCGTACACGATCAGCCGTTCCTCAAGATTTATAACGAGCGAAGCGATCTTTGTGTACGAATATTCCCCGCTGAAGAATGCCGCCAATTCCCGGCGGTCAGGTTCATTCAACACCGAAATGGCAGCGATCATCTTATGATCGTCCTCATCAATGTACGCGGCTATGGTTTTTTGTACGTCTTTATTTGAGAGAAAAGCCGCAAGATCATCCAACAGGCGTTGTTTGTTAAACGGCGATTGGATATTTCCCAAAATACTGCGTATCAGATCGAAAAAATGAGTGTCGGGCAGAGTTATAATAGCGGTTTTCCATTGTTCAATGGAACGAAATGCGCCTGTCGAAAGAGCCATCTATCATTTGTATAACATAAAACTCAACTTTATTACAGCCCAAACCGATTAACTTCCCCGCCCTACGGCGTGGGAGCAGACCTCGTGGCGAATGAGCCTTCGCGTAGCAAGCCGCTGAGTAACTGGTGGGCCTGGTAAATGCCCGGATACCTACGATTCTACCCGCATATACTGGCATAGGTTTACCTGCCTGCCCTGAGGGATAGGCAGCTCAGGCCGCCGTCAATCTTGCGGTACTCGGATGTGTCCACCGGCAACACCGGGTAGCCCAGGGCGCGGATCGCCGCTTCGACGCAGGGGAAGCCTGCGGGAACGAGGACGCTGTCGTTCACCCAGAGGCTGTTGGCGGCGTAGGCTTCCTCCGGCGGGATTGGGATTTTCTCAAAGCCAGCGAAGTCCGCCCCGCCGCCCGTCTCCCCGGCGACGAGGAGCCGCCCGTGAGAGAGGTAGTTGACGGCGGTTTTCAAATGGAGCGCGTCATGGAGCTTTACCGGGACCACCCGGCAGCCGTAGGGTCTCAGGATTTCCTGGAACTGGCGGATGCCCTCGTCGTTGGTGCGGGCGGAACGGCCTACATAGAAGGTATCCTCCACCTGCATCACATCCCCGCCCTCCAAGGTGCCCGGCCCGGTAATGCGGTGGATGTGGACTTCCGGGTATAATTCCCTGATCGCCGGGAGGATGTGAGCGGTCTCGTCCTTCCTGCTGGGCGCGCCGGGACAACTGATCACCGCCCAGTTTTCGCCGAGTACCGCTGTGTCTTCCACAAAGCAGCTATCAGGGTATTCCTCCAGCGGTGGAAGGACGCTTACCTTCACGCCGAGGCTCTCCAATGCCCGGATATAGGCCGAGTGCTGGGTCAGCGCCAGTTGATAGTCCGGCGGGCCAAGTTCCGGTTGGCTGGTGATGCCCCTTGTCAGCGTACTGCCGGGGGTTCTGACGATTGCGTGTTTGAACATAGTCTCTCCTGTATACACCTAAAAAAACGTCCGCGTCTACAATACTTTGGAAAGAAAACTTTGCAGCCGGGGATGCATGGGGTTTCCGAAGAACGCGGCGGGGCTACCCTGTTCCCGGACGACACCCTCGTCCATAAAGAGTACCCGTGTGGACACTTCCCGTGCGAAGCCCATCTCGTGGGTAACGATGACCATCGTCATCCCCTCCTTCGCGAGGAGGCGGATCAGGTCCAGCACCTCCCCCACCATTTCCGGATCAAGGGCGCTGGTTGGCTCGTCAAAAAGCATCACGTCAGGGTTCATCGCCAGTGCCCGCACGATGGCGACCCGCTGTTTCTGCCCACCGGAAAGCATGGCGGGGTAGGTTTCCGCCTTTTCCGGAAGACCTATACGCTCCAGGAGCTGCCGGGCTTTCCGTACAGCCTCGTCCCGGCTCTGTAGCCTCAACTCAGTGGGAGCCAGCGTGATGTTGTCCAGGATGGAGAGGTGGGGAAAGAGGTTGAAGTGCTGGAACACCATCCCCATGCGGCGGCGTAGCAAGCTGATCCCGGCAGCCGATTCTGCGTTGACCTGACGTCCGTCAAACCAGACTTCCCCGGCGTCCGGTTTTTCCAACAGGTTGAGGCAGCGGAGGAAGGTGCTTTTCCCAGACCCTGAAGGGCCCACAATGACGACCTTCTCGCCCCTCGCGATCCGCTCATCCAGTCCCCGCAGGACGTGGTTGTCACCGAAGCGCTTGTGTAGACCCTTAACTTCTATCACTGCGGGCCAGCCTTTTTTCCAAGAGTCCCGTGAGCCGGGCCAGCCCCGCCACCAACAGAAAATACACGAGCGCGATGGAAAGGAGCGGGAAGTAGGCTTCGGCGGTGCGGCTCCGCACGATGTCAGAGGCACGGGTCAGATCAACGATCGCGATGAGCCCCACGATCGAGGTTTCCTTGATGATCGCTATGAACTCGTTGCAGAGGGCCGGAAGGATGTTCTTCACCGCCTGTGGCAGGATGACCCGGCGCATGGCGATGCTGCGGGGGAGACCCAGGGACAACGCCGCCTCCATCTGGCCTCCGTCCACCGCGCCGATGCCGGCGCGAATCACCTCGGACACGTAGGCCCCGGAGTTGAGGCCAAAGGCGATACACGCTATCATCACGTAGTTGTTTGAGGGGATCACGATATAGGCCATTATGAGGAGCTGCACCGCCATCGGCGTCCCCCGGATCAGGGCCACATAGGCGGCGAAAACCGTGTCCAAAAGCCGGAAGCGGCCCGTCTGGCGGTAGTACACCTTGACGGTGGCCACCAGCACCCCGATAACGATGCCGATCAACGCCGCCGCCAGTGAGATGAATATCGTGTTGCGGAAACCCTCGATAAAGAGGAGATAGCGGCGCTGCTCGATAAAGGTACGGGTAAATTGCCGGATGCAGTAAGCCGCCAGGCCCGTTATAAAGCTCACGATCCCGTCCCGCCCATCATTCCTCAATTAGGCTCGAATTCGCGATATGGTAATCCAGGCTCCGGGCGATCCTCCCGTCTTCCAATTGTTTCTCCAGGGAGGCGTTGACCGCTTCCAGCAGCGTGGCGTTCCCCTTGGCCACCGCGATGCCGTAGAATTCCTCTTCGATAGAGCCATCGGCAAAACGGGCCTCAAAGCAGGTGAGCCCCCGGTTGACCGCGGAAAGGTTTTTGGCCAGCAAGTCGTCGCAGACCACAGCCCCCAAGTCCCCCTTCATCAATGCCAGCGAGGCTTCCTGGAGGGACTTGTACTGCACCACCTCCGCGCCGGTCCCGGTCAGCACACCGTTCGTGATCTGCTCCGACACCAGAAAATCCCCGGTGGTACCCAGGTGGACTCCCACCTTGATGCCAGCCAGGTCGTTGAGGGATCGCAACGCGGTATTGTTTTCCTGTTTCAGGATATACTGACAGCTATTGGTGTAGGGTATAGAAAAATCAAGCGTTTCCGCCCGTTCTCCGGTGATGGTAATGGCGGCAACAGCAATATCGGCCTGACCGTTCTGCACGGCCAGGGAAAAGCCGTCAAAATCGGCGTTTATGATCCGTAGATTCACCCCAAGGTCTTCGGCAATGGCCCTGGCAATATCAATATCAACCCCTTCCTCCTTGCCCGCCTCGCCGATGTACTCAAATGGCGCCCAGCGGGCATCGGTAAATGCGACAAGCTCTCCTCTTTTTTGAATCGCGTCGACGTCCTTGTACTTTTTGCCGCAGCCCGTAAACAAAGTCAGGGCCGCACCCAAAACCAACAGAAAAACAAATGCGGACAGGAACTTTTTCATAACATCTCCTCTTGAATGTAAGATGAAGTATTTTATTACAAAAAACCCTCCCTTTCAAGGGTAATCCATGTCTCATTTTGAAAAAGCAGGCCACATGGCACAAATTGGTTTTGGGTTGATGTGCCGACCGTCTTGCGCAACCTGAGCAATCCGGTTTACAATTTTCCTAAGATAACGGCTTAACAGAAAAAAGAAATCAGGAGGACAAGGAGGGAAGTTGATATGGAAGTTGATGCGGCCGCGTTAAAAAGCAAGGGGTTTTTTCAGCAGGTACAGAAGGACAAGTTTTCGTTGCGTATCTGTAGTTCAGGCGGTATGGCGGATACCGCTTTTATGAAGAAGGCTATCGAGATCGCCGATAGATACGGCGGCGGACAGTTACACTTTACAACACGTCAACAGCTAGAGATTCCGCATATCGCGGCTGAAAACGTGGAAGCGGTCCAAAAATTGTTGTCGGATGAGGGCATAAATACGTTCACCGGCGGGCCGCGTGTCAGAACCGTGGTGGCGTGTGTGGGCGCCGCAGTCTGTAAATTCGGTCAGATAGAGACTTACGGACTCGCCAAGGAGATTCACACCAAACATTTTGGGCGGGAACTTCCGGCAAAACTAAAAATCGCGCTCACCGGTTGTAAAAACAACTGCGCCAAGGTGGAGGCTAACGACATAGGCGTGCGCGGCGTAAACCACGGCTACCAAATGTACTTTGGCGGCTGTTTTGGGCATGAGACACGTATCGGCAAGCCCCTGCTGCCTGTTCTTGCGGAAAAAGAAACGGTATTAAAGGTGATTGACAGCGCGGTAACTTTCTTTGCCGGCAATGCGGCAAAAGGTGAACGGCTTGGAAAGTTGCTGGACCGTGTAGGCATCGATCAATTTAAAAAAGCGCTGGAAGCTGCGGCGCAGGTATAGTACCCGGTTCTTAAACCAGGTATTCCGTTTTTGGTACGGCCTAAAAAAAGGGATACGCTTATGTTTGATTGTTCTGTTATTATGGCGGGCGGCTACGGCACGAGACTCTGGCCGGCGAGCAATACGAGCCATCCAAAACAATTCCTGCCGCTGCCGAATCAAAAGAAAAAAACCTTTTTCCACGCTGCGCTCGACCGCGCCCTGGCGGTAAGTGGTCCGTCAGCTTCAAGTGTGATAATCATAGCGGGTAGAACGCATGTTCCGCATATCAAAGATATTTGCGCTGAGTACAGCGGAAACAACCTAGGCCGCATGGTACTGATACCGGAACCGGAAGCAAGGGGGACAGCCGCCGCCGTTGCCTGCGCCGCCGTGTTCGCGGAACTCATTTCCGGCACTCCGCGCAGTATGCTCGTGCTGACAAGCGATCATATAATTGAACCGGAAGCGGACTTTGCGGAACAGGCCGGATCGCTGACGCCGCATATAAGGCACGGCGGCCTTGCCGTGTTCGGCATAGCGCCCCGCTACGCGGAAACCGCCTACGGCTACATAGAGGCTGCCGGAAAAGAAACCCAGTCGGGCGGGATATTTACAGTCAAGTCTTTTCACGAAAAACCGGACAAGGTTACGGCGGAAAAATATTTGGACGCTGGGAACTTTTTTTGGAATTCCGGTATGTTTGCGTTTTCCTCCGATTTTATCTTAAACGAATTCAAAAAGTATTCCGCCGGCACCCTGTCGGCGTTCGAAAAATTGTCCGTCCCCGCCGCGGACGCCTACACATCCATAAGGGGACTCCGCGTGCTGGAACACTGGCGCGGCCTGGACGCCGCGTACAGTGAAACAAGGACAGAGTCCTTCGACGTTGCCATTTCGGAAAAATGCGGCAACGTTATCATGGCAAAGGCCGCTTTTAACTGGTCCGATGTAGGCAGTTGGGACGAGTACGCGCGTCTGTCCGATCCCTGTACGGAGAATGTTTTTTCTGTGGGCAGCGAATCGTGTTTTGTCGATTCCCCGGTACCGGTAGCACTTTGCGGCGTTGACAATTTGATTGTTGTCGTTCGTGACGGCGTGAGCGGAGGTCCGCCCTCCGTCTTAATCGCAAAAAAAGGTGAAACCCAGCGTGTAAAAGAAATTGTAGAGCTTATTAAACTAAAAGGCCGCGGCACGCTGCTGTAAGCCCGACCCCCGATAACACTCGTCGCCCCCGTCATTGCCAATTTCTCATTGCCGGTGTACAGTAAAACAGGTTTATGCTGAACAATATAGCAGCCGTTGCTTTTGATGTAGACGGCACCCTTTACCCTAACTACCGTTTCTATTTGCGAGTCCTTCCCAAGGCGCTTTCACGGCTACGCTTGCTTGGGGCTTTTGCCGAGGCGCGCCGCAGAATCAGGCGGGAAGGCGTTGCCACGTTATCATTCTATGATTTACAGGCAAGGTTTTGCGCGGAATTGCTGGGATCGGGGAAAAAAACGCCCGGCACGGAAACGGTTAAGGCCCTAATATCGCGGCACATCTACGGCTCCTGGGAAAACCTGTTTTTCGGGATAGACCCCTTTCCTTACGTGAAAGAGTGCGTTTCCTCGTTCAAGAAAAACGGCCTCAAACTGGCCGTGCTGTCCGACTTTCCTATCGGCAAAAAGATCGAAGGCCTGGGGCTTTCCGGCCTGTGGGACGCGGAACTTTCCAGCGAAGAGCTTGGCGCGTTAAAGCCGCACCCGCTTCCGTTCCACCGCCTTGCCGAAACGCTCGATCTCCCTCCCCAGCGGATACTCTATGTAGGAAACAGCCCCGCCTACGATGTTGCCGGAGCAAAAAACGTCGGCATGATGACGGCCCTACGCTGCCTCTTCCCCCGCTTTCCGCCGGGACGGCGCGACCTGGCGGACACTTTTGTGTTCAATCACTATCGCCAATTGCAGGAGTATGTGCTAAAATAGCGGTGATGAATTTTTTTAACGGCGGGGACCTGCTCACACTTGGAATAGTTTTGGCGGCGTTGTTGCTTTTCCGCTACCTTGACAAGGGCAGCCGGAACATACGCCTTGCCCGCGCCTACGGCAAGGAACTAAAAGACGAAATAAAAAAAGAATTCACCGTGCTCACGGACGAAAAGGCGGCGGCCCTGCGTGATTATGGCGTCATCCTTGACGGTGACTTTAAGCGGGCGGAGGCGCTGAAACAAAATGTTGAGGCTGAAATAAAGAACCTGGGCAAGAATCTTGCAACGGTAAACGAACTTAGCACACGCATACAAAAATACGAATCTACACTGCGGGAATTGGACTCATGGACGGAAAAAGTAGAAGAAAATCTGCGGTTTATCGGATCGGAATCCGCATACGTTGAACTTGTCGCCAAAAAGGTAGACGCTTCCAATCATAAATTAAATGAAATTGACAAAACTATTGATGCCATACAGAACCGCATAAAAACGGAAACCGAACAGTCCGTCAAAGAAATATCCGGCGCCGTACTGCAATCAATACAGGTTACCGTCACCAGCCTGAAAAATACAGTAGATGAAATCGAACGCGGCGTCGCGGAACACCGCGAAGCGATAGATCAGGCGGAGGTTGCGCGCAGGCAGAATCTTGAAAAAGATATGGATACGATCAACAGCGCGCTGCAAAAAGTTTTGTCCGTAACGGCTATTCATTCAAACGAGTTGGAAGCCGACCTGTTAAACGAACTGCATCAAAATGCCGAAAAAAGAAGCGCCGAACTGAGGCAGTTTCTTATCGAAAAGACAGAGGCCGTTCGGCAGATGGCGGACAGCAGGATAGAAGTAGTCTCAAAAAGTGTAGAAGCGGCAAAGGCCGCGTGGGAAAGTGAGAGTGAGCTTATCTTTGAAGAACAGCAAAGGTACAAAACCGAATGGCAGCGTACTGTCTCGGAGTTGGACGCACTTGCTCTTGACCAACGCCATATTTGGGAAAAGGTGATGGGTGACGGCGACGCGGCAATCGAACAGTACCGGCGTGTACAGGAAGCTCAGGTTGAAACACTTGTGAACATGGCTGACGATGCGGTCAAACTTGACGTGGAACTGCGCGAACATATAGAAAATGTAAAAAGTGAGATAAAAAATGACTTCCGGGCGTTTGAAGCGGATCTCACCAAAAACCGCGGTGCCGTGCTGGAAAGTTTTAACAGATCGGTAGAAGCCATACAGGACAAGGTCGGCAGCCTGGAAAAAGAGATTGGCGGGCTAAAGAATGAGGCGTACGATAGGGCATCGAACAACCTGAAAGAATTTGAAGAATCGATAGAGGACAACCTCGCGAAGCGGGCCGAAAATATAAACAGCCAGATGAATGAATGGCGCGGAAAGCTTAGCGAACGTTTCGACGAACTGCGTGAAAGCGCGGAGACCGAATGCCGGAGGATCGAACACGAGTGCGAGGAAACGCTGCAACAGAAAAAGAAAGAACTCAACGCCAATTTTGACGAAGAGGTTAAACACATAAAGGACGCGTTTGATGATCTTGGGAGAAGTATAGGCGCGCAAACCGAACGTTACGAAAAATCGATAAAATCGCTTGAAACCCAGTTTCAACTCAGTATGGACGATGCCCGAAAGATTGTTGATACCACGTTGAAAACGGAAATATCACGTTTTGAACTGCAAAATTCCGAAAGGCTGAAAAAGCATGAGCGCGAAACGGAAGAAACAATGCTCAAGACGGCAGAAAACATAGAAGAACGTCTAAACGAAATCGCGTCCGCGGTAGCCAAATCGTACGGTGACGTTGAGGCGTACAGGACGACCTGTACGGAACGATTCAACGAGTTGGACACCGTAATAGAAGGTATACGCAGGCGGACCAGGGAGTTAAACTCCGAAAACGAAGACCGCCTCGCGGCTGTACGCGCAAAGATAGAGGAAACCGAATTCGAGGCAAGCGCTCAGCGTAAGGAAATGATTAACGCCGCAACTGATAAAATCAGGGTACTCGAAAATGAAATAAGCGAGGCGGACAGGCGCATTGATGAGTTTTTCAGTAAAACGGAACTTATCGATAAAACCATAGCGATAAAAAAAGATGTCGAAAATAAGATCGAAGACCTTAACGCGGACATGGAAAAACTCGCCCTGCACAGCATCGAAATTTCCGAATTGAAGAATCAGTTTGAAAAAATAAAACGTATGGAAGAAGACCTCGCCAACAAGATGACACAGTTTGATATTGAACAGCAGCGTATAGAACGGATGGAAATAAACTTTAACCGCCTGCTGCAAACATCACAATCTGTCGAAGAGAGGCTGAAACATATAACCAACGCGGACGATATGCTCCAGGAAGCGCAGATTAAACTGAGAAAACTGGACGACTCAATGAGCGCAGCCGAAGAAAAGTATCAGCGTATCGAAAAGAAAAATCAAATTCTTGAAACTACAACCGATGGAATCGGAAAAAACTTTAAATCATTGCAGGAATCTGAGGCTTTGGCGCAGAAACTAAACGGTGAGATACAGCGTATAACGGTTAACCTTGAAGGTATGCGTTCGTCGGTAGAAACGCTTGCGTATGAAAATGAAAAAGCTCAGGACACGATGGAAAAACTTTCAACGCTTGATCAAACAATAAGCGAAATTGATGTCCGTATGCAAAATCTTCAAAAGGCTCGTGTGTGGCTGGCCGAACTGGAAACCCGCCTGGACGAAAAGTATCGTGAGGTTAAGCAGCAGATTAAGCTAACGGAAAAAATTATAGACAGAGGCAAAACAGACAACGAATCGTTGTCGCCTGAGATCAGGGATAATGTAATACGCCTGAAAAAACAGGGTTGGGCCATAGACGATATAGTTAAATCTCTAAAAATTTCCCGCGCCGCCGTCGAACTTATTCTGGAAACCGCAACGAGATAAGCCCCTTAAATGTCCTTGATGTGAAACGCTTCAGGCAGGCGTGGGAGGTTCATTCGCAGTGGACTCTGCTCCTACGCTCCTTGGGGCGGAGGAGGTTCATTTCCCCTCCATTTTAAGATAGTCCAGCAGAACTGGATACTTTGTCAGAAGCTCGCCGTATTTGGCAAGCTCGTCCAGGCGAAATTGAGAATTTATGCGTTCTGCGGCATTGGAACTTATTTCACTGTTAAGGGTATCACGCTGGTAGGCGGTGTAATCACCGTACAAAGATTTTGCCGATTCGTAAAGTTCGTAGTTGGGAAACTGTTTTACGGTAAAAGAACAGGAAAGACGGCTTATGTAGGGAAAGGCTGCGCGTATATCATCGTCAAGTTTTTTATAAGAGCCTGACGCGCTTATCTCCTCAACCATCTCCCGCTCTATGCAATAGTAAGAGAGACGCTGTTCGATAAATGATGTAAGCTGCGATACAAGCTGCGTACTGTAGGCATCGAGGTCCGCCTGGTCCGTAAGGCCGGACTCTTTCACAAGCAGGGGTAACATTTCAGGGTTTACGGAAAATGATACGCTTCCGGAGACTCGCCACGAAAAAGAAATTTTCAGCCCAACGAAGGATGCGTAGGTTTCGCCCTGCGGCAGTACACCGTCTACCGTTACCGAAACATTCTGCACTTTTACGTCGAAAATAGCGATTTTTGTGTTTTTGGGTATCAACCTGTACCACAGCCATAGAAAATTGCCGTCCTCTACCACCTGCCCGTAAAGGCCATGCGTTTTTGAAGTGATCACGCCGTAAGAGCCGTGCGGCACAGGCAACTGCGCCCAGCCCGCAAAGAAGCCGCCGGCCCCCAGCGCTATAAGTATAATTAAAACCGTAAAAAACTTTTTCATACCGACATTTTCGTAGCCGAGTCCTCCGCAGGCAGTTCACTTTTAAGATAACAACTTTTTTCGTAGTAATGCAATGCATACAAACCCGGAGCGGGACATTTACAATGGCACGGTTTTGGACCGGCCTACAGGCCCGGCAGGTACGAATTCGGGATATTTTTCAGGCGTCCCTGGTTGCCGCTTGTCAGGTCAACCTTACCGTAATCTTTTACCATGCCGGCAAGGGTCTGGAGATCGAACTCGCCCTTTTCAAACTTTGCGCCGTCGCCTGAGTCGAAAGATGAAGACCGGTCTTTTACAAACGCGCCTATCCTGCCGTCATCGATCATGCGCCGGGCTATTACCAGGCCGGCCACAAATACAGCCATGCCGCCTATATGCCCCTCGAACAAGTTGGAAGGGTCTATCGAGTTAGGCCTGATTTTGGCGTCGAAGTTAAGGCTGCCTGTCGTAAATCCGCCTGCCCTGAGTACCGCGTACATGGCAAGCGCCGTTTCGTAATGAACTTGACTTTAAAGCAAAAGAAATAAGGCTGACAGGCGGCGGGGCGATAAAGGCTCTCTGGACGCAGTAAAAGGCTGAGGGCAGGAACGCTTCCATTGAAACGCAGGGGCAAGCACGTGCTTGTGGACGGCGCCACCGTGCCGCCCGATCCCGCCGCCGCGTCCGCCTTCGACAAAGCCTATCGGGAATACTTAAGGAAGCACTGATTTATTCAATCGAGAATGCGCCAACCGCGTTGGCGCAATCGGTGCTACTTTAACGCAAGGTAAACAAAGTTTACCCCATTTGCGCAATGAAATGAGCAAATACAT
>JAITIR010000035.1 GCA_031279285.1 Spirochaetaceae bacterium | reverse complement strand
GACACCAATTTTGTAAACAGCATCGTCTTTTACGCAAACAATTTTCAGCCCGGTCGTCGTTGTCGTACTGCCGATCAACTGTATGACTGTCTCAACGCTAATGAGCGGACGGCCCCTCCATTGGCTGGTGATGTAGCAGAACATCCGATGTTCGATTTTGTTCCACGCCGCCTACTTTTTGGAGGGTGAGGTCGGCTCAGACGGAGGAGGTGTTTTAGGTGGTTGAGTCGGCGATGAAGGCGTTTGAGGCGGTACAGATCGGGGGGCGCCGGGACCGGAATTCAGTTCTACCGAAACGACATCTACACGAGTATGTTTCGGGCGACGAATGCGAGCAGGCATATAAGCCCTCCAAAGAATATCAGGAGTACCACGTACATCAAAACGCGGTTGGGATCAAAATAAATGCTTCTGTGTTTATATACGGGATTTTTGCCTTCGTACTTGAGGGGAAAATTCTGATCAAGCTTTTCAACCATAAGGGTATAGCGGAGGAAACTGAGGACGAATCCAGCAAGCTCCAGGGCGAAACAGGTCCAGGCGGCAATCAACAGGGGTTTGTCCACAACGGATTTTAGGGGAACTAAGGTGTCAATAAACGCGAAAGAAAGCCCAAAAGAGCCCGCCGCTAGGGTTACCAGCCACTTGTCGGCGCATGCGTCCGTTTTTTCACGGGTTTCTATCAGTTTATCTGTAAGGTGTTCATTGGCCTCGTAGAGTTTCCAGTTATGCTCAATGATTTTATCCAGTTCCATACTGAAAGGGTAATCGAAAAAAGAGGGGAAATCAAGTTTACCCTAATCCCCGCCCCCTTCGCCTACACTCCTAGCCATAGCCAACGGCCCAGGCGATCAGGTTAGCCCCGATTTGTCTGTATCCGTCCATCTCTCTCGGCCAATTCCTGACGTAGTAACTCAACAACTACAGAGGTAAAGGTAAGTCCTTTGCTTTCGGCTACTTCCTTTATAGCATCCGCCATCCATTTTTCAAAGATGATAGACGTCTTAAATCTTCCCTCATTTGTCTTTCTTCCCATTTTACCCTAATCCCCGCCTTTCCCGCCCCCATTGGGCTTGGGCCTGGACTTGGGCGGACGACCGGGAGGGGGAGAATCTTTGATTATGTCCAGGACTGAAGGATCATATATACCGGTTGCTCCTACATACCGAATAGGGGTTAGGCCGTGTTTTGCAAGCCGCTTTTTTACGGTTATGGGTAGCAAATTAAGCCGTTCAGCCATATCCTTGATTGCCAACTCTTCCATATTCCTATTATGGCCCGTTCAGAAAATTTTATCAATATCTATAAAATATCTTGATTTTCTCTTGACATATATATAATAATCATATATATTATCACTATTAATACTGATAATATATTAGACAAAGGAGAAACAATGATGAAGAAGCTATTTTGGAACGTGCATATTGAATTGTGCGAAGACGGAACCGTCCGGGCGGCGGGTGATACGGACCCGCAAGACTGGCGCCATACCCCGCGATGCCTATGCCTGTAATCCCGGTTTGGATGCCTGGAGCATCTGGTTTGAAAGCAAAGAAGAAGCCGATGAAGCGGTTATCGAGGCCAGGGCTATGAGTTCTGCCACAAGTGAAGAAGCCTTTGACAAAATCCGTGCCAAAGAGCCGGTTGTCAAGGCCACGGCTAGGAGTTCCGCCATGAATGAAGAAGTCTTTGACAAAATCCTTGCCAATGAACCGGAGGTGGCAGCGTGAACAAGACCCTAAACCCTACGCAAGACTGGAACAGCGTATTCGCTCCTGTCAGCAAGCCTATTACAATGGATTGCTCGGAAACCCGGATATTTCAGACGCCGAATTTGACGCCCTTTACGACAAACTATCGCGGAAAAATCCAAAAAGCCCAGTACTGGCGAAAGTAGGAGCGTCTCCCGTAAAGGGATTCCCCAAGGCCCCGCATATCATCCCTATGGGAAGCCAGGAAAAGGCCGCTAATCCCTCTCAATTCCTGTACTGGGCGGCAAAAACCGCTCCCTCGTCCTACGTTGTTCAATACAAACTCGACGGGGCAAGCCTGGAACTGCAATACCATCAGGGTATTCTTACCCGCGCTGTTACACGGGGAAACGGTGTTATCGGTAACGATATTACCCAAAACGCTCGGCTTATGATGGATGTACTCCCGGAATTGCCCGCGCTCTTTACTGGGGGAATCCAGGGCGAGGTAATAATGACCCGCAAAGTATGGGCGGAAAAATACGCCGATAAGCACAATCGCCAGGACACGGCTAACGGGATCATGTTTCACCGGAACGGCTCCGACTGTGAAAACCTCTCTTTTATCGCCTACGATGCGGCGGCGGCAGGAAATGACCGCTTTTTTCCCGACGAAACGCTAAAAATCACCTGGCTTAGGGCAATGGGTTTCCAGACGGTAGTTACCAGAGAATTTACCACGCCCCATGAGGTAATAAATAGCCTACAAAACGGATATAGAAAACCAAAGGGCCGTTTTGCCGGTAGATATTGACGGTCTGGTGATAAAGGACGGCAAGACAGATATGGCCGATCTTAGGCGGCCCCGTCCAAAGCGGCAGGTAGCTTTTAAGTTTAGTGCGGCGGCGGAGAGCCTGAGCGCTTAATGGACATTGACCGGCATCCTCAGGAATTCAAAGTATCAAAAACTATGCTAAAATAGGAGTATGGGCAGGGAACTCTTTAAACAATTGATAGGCAATTTTGGACGGATGAGCGGACAGATACCGGACAACAGGCGGCACGGGCACAATGAGCGCT
>JAITIR010000027.1 GCA_031279285.1 Spirochaetaceae bacterium | reverse complement strand
CATATACTGCGGCGGGTATTTGTTCTGGTTACAGGGGGAAAAAGAAGCCTTCGCTATGAAGGCTTCGATTAACAAAGCTACCATTATCTTGCCGTTCAGCCACGCCTCAGAAGCCGCCGGATTTTTCTTCAGCAAATCGCCGAAGTCCAGGATGGATTTCAGCCTCTTGAAATGTATCTCAACCTGCCGGCTCCAGCGGTATGTTTCAAGGACTTCGTCAGCGCTAACCGAAAGTGGAAGCGAGGTGACGACCACGGGGTATTAAACCCCAAGACAGAATAAAATGCCGTGCATTTTATTTATGTACAGTTCCTAACCGACTACGAATTGAAGAGTAAAACCTGCCGGTGGGTTTACAAGCAGCGGTATTTATCGGCTATAGTAAACAATGGACTTTGAGACGAGACGAAAGTTGGACGCGTACAAACGGAGCGCGGCTGCGCGGGCGGACGGGATGATAAAGACCGGGGATTCCGGGGAGGAACCATCAAACGACACGGCAGACCGGTTGGACGGGTGGCGGGAGGCGGCGGCGGCTTTTGCCAAGATACCGTACAGCCAGCTTCCTCCGGAGGAGGACGAAGCTGCCGACAAACAAGAATCCAAAGCGAGAAAGGTTGCAAAATTCCTTATCCTGATAGGGCCCGACCAGGCCGCCAAGGTACTTGCAAACCTTGATGAGAATCAGGTCGAAAGCATTTCGCGCGAGATTGCCAGAATCCGTGGCATAACTAAGGAGGAAGCGTCCGAGATTTTTGCCGAATTTCAAGGACTGCTCTCGTCGTCCCTTTCTTACGGCGGTGCAGCGGGAGGCATTGAGGAGGCCCGGCGCTTACTGTACTCCGCCTTCGGCCCGGAAAAAGGCGAGGCCTTCCTGCGCCGTTCTGTTCCGGATGTAACGGAAACTTCGTTCAGTTTCCTTGAAGATTTTTCGGGAGAACAGGTGGCGATGTTGCTACGGGACGAACTTCCCGCCACAGGCGCGGTGATACTTTCACGAATATCCCCCAACCTGGCCGCAAAGACGCTCACCTGTGCGGAGCCGGAATGGAGGCTAGAAGCTGTGCGCCGTATCGGGCGGCTCGGCAAAATATCGCCGGAAGCGCTCGAAAAAACGGCCGCCGCCCTTCGCGAAAAGGCCCACAGCATAAGCGGCGTGGTTACCAGCGATGTTGACGGTATGGGCGCGCTGGCCGCGATTCTTAAACATTCCGCCGTATCGTTTGGCGACAGGATACTGAATGAACTGTCGGATGAAGACCCTGACCTCAGCAACAGACTGAAGGAACGCCTTTATACCCTTGATGATGTGATCAAGGCTGAAAACAAGCCTATACAGAAAAAACTTCGCGAAATGGATGTCCACGACATTGCCATCCTGATAAAAGGGCGGAACGAAGCCTTTACCGAAAAAATTCTTTCCAACATTTCCACCCGCCGCCGTGCCGAAGTACAGGACGAACTAAGCTTTATGGGACTGATCCCCAAAAAGGACGCGGATGCGGCAATTAAAAATTTCATGGACTGGTTCCGCAGAGAACGGGACAGCGGTCAAATCCTTATGATCGGCGATGAGTTGGTAAGCTAGTATGGATAAACCTGACACCCTTTATCTTGTCGACGCGTATGCGTTGATCTACCGTTCGTACTTTGCGTTCCTCTCGCGCCCTCTACGCAACAAGGACGGTAAGAATATGTCCGCCCTGTTCGGCTTTGCCCGCACCCTGCTTACGCTGCTGGAAGGAGACGGCGGCGGAATCCGATTCCTTGCCGCCGTCTTTGATTCGCGCACCCCTACCTTCCGCCACAAACAATACCCTCAGTACAAGGCGCAGCGACAGAAGGCGCCTGACGACCTGCACGCCCAGGTGCCGCTCGTCGAGGAATTACTTGAAGCGCTTAAAATCCCGGCTTTGAAGGTTGACGGTTTTGAGGCTGACGACATCATAGCTACGTTGGTCAAAAGGTGCCGCGCGGAAAACCATCCCTGTTGCATCGTTTCATCCGATAAAGACTTGTTGCAACTTGTCGGAGACGGCATTATCCAGCTTCGTCCACCAAAAACGGCAGCGGGAGCGGGTTCGCGGTACAACCGGCTTACAAAACTGCCTTATGAACCGGTGGGCAGGGACGAGGTGTATGAGGAATGGGGGATTCCTCCCGAAAAAATTCTTGATTTGCTGTCGTTGACAGGAGACAGTTCGGACAATGTGCCGGGCGTTAAGGGTGTTGGCGACAAAACCGCCGTCAAGCTGTTGACCCGTTACGGTTCTTTGGACGGGATCTATCAAAATATAGCTTCGATCGACGGGGCACTGGCAAAAAAACTGGCGGTGGGTAAGGATAACGCCTATCTTTCCAAAAATTTGATAACGTTGCGCGACGATGTACCGCTTCCGGTAAACAGCATATCCGAACTCTGCATTGAAAACCTTAACTGCAAAGCCGGGGCTGCCTTTCTTGTTCGTGAAAGCATACCGTCACTGGCAAAGGAACTTATTGGCCTGGAATCTTACGGTACGGAAGCCGGTAATAGGGGCTTTGAATTTTTCGACGGTGAAAAACCGCATCACGGTGACTCCGCTGCCGGTGAGGACGGCGCGGAAAACACCGAAAAATATGGCTTTTACTTACCATGTGAGCCTGTCGGCTCTTACAGGGTTATACTGGATCCGCGCGAACTGGAGGATTTTCTAACGGAGGCGCGCAGGCAGGGGTACTTCGTACTGAACTTTGCTACCGATACCCCCGACGCTTGGCATGCTAAACTTGCCGGTCTGTCACTTGCCGTAAAGGTTCGCGAGGCAGTATATGTCCCGCTGGTCCCGCACGGGCCGTCATCCGCCACGCGGGATAAGCGCTGCCTGCCGCAAGAGAATGTCCGCGACCTGCTTGAACCGCTGCTCGGCGACAGTTCTTTCAGCGTGATAGCGCATAACGCAAAGTTCGCCTACGAGGTTTCGCGCGCCTGGGGGCTTCCCCGCTGGAAATGTTCCATATACGACACGATGATTGCGGCTTGGCTCTGCGTACCGGAACGTTCCAGTTACACGCTCCCGGCCCTTGCCCGCGATCATTTGGGCTATGACGCGGTAAACTACTTTTCGCTCGTACCGAAAGGCGGCCTGTTCCACGAAATTCCGCTCGAAACCGGCTGTAGGTACTCCGCCGAGTTCGCGGACCTCTGTCTGCGGATAAAGTCACTGATGGACGATAAAATGAAAGAAACCGGCTCGTTTTCCTTGTTCCATACCCTCGAAATGCCGTTGGTACCCATTCTGGCCGAAATGGAAGGCGCCGGGATAATGGTTGAAAGCTCAGCGTTGCGTACCTACGGAACTGAACTTGGCGCCGATATTGAACGGATCCAGCAGGAAACATGGAAAATTGTCGGTCACGAGTTCAACCTGTCATCTCCCAAACAGTTGCAGGATGTGCTTTTTACGGAACGCGGTCTTAAACCGGGGAAAAAAACAAAGACAGGCTACTCTACCGACGTGGCCGTTCTTGCCGAGCTTGCCCATACCGACCCCGTCCCCGGCCTCATACTCCGCCACCGGGCGCTGAGCAAGCTAAAGTCCACCTATGTTGATGTGCTGCCGTCGATCACGGACGGCAAGGGCCGTGTACACACCAGTTTTATCCAAAACGGGACGGCGACGGGCCGCCTCTCCAGCCGTGATCCGAATCTGCAAAATATCCCTGTCAGGGACGAGGAAGGCCGGCGTATCCGTGAAGCCTTTGTCGCCTCGCCAGGAATGACGCTTATCTCAGCCGACTATAGCCAGATAGAGTTGGTTGTGCTGGCCCACCTTTCCAAGGATGAGGCGCTCACCTCGGCCTTTAACGCGGGTAAGGATATTCACGCGGAAACGGCGGCCAGTATATTCGGCGTTGATGAAAGCGCGGTAGACGCCGCACAGCGCCGTATAGCGAAGGTGATCAACTTTGGTGTGATGTACGGCATGAGTCCGTTCAGGCTTGGCGAAGAACTTGGTATAAGCCGCACGGATGCCGCTTCTTTCATCGACGCGTACTTCAAAACTTACAGCGGGGTTCGTACCCTGCTGGGCAATATTATTGAGGGTGCGGAAAAAAACGGCTATGTTACAACGTTGTTTGGACGCCGCAGAACTATTCCGACCATAAATTCGTCCAACAAAACAGAAAGGGCCGCGGCCCAGCGTATAGCGGTGAATACGCCTATACAGGGAACGGCCGCCGATATTGTGAAGCGCGCGATGATAGATGTGGACAAGGCGCTTTCGGGCCTGAACGAGGGTCGCCCGGAAGCTAAGTACTGGCGGCTTCTGCTTCAGGTGCACGATGAGCTCATCCTGGAAGGCCCTGAAGAGGAGGGTGAAACAACGGCCCGTCTGGTTCGCGGCATGATGGAAAAGGCCGCCGGCCTCGCCGTCCCGCTGCGCGTCAGTGTAGAAATCGGCAAGCGCTGGGGCGACTTCCACTAGTAGGCCGGTCTGCCTGCTTGCCTGGATCGCATCAAAAATGTAAGCTTAATTATAATTAATGGAGGCTGTTCCAAAACTTCAGTTTTGGGGAGACAAGCTTTGCAAGGCCGGTAACCTCTAAAAAATGTAGTTTTGTGACTTCAGCTTATGGCTTTTAAGCCACAAAAACTGCAAGAGCCAACGGCTCCGCCAGCGGCTCCGCCAATGGATCCGCCAACGGCTCCGCCAATGGCCACAGCCTGTTACATAGAACTGAAGGTTCGCACCGTGCACCTGGCCATGCCGGGTCCGTTTAGCGCACACTTGATTAGTTTTGGAACAGGCTCGATGGAATGTGTAATGAAATTAGGGAGGGGGGAGTATGAGACTGCATAATTGGCGACAGGCCGCTATTTTTTCGACACTGAGCGCGTTGATTGTGTTGATGTTTGCGCTGGGAATAGGGTTCATAAAGATACCGAATCTGAACGGTGTCGACGCTGATGAAGAGGAAACAGACGGGGAAAGGACTGAAACGCCGTTACAATTGCGTGAATCGCCTGAAACACAGACGCTCAAGCTGAATACGGCGGAGCTTCAGCCGTATTCAGTGGATGAACGGGAAAATATCGCGATATACGAACAGCTTAACGAGGCTGTTGTCAACATCACCACAGAGATTCAGGCTTATAACTGGTTTCTGGAGCCTGTGCCCCAGGACGGGACTTCCGGGTCGGGCACGATTATAGACACGCGCGGCCTCGTGCTGACGAACAACCATGTTATCGAAAAGGCGATAAAGGTCTTCATCAACCTTGCAGACGGTACTCAGATAGAAGGCAGCGTGAAGGGTACCGACCCCGAAAACGATCTTGCGGTAGTTGAATTCAAGCCGCCGGACGGCGTCGATCTAAAAACGATACCGTTCGGCGATTCATCCAACCTTAAAGTGGGGCAAAAGGTGTTGGCGATCGGCAACCCGTTCGCGTTTGAGCGGACATTGACTGTCGGTATAGTGTCCGGTCTGGGCCGTCCGATACAAACATCCCAGCGCAACATTATCCGCGACATGATACAGACGGACGCTTCGATAAATCCCGGCAACTCAGGCGGCCCGCTGATAGACGCGAACGGACGGATGATAGGCGTTACAACGATGATATATTCACCTTCGGGCGGTTCAGTCGGAATAGGCTTTGCCGTTCCGGTAAACACGGCAAAGCGCGTCGTCGCGGAGTTGATCGAGTATGGCAAGGTGCGGCGCGGCTGGATGGACGCGACGCTCGTACAGATATTCCCGGCTCTCGTGCGCTACGCAAAACTGCCTGTCCAGAGCGGCCTTCTTGTTTCCCGCACAAAGAAATCGGGCCTGGCGGAAAAGGCCGGCCTCCGACAGGGTAGCGATCCCGTCCGTTACGGTTCGTCTGTAATATACCTCGGAGGCGACATCATCACAAAGGTTGACGGGATGAAGGTTGACACGCTGGCCGATCTATACTCAGCGCTGGAAGACAACAAGAGCGGTGACAAAATTGAGCTTGAGGTCTTGCGGAACGGAGGCACTGTAAAACTTACGGTAACGCTTGCCGATAGGGACGAAGTTCTAAATCATCCGTAACTGATCGATCCCGCGTGATACATTTTGTATGGCAAATGAGCCTCCCCGCCGCAAGCGGCGGGGTATCATATGTAGAGCGGCGGGGAGGCTCGTTCCGTAAGGAAATTTATCATATGGGGGTTTACTACCATTTTTGTCAGTGTTACTGATTCTAACCGCCGCAAGCGGCGGGGTATTAAACCCCAAGGCGGAATAAATTTGTACATTTTTTTGTGCGGCTGCATGTACCCGCCAATCTTTCACCCACAACCCGGTTTACGGCAGAAACCGCGGCAGCCAGCCAAGCGCGTAGCTTAAAAGGCCGGCAAATAGTCCAATCCATCCGTACAGGATGATTTTTTTGAAGTATGGGCCGGCAAAGCCGTAAAAAACGCCTTCTATCTCCTGTGGCGGCATCTCGTTTATTTCCCGTTCAACAACGGAATACAGCGAAAGCGAATCCACAAAATTCGGAAACTGATTCTCGCAGGCGTTAAGCATCGCCGGCAGCACGTAATCGCCGCAGAGGGCATCCTTTGTTTCCGCGCTTACCAGGCGGCCTGAGTTACCGAACAACCCGCGTAGCGGCCCGGCAAGGCTTTTTTTAACGGCGCAAGGTCCGTCCCCGGTTTCGTTTACACAGTTCCGCAGGAAAAACGATATATCCCGCCGGAAAAGCTGATCTTCATAAAAATCTTTGCCGCTTAATATTTTTTGCAAAAGGCCCTTTACAATGATTCTTGTCGTTTCCGCCGCGGCGGGCTCATTAAAAAACAGGGCTGAGATTCTGCGGGCTTCCGCTTCGATGTCTGTACCCCGCAGCAGCGAGTATACCGGATCGGCGCCGGAGCTTTTTGAAATTACACGGTTAAATAGTTTGTTTAAACGGCTTACAGCGATGCTGTCGTCCAGACGCCGCGTGATTTCGGAAACCACGATACTTACGATGGGGGATGCCCTCTCCATGAAACCATCTAGGGTATCCATGTTTACAGGAGAAAGCAGGTTTTTAAGTTTTATGCCTGAAACGCTCTTTAAATACGCCTGCGAAAGATTTTTTAACGGCTGAAAGACCCGCTCCAAGGCTAGGAGGCGGGACAAAACCGGACCTGTATGTTCTTCGTTGAATACCCCGCAGTCAAAGCCAAGCGTACTTTCCAGTGCGCCGTTCAGTATGCCGAAAACGGCGTCCTGCCGCGCCTGTAGAAACGGAAAAAGTTTTTCGTCTATCACGATTCCCGTTATCGCTTCGACATCCTCACGCATAAGCGCGTTTGCGGCCTGCTTTACCAATCTATGAAAAAACGAAGCGTCGCCTGACCTGTCCATGATCCTGTTTACGATTACCTGTTTTTGACTTCCGGCCAGCCTGCAGATCATGCCATTCACAAAGCCGCCCCTGCTTTTTAAGAGTGCGGGGACAGCGCCGCCGAAACAGTTTTTCAGTGACTGCTGCCCATCCGTCATCTGCCTACCGGCAAGTTTGGCAACGGCGGCCACCGCCTTTTGCGGCAAAACGCCGAGTTTTTCCGCAAGCCGGTTTAAAAATCCTGACCTTTTTCCCGCTATGCCGGCGAGATCGATCGGCGTATGATTTTCTATATAACCTGTAAACGCCGCTTCATGGCGGCGCAGTGTTTTTACGTGGAACGTATTTTGTAAATTTTGCTTTAAGTATTGATAGAGCAGCCTGAGAAGCGCGTCGGTTATTTTTGATGAGTAATGTTCCGGCAGATTTTTATCCGCTATACGTTCCTGTATCTTTTTACCGATAAAGGCCGCGCCGCCGCCCTTTACTTTTTGAAACAGTGCTTCCGCAATGCTTGCGGTAAAGCCTCCCATGCCGCCCGATTCGATTCTGTTCTTAATGTATGCGTCTATGTATTCCGCCAGTTTTGTATGCGATGTATTTATACAATCACAGAGAGTATCAATGCATTCGTCCACAGCCACTGCAAGTTTGTTGTCATCCGAAAAAAAATCGTCGATAAAACTATAGTTTTCAGATGAAAACCGTTCCCTGCATTGCGCATGGATCGAGTCTTTTTTTTCCGCATAGAAACGGCGCAGGGCGGACTCGTTCAACATATTCTGCTTAATAAGTTTTGCGATACCGGCGGCAAACTCAGGCTGCTTCAGCGCCGTTAGCCCTATGAAGGGCGGGAAGTTAAGACCGGCGATCCTTTTGTACGGACGGAACAGCATCTTTATGGCGATCCAGTTTGTGCCTATGCCGACAAGCGCGAAGACAAGGCCGTAAACGGCAAACATGGTCCAGGAAAAACCGGCAGGCAGCCTGAAAAAATATGCGGCAAACACGGTAAGCGCGCCGGCAAGTCCGCCGAGAACCGCGCCAATGATGTTTATCGGTTTTAGCTGCGTCCCCATAAAATCATGAACCATGCTGTTCACCTGCTGAGGAGTTAAAACATCCAATTCATTTTTCGCAATCTCAAAAACACTGCCGCCCAGAACCGTATCCAGATTTTGCAGTATAAAAGTCTGCGCCGCGTCCGCTGCCCTGCTGTACAAGGCCTTGTTCCGCAAAATGTTGTAGACGCCGTTTACCTTTACCGTTTTTATACGTTCAGTGATACTCTTCCACCAGGACGTACCGGCCGTTACAGCAAGAAAACCGCCGGCATCCACCCCCGCTATGTCCGGCCAGCGGCGGAGCATAAAGTTTTTTACATCCGTTTCGTTTATGTTAAAACCGAGCTTTGTAAAATCTACCGTACCGCCTGTATCTTTTGCCGTAAACGCATCTACCGCGCCGTCAATTTTTTCCCGCAGCCTGGTATTCTTGGATTCATCTTGTAAGTATTCTTTTAAGATGCCGAATATATGCGGAATAATATTTGTTTTTATAAAAGAAAAATCAATATCAGGGAATATATCTTTTACTTTTGCGTCAATAATTGGTGTAAAAAGTTTACTGTTTTCAAGGCGCAAACTACGCAGTTTGACGGGAATCGCGGCGGTAATGATTTCGGCGTTTATCACGCCTG
>JAITIR010000026.1 GCA_031279285.1 Spirochaetaceae bacterium | reverse complement strand
TTGAGGCCAATCATCGTTGCCCTATGTATTTGCTCATTTCATTACGCAAATGTGTCAACAAAGTTGACATTCGCATTAAAGCAGCACCGATTTATGCGCATTCGCATAAATCAGTGCTTTCTTAGGCAAAACAGCTTGACGCTGTTTTGTGGCGGGGCGGTTCATTTCCTTATTTCATAAGTAATTGGACTTGTTCGACAAGCTTGTCTCCCAAGTCTCATAAAATATATGCATTTCATTTATGAACAGTTCCTAAGCCCGGCGTTCCGTGTTGAAGCGCCTTGTTTGGGGTTTTCAGAACCGCTATAGTGAAGACAAGGTATTATTATGACGCAAACCGGTACAGAAGCTCTGCTACGGTCAATCCCGGCAATGGATGAGTTGCTTAACGCGGACTGGGTACCCGAATTTTTTGGCACCCTGGGAAGGGAACAGGTAAAAAGTACCATAGCCGGTGTCCTGGACGACTTGAGGCGCGAAATACGCGGCGGAGAGCCGCCTGCCGCGCCGGTGGCCTCCATTGCCGCGGAGCGCGCCGCTGCCCTCCTCCGCGCAAAATCCGCAAGCACCTTCAAACCGGTGGTCAACGCTACCGGCGTTGTGATTCACACCAACCTGGGCCGCGCCCCACTTGCCGAGGGAGCGCTTGCGGCAGCCGGCGCCGTATCGGGAACTTACAGCACGCTGGAGTATTCTCCGGAAAAAGGCGGCAGGGAGGTGCGCAATGCCCATGTCGAGTGGGCGCTCTGTAGGTTGACCGGCGCAGAATCCGCACTCGTGGTCAACAACAACGCCGCCGCGGTCCTCCTTGCCCTGTCCGCCACCGCGCGGGGCCGGGAGCTGATCGTCTCGGCGGGCGAGCTTGTCGAGATAGGAGACTCGTTCAGAATCCCGGAGATACTTTCCTTTTCAGGCGTGGACATGAGGGTGGTCGGCTGCACCAACTCAACGCGCATAGAAGACTTCAGCGCTGCCATCACTGAGAACACCGCTGTCTTGCTTAAAGTGCACCCGTCAAACTACAGGATAGAGGGCTTTGTCAGGTCGCCGTCCCGGAAAGAATTGGCGGAATTGGCCTCCTCCCGCGGCCTCGTACTGATGGAAGACCTCGGCAGTGGCCTCCTCTGTTCCCTCAAGGCGGCATTCGCGCACAGGGAACACCAGGTCAGGGATTCCGTCAAGGCCGGCTGCGACATCGTTACCTTTTCCGGGGACAAGCTGCTCGGCGGCCCTCAGATCGGCGTGATAGCCGGTTCAAAGCCCCTGCTCGACAGGATGAAACGCCACCAACTTCTTCGCGCGCTGCGAGTCGACAAAATGACCCTTGCGGCCTTCGACGCTACGCTGCAGCTCTACCTTTCCGGCAGACAGCGGGAGATACCGGTAATCAGGATGATTGAGACGGATAAAAGCGTCCTGCTGGAAAAAGCCCGCAAGCTGAGCCGCGTTTTGAAGCGCCGCGCGGCGGACCTGGGGGCATCGGACATTACGGTTTCGGTGGTGGAGACGGAAGACGCTGTGGGGGGAGGGACATTCCCCGCGGATACGCTTCCCGGTTACGGCGTGAGCCTCCGCTCCGCCTCCGCCGGAGCGGAGGACGTGGCCGCGGCTTTGAGGGCAGCGCCCGTCCCGGTGATTCCCGCCGTCCGGGACGGCTGCGTCGTGTTGCACACGCGCACCCTTTTAGCGGGCGATGAAAAACGAATCGCCTCCGCGCTTGCCCTCTACCTTGCCAGTCCATCTCATTTCCCGGGTAGTGATTGCCGGTTGGACGATTAACAGGGGGCCGTCACCCTTCCCCCTTGTTGGGAACTTTAGCAGGCTATAAAGGCCTCGAATGAGCCTGTAAGGTGAAAATTTTTGCAAGCCGCTGCCGTTACAAACACAGTCTCACCGCGCCCTATCTCCATGCTTTTGCCGTCATCAAAACGGACGCTGGTCTTTCCGTTTACGCAAACGAGTATTGAGGCGGACGAAACGGGGAAAGCGGCCTCCCCGTCGGCATCGATCCGTACAAGCGAAAAATCGTCCGCCGGGGCGGGGTACCTGTACGGACCGCCCGTTTCGGGCCTGAGTATATCCGGCATGAACGGGTTGAATTGCGCCACGTCAAACAGTTCCGCGCTGTCTATGTGTTTTGGCGTGAGGCCGCCCCGGATAACGTTATCCGAGGCGGCCATCAATTCAATTCCCGCCCCGTGAATGTATGCGTGAACGGCGCCGGGCGGTACGAATATCGCCTCGCCAGGCTCCAAATCCACCACGTTAAGGTACAGCGGGGACAGGACGGACGGGTCCCGAGGAAATAAGCCGTCCAGCTTTTCCGTCAATTCCAGTTCCGCGGCGTACTCTCTGTATTTACTTTTGATCTGACGCATATTCTTTTTTATAAACAACGATATTCCGGTACACTCATCGTCCTGTAGGGTGAAAAGCGCGCGCAAAAAATTCTTTATCGACTCGCTTTCCCGCGAAACGCCGTCAACATCAAAAGATGCAAGAAGTTTTTTTATCGCTGGGCAGCTTAGCGCGGACAGCTTTTGTTTTATGTCCTCTGTTTTGCGGAAACCGCATAACGCGCGGAACGGCGTCAACGCGCACAGTATTTCCGGTTTATGGTTTGGGTCCTTGTAGCTCCGTTCAGGCGCGTCAAGCGGGATGCCGAGCGCGTTTTCCCTTGCGTACCCGGCCTGTGCGCGCGCCTTATCGGGATGCGCCTGTATCGAAAGCGGTTTTTCCGCGGCAAGCACTTTAAAGAGAAAGGGCAGGCTGCCGGTAAAATCGGACAGCGGTCTTTTGCCTTCGTCCAAAAGCACCAGCGAGGGGCCGCGCGGATGCGTCCCCATCCACAGTTCGGCATAAGGTTTTCCGTCCGGGTTCTTAAGCCCCAACAGTTCCGGTATATAGTCCGCCGAACCCCAGTCGTAGTGCATTATTTCATTCTGTAACTTGTATACGCCATTCATACTCTAAATCCTTTTTTGTCAGTATCCGGGTGGACCGCTCCAGTTCCATGCACGATTCGATGTATTCCCCGCTTACAAGGCTTCCGCTGCCGGCACCGGGACATTCTTCCGTCGTACAGAGCCAGACCTCTTCCGAACCGAGCATGGACTCCCAGAACGGGTATGTCCTGCACTGAACGGGACGCGCTTCGTAGATCAAACAGCCATCCTTCCAAAAAATACAATCAAGGGATGTTTTTTCCTTTAACGACAGCCGCGCGCCGCCGTCCCAATCGATCCAGCGGCAGTAGACCTGTATAAATTCGTGATGAGGCATATCAAGTTTTTTTGCAATGTTATACAGATCGTCCCCCGACAAAAAAACAAAACCAGGACCCGCCCTACAGCAGAAAGAGCAGCGCCTACAAGAAAACCGAAGTCCGTTCCTGTAAAAAGGCTTCAGGGACTGTCCGGGTTCGGTAACCAGCGCGGCGATCTGAGCGGCGATCTGCCGCGGGTTTTTTCCTTCCGCGTCGATAGTTATACCGGCACGCTCTCTGTAAGCCGCGGCGCGGCGCTCGTGAAGGGCGGCGTGGGCGGCTTTCGGGTTTTCGGTGTCAAGAAAGGCAGGCAGGCCGCCGCCGTTTTTTGCCGCCTCCTCAATACGGCGCCAGGCAACAGCGGAGCTCACTTCCAGGTAGACGATCAGAGCGCGTCCGTCTTCGGCGAGAGTCTCCATAGCGGCCTCGTTATCGATGAGGCCGCCGCCCGCCGCGGCAATCAACACACCATCCGCTTCTTTCGCCCTGGCCGCTATAGAGGAGACGGCGCGCGACTCGGCCTCTTGAAAAAGAGTCCGTCCCCGCCTGTACAGGGCACGCGCGGTAAGACCTTCCCGCTCCTCAATCAGCGCGTCAACATCGACAAAGTCCCCGCCAAGTATCTCCTTGAGGGCGAGTCCGGCGCTTGTCTTTCCGCAATGTTTCGGGCCGCAGATAAGCAGCAAGGGCGGCTTACCACTCACTCGTCTTTTGAGAGGACTTTCGGTCCGCGTTCAAGAGCGACGAGGCCGGTACGCGCCAGTTCCATAATACCGTAGGGCCGCAGAAGCTGGAGCAGCCCGTTCAGTTTATCGGAACTGCCGGTAGCCTCAACCGTTATCGTCGATGTAGATATGTCTATCACACGGGAGCGGAAAATTGCCGCCACTTCGACTATGGCGGAACGGTTTTGTTCGTTGGACATCACTTTAACAAGCATGATTTCCCGTTTGATGCAGGAGTCCTCATCAAGTTTGCGTATAGAAATTACATCGACAAGTTTTCCTAGCTGTTTTACTATCTGTTCAAGGATCGCGTCATCGCCGGAGACCGCTATAGTCATGCGGGAAAGATCCCTGTCCTCAGTTTCGCCCACCGTCAGGCTGTCAATATTGAAGCCCCGCCGGCTAAATAGCCCTGAAACACGGCTCAGCGTACCTGCCCTGTTCTCAACCAAAACCGACAATACGTGCGTCTTCAAAATAACCTCCGCTCATAATTTTTAATATGTGTTTTCAAATTTATACCAATCAAAAATCATTGTCCATGCATGATCCGGCCTGCGGTCCGGCAATTGCGATTTGAAAAACGGCGGGAATCCACATGAACATGGCGGGAGGTAGCGGGGGTTAAAATCGGTCAAATTGTCAATTATTCTGTCTTGGGGTTTAATACCCTGCCTAACCTTACTTATCGGGTTAGGCAAGCGGCAAAACAGCTTAACGCTGTTTTGTGGCGGGGCGATTCATTTAAAATTTGAGGCTGTTCCATCGAACCCTATGTTCGCACCGTACCCCCGGCTATGCCGAGTCCGTCTAGCGGACATTCGATTAGTTTTGGAGCAGGCTAACTTGTCTAAAAATTATTTGGCTCATTATGCCGTCTCGCCTGTATCACGCCACCGGCCCGGAGTATCGCGCGATCATTCCCGTCAGCCTCAAGACGGAGGCTGTATTCCCGTGATTTTGTCACGTTCAGCGCCGTTACAAGTGGAAATCCGGCGGCTTTCCCGTCAAGAAGCGCATGTATACCGGTAATTTCCAGGGTATCCCCCTCGTCTATGCTGTCCCATCCGGCAGAATCGGCAAAAACAAAGGGCAGGATACCATAGTTTACCAAGTTTGCCCTATGGATACGGGCAAAAGACTTGGCTATCACGGCTTTTACCCCCAGAAACATCGGGGCAAGGGCGGCGTGTTCGCGGGAAGACCCCTGCCCGTAGTTGATTCCGCCCACAATGACGCCGGAACCCGCCTTCGAAGCCCGTTTCCAGAAGTCAGGGTCGAGGTTTGAGAACACGAATTTTGATATTTCGGGGATATTAGAGCGGAACGGCAGAACCTTTGCGCCGGCCGGCATTATATCGTCCGTCGTGATGTTGTCACCCGTCTTGATCAGTAGCGGCAGCACGAAAGAGTCGCCGGGCGGCTGCGGCACGGGGCAGGGTTTTATGGTGGGGCCGCGTTCCACCCGGACGGAGGCTGAGCGATCCGGCGGCAGCGGCGGTATCAGCATGTCGTCAGCAAAACGGGCGGCGTTGCGGACGTAGCCGCCCGTCTCCCGCTTTTCGATGTTCAGCTTTGAAGGATCGCTCACCACGCCGTACAGAGCAGCGGCGGCGGCGGTCTCCGCCGAAACAAGGTATACCCCGGCGTCCGCAGAGCCGCTACGCCCCTTAAAGTTCCGGTTAAATGTACGGAGGCTTAGTCCGCCAGACTTGGGCGCAAAGCC
>JAITIR010000023.1 GCA_031279285.1 Spirochaetaceae bacterium | reverse complement strand
GAGAATTAAAAATGAAAAAGAATATTTTTATGTTTATTGTTTTAAACGTTTTTTTATCCGGCGCGCTGTCCGCGCATGAATGGTTTGGCGCGATAGGCGATGTAAAAGATTATAAGGCGGGAGACACAGTTCCTGTATATTCATACTCCACCCACCATTTAATAGCAGGTGAATGGATACCGCGTCCGGGCGGATTTTACGTGTTGCAGAATAATACGCTCAATGATGTAAAAATAACTACCGTCCCAAATCAGACGCTTAACGTGCTGGCACAGTCGTTTACGCTGCCCGGCGGCGCGCCCTGTTTGGTTCTGCTTAACAGCATGGCGCGTTTTTCCAACGTTACTACATCGGGAAACAAAGAAGCGACCAAAGCGACAATAAAAGCGCTGGGACTTACCGTTACCAAAACTTACATAAGCGAAGACTGGTGCAAGATATACATTAATCCTACATCGCAGGACTCTTCTTTTGCCAAACCGCTCGGACTGCCGCTCGAAATAACGCCGGTAACAAACCCCGCGGATATTGCCGCCGGAAAAAGCGCCGTATTCAAAGTTTTACTGCACGGCCAGCCATTGAGCGGGGCGGCGGTATCCGCGACATACAGGAATTACAATCCAAAAGACCAGGATGCATGGGCGGTAAAGGACGCTAAAACGGACGCGGCGGGACTAATTACAATAAATATTCCTAACTCAGCCGCCGCAAAAGATATTTGGATAGTAAAAACTTTGTACTCAGGAGACGTCAAAAACAATCCCGTCTATGATGCTGAATCGTATAATTCGTGGGTGTCGTTTACCGTCAATAAATAGCGCCGACGCGGGACAGGGGGCCGTATGAACAACAGCGAAACAGGCATGACGCTTTTAAGTTTTTTCAGTATGGGCGGTATTTTCATGTGGCCGCTTTTGGCGTTTTCTATCGCGACAATTTCTATCGCTATGGAAAGGGCGGTTTTTCTTATCCGCAGTAATTTACGCATGGACGATATAAAAGAGGCGTTGACGGGTTTTTTGCGGAAAAACGACTTTTCAGGGGCGCGTGAATTTTTAAACGAAAAGCGGAAAAGAAGAATGGGGGCGCGTATACTGTATACGCTGTACGAGTATCCGAAACTTTCCGAACACCGGCTTGAAAAAAACGCGGAAACGGAAGCGGCGGCCTGCGTAGATTCGCTTGAAAACGGTTTTGACTATTTAACCACACTCGGCGCCCTCTCACCGCTCACGGGCTTTTTGGGAACGGTATCCGGCATGATAGGCGCGTTTAAGTCTATAGCCGAGGCAACGGAGGTAAACGCGCAGATAGTCGCCAACGGCATCTACGAGGCGCTTATAACCACCGTATTTGGACTGGTAATCGCGATAGTGGCAATGGTGGCAAGTTCGCTTTTAACCCATGCTGTTGACCGCTTTGCCGGAGAAGTTGAAAGAATATCTTCCAAAATAATATCGGAGCTTGTTTCCGATGAAGATTAAACGTACAAAAAGAAGGGTTTTTGACAGCGGGTCCGTTTTGAGCGATCTGGCGTTCCTGCTGATCATATACTTCATTGTTATAGCCGGTTTTAACATAAACAAGGGTTTTTTGATGCGCTTGCCGGCAAAAAACAGCACGCGGGTTCTTCTAAAAGAAGACATACTCAGGTTTGAACTTGACGGGGAAGGGGCCGTCCTTTTTGAAGGCCGCGCGGTTAGCCTCACGGAAGCGGAAGAACGAATCGCGGCCGCCCTCGCTAAAAGGCCGGACCCCGCCGTTCTATTGACGATTTCAGGCTACGCCGCGTGGCAGTCCGTGGTTTCATTCGTAGAACTCACAGGCCGCCTGAAAGTCAATTCGTTCTCATTCAAAATGAAAGAGCCTTGAACGCACAAAAATGAAAATTAAACGAAGGCAAAGCATAATGAATGTTTCAACAAACGCTACCTCGGATGTTGCGTTTTTGCTTTTAATATTCATTATGCTTGTGGCGCTGATCAACTACCGCAAAGAAATAAATATCGAATACCCCGAAGCGCGCAGCGTTCTCAAAGTCAGCGATAAAAAAAACCTTGAGATTTGGGTGAACTATACCGGTTCCGTTTTCATCGACGGCAACCCGGCGACGCTTGAATCGCTCGAATATACCGCCAATGAAATATACCAGCGTGAACCGGATACCAGAATACATATCATAGCCGACAAAAACACGCCCTATATGAATGTTGACAAGGTTATGGGCATACTTCAAAGCCTGGAATTCCGTTTGGTTTCCCTTGTCGTAAAAGACGAAGCGTCAGAGTAGCCCCCTACCTGTAGTTTAGTAGCGGTGTACAGCTTATCCTGCCGTCCTCGTCGCGCCGCAGCCTTGCCTCCACGCCGTAAAGGGTGCGAATCAGGCCGGCATTGAGGACTCCGGCTGCAGGACCGGACGCGGCGATTCCTCCGTTGTGCAACGCGAGAACCATGCCGGCAAACAAGAGGGCGTGTTCCGGGTTGTGCGTGCTGATTATGACGCTGTAACCTTGGGCGCTTAAGTTCTTGACCTGGGAGAGGACACGTATCTGGTTGCCGTAGTCCAGGTTGGCGGTGGGCTCATCCATCACGAGGAGCCTGGCCTCCTGCGCTAGGGCGCGGGCTATCAGAACCAACTGCTGTTCGCCTCCGCTTAAACGGGCAAAATCCCGCCCGCCAAAGTCCGCGATACCAAGCCGTTCCAGCGCCTCCGCCGCGTTCCGTTTCTGCCTTGTATTCGGGCTCGCCCATTCCCTGCCCTGAGCTGCGGTACCCATCAAAACCATGTCCATCACCGAATAGTTGAACGATGGATAGTGCGTCTGCGGCACATAAGCTATTGTTTTCGCCATTGTACGCGGATTTTTACGCCTTATATCTTCATTATCAAGTAGTATTTCGCCTTGATAACGCCTTTCAATCCCCAGTATGCAACGGAAAAGCGTGCTTTTCCCCACTCCGTTAGGCCCAAGCGTCGCCAAAAACTCACCCTTTTCGAGGGAAAAGGCTATATCGCGCAGTATTTGCCGCTCGCCGTACCAGAAATTGAGTTTGCGGACATCAAGCAGCACGGCGTTCCCGTTCCCACTCACCAGATTTCTCCCCTCCGTGTCAATAGCCACAGAAAAAACGGAGCGCCTACGAGAGAGGTGAGGATACCGAGCGGTATCTCGGTGGCAAACAGGTTGCGGGAAATGTTGTCGATTAAAAGGAGGAACAGGGCTCCCGTCAGCATCGAAACAGGCATCAAAACCTGGTAGTTGTTACCCACAAGCCGACGGGAAAGGTGCGGGATGATGAGGCCGGCCCAGCCTATCACGCCGCTCACCGAAACTGCGGCGGCGGTAACCAGAGTCCCGCAGACGATCACAAGCGCCCTCATCCCGCGCACGTTTACGCCCATGGACTGCGCCTCCTCCTCGCCAAGCGTGAGCAGGTTTATCCTCCAGCGGAATACCAGTAGCGGGACAAGTCCAAGCGCCATAGGAAGCAGCACAAACGACACGTCGCCCGGCCTTATCTTCGCCAGCGATCCCATCAGCCAGTATACGATTTCAGGCAGCACGTTGTTCGGGTCGGCTACCAGCTTCATGAATGAACCGGCGGCGCTGTGGATGGACGAAACCATCAGCCCGGCAAGAACGAGCCCTATCACCTTCTTGCCCCGCGCCCGCTCGCCCACCAGCATCACTATCGCTATCGTTATGAGGCTGGCGCAGAATGCGAAGACCGTTATCAGGTAGCCGGGCAGCCGGAGCAGTATAGCGAGGGTCGCTCCTGTGGCCGCTCCGCTTGAGGCCCCCAAGATGTCAGGCGCGGCGAGCGGATTCTGGAACACACCCTGGTAGCTCGCGCCCGCGGTGGCCAGGGCGCTTCCCACAAGGCAGGCCATGATCACGCGGGGAAGCCGCACATTCATCAGCACCGCCTCCATCCGCGCCGAGTCGAAGGGGCGGCCCAGCAAGCGGTAGAGGAGCGCTGTAACGGGAATCGGGTAGCGTCCCAGCGACAGGGACGCCAGCGTTGCGGCAATCAGCAGCAAACCCAGAACGAGGACGATTCCGGGGCCGGAGCGCGGCAGCCTTTCCGTCATTTAGCGAACGCTTACGCCGTTTTCGCCTCCAGGGAGGCTGTTACGGGTAAGCGTTTCAAACTGTTCCCGTGTAAGATCGTGGTCGTAGAAAAGGCGGTAGTATTCCGCTGTCTCCGCGTACAGGTCGTAGGCGGCGTACTGGGGGTACAGCACCTTGCCAAGCCAGATCATGCCGAGGTAGCGGTTTATGGAGGGCGGCGACCCCATCCAGTTGTAAGGCCCCGACGGAATTTCGTAGTACTCACCGCTCTTTACGGCCCGCAGTTCCCGCCAGGCCAGGTCATTTGCCGCCTCCCCGTACACGCTCCCTGGTCCAAACAGTATCACTTGGGGATCCCAGAGCAGTATCTGTTCAAAGTTCGCCTCGTTCCCGCTGCCCCTGGATGCCGGGTTATCCACCACCGCCTTGTTGTCCGTCATCCAGTCAAGGATTTCGGTGTGGAAGGTGCCGCGGGCAAGCACGTTGAGCCCGGCCTTACCCTGACAGTACAGTACGGACTTTTTACGGCTGCCGACCTTGGCCATCAGTTCGTCAGCCGCCGCCAGCGTCTTCTCGCAGAAACGTGCCAGCCGCCCGCCCTGCTCCGTTCTGCCGAGCAGCCGGCCCAGCGTGCGGAAAGCCTCCGGCGTCGTTCGCAATGTCGCCGTTATATGAACTGTTGGGATCCCGATCGTGGCGGAAATGTTATCCATGTCCTCCGCTATCGTATCCTTGGGTTCACCCACGTCGATAACCAGGTCCGGCCCTATCCTGGCAATCTCCTCCGGGTTCAGGTTGGCCGCCCCGTAAAACTGCCCCACCACGGGAAGCGCCGCGAAGTACGGCGGCAGGAAGCCCATCTCATAGGAACCGTACGCCGAAGGTATCGCGCAGATCATGTCCGGCGCGACTGCCGCTAGAAACATCTGCGCCAGCGCCCCCGACGGCACAATCCGCGTAATGTTTTCAGGGATTTCAACCGCCCTCCCTGCCGAGTCGGTAAAGATCAGCGTCCCCGCAGCCTCACGCGGCGTTTCCTTCTTGCCTACAGCGTTTACCGTTAAAACACCCGCGAACAGCAGCGCGAGCGCCAAAAATCGTTTTTTCATAAACCCTCCAAACCGATGCTGCGAATAAGCACCCTCAAGAATACTATGCCGAGTTATTTAACAATGTCAATCGATAGGCCGGCCTGTACCAAACCACAGGAGTAGAGTCGCAGGCATCCGTGTAATATACCAATCTTTACAAAACTTATTAACTGTTATAAGCTGGAAAAATGCGAGATAATAGCGAACAACCTCCTACTCTAGCATGGGTACAGATGTTTCATCGGAATACGATTCATAAAGTGCAATACACCGCGAATTTCAATTTTAGAGTGAGGCGGTGGTATTATTTCGGATGTGGCAACCAGGGCTTGGGCGATACGATGAGATGCAAAAGGCATACAGCGTGAAAAGACTCCTTAAATCAAAGATAAATCTTAGACTTTTTTAGGAGATCCTATGAAAAACGAGGAAATTGTACTTGTATTTAAAGTAAACAATCGGCACGAATGTTATGCGCACTGTTCGGAAGCGATAGAATATTTTGAAAGTAATATTTTAAATGTAGTTAATGAAAACGAGTTAAGTGAAAACATAAAGTCATTCTTAAAGATTTGTAAAAAAGCCAATTTAGATGATGCTTTTAATTTCAGTCTTAATACCCGGTCAAATGGTCCCAATGACAAGATGGAAGTATCTTTGAGGCCTGGACATTTCGCACGCACTCCGGTCCGGATCGAGCAAGAGGAACAATCTCTGGTACAATTTGTTAATAATTGGCAGATAAATAAAAAAAATATGCGGCGGCCGCACTATCATATTCGTGTACAGTTTGACTATGACGAAGTAACAAAAGAATATAAGCATGTTGACAATCTGCATTTTCTTGCACTGTTTTTACAAAGCTTAAATTTAACACACTTAAAAAATGATGAACACCCGGTTTTTGCACCAAACGCACTCTCAGGCTTAGTTAGTGTATATTTAATTCCCCATACAGGGGTCAATTGTTATTTTGCCGAAGATGATATTGATCCGGATGTGTCACTTTACAAAATAGCTTCACAATATTTACGGTTAATTACGAAGACACACAATGGAGTTGTATATGCCAGTTCTTCCGGAGGCAAGGCTGAAGCTTTAGGATTCAGAGAACGTGACAGGGATTTGCTGATATTTCCGTTGTTGTATTTAACAAGACCAGCCGCCATCAATAATCAGACAATTGATAATTATTCCCGTGTTTTTGAAACAACTGGTATGGCAGATTCTGGTACGATAAAAAACGGACTCTCATATAAAATAAAAAGCAATAATCCGCGGCCATTCAATGATGCGGGAAAAGAAGATCCTCGAGAAGCTATAGCCGATATGTTATTGGATGAAGCCCGGCAAAGATTATTAATACAATTTGCCGCGATCCATCCGGATAGACAAAAAGTTGAAGATATTAACGAAATATTAACATTGGGTAGAGAAGCAATCGTGAAATTTATCCCTGATATTCTAAATTTCACAAAAAATACAGATCGTTTTACATTTTCAATTTTTAGCTATTTACTCAACTTACGAAAATGCACGGAAAAAGAAGCAAATGCAAAAATCAGGAAAACTGTTCAAGAAACCTCGAAATTTGCCATGGAACTGGGAGAAGGGATTCGTCAAATTGTTCAAAACGCCATCCAACATTCGCAGAATCGTGAGTGCTTTATTTCCATCTTCAAAGAAATATATAAAAATGATGAGTGTTTAGCGGTTCGGATTAGCGACCTAAATGAGAAAATGGGCATCATAGAAACTTTTAGGCAAACTTTAACAACAGAAAATAAAATTAATGTTTTTGATCGGCCTGAAGTCAATTTATCATTAAATCAGCTTGTTGGTGATTTCAGCGACTCTCCCGCTCCCGTTCTTAACGCGTGGTATAATTATCGGAAAAAAGACTCTTCCGGCCACATAGGACTAACAATGTTTTATCATACACTGAAAAAATGTAACTATCATTGTTTAGAAATTATCAGCAATCCGGCACACAGATTAGCAAATAACAAAAATAATTATTATGCTTCCAATTCTACCGGTGAACAACGGCACGGACAAAATTTCACAATCCCCGGTACACATTTTTATTTTACAATACCAACAAATTATTATGAAAAAATGGGGCCAGTAAATCTGGTTCAATTAGCCAACAATAATGCATTTAATGAAAATCACCTGGCTTTTTCAAAATACCTGGATTATAAAGTTTCAAACAAAATGTGGGAAAATGAATCAGTTAAACTAAGAAGCAGTGACAGTCAGTTTTATTCCTGGGATATAAAAAGTTTTGAAGATAAGAAAAAAACTGTAGAAGATTTTAAGAACTTTTGGTTAAACTTACTGAATCCAATACAGAAAGACCATAAAACACTTTACTGGTGCGATGTTAAAAATGATGAAAAAAGGATACTTTTTGAAAAACTAAAAAACCCGACTATTTGTGAAGTTTTCCTAAAAGGTTTTTTTGCGGCCGCCTCTTTGTCTGTTCACAAGACACAAGATAATGATCCTTTGTTATTTTATTTTGAGAATCTTCCTGTATCATTCATTAATACACTTCAATCTGTGAGCGTTCCTTTAAGTCTGTTGGATTATCCGACAAACCTACAGGTTTTCTTCTCGTGTGAAAGTAATGAAAAAAGTATTTATCCAAATCAAGCAATTTTGGCAGGTAACAACGTTGGACATGTTGTTCAAAACGCGTATATCATGTCGCTGGAACATGGTGAAAAGAGTTTTGATTCTTCCCATTACCGAAACGCTTCCGATATTCTGGCTTTGTATAGATCTATGCTTGCGATGCCGGAAACAGCCATACCGATTTGTCCTTTTACCGTTTTTGAGTATCCTGAAAACAAAGATAAACTTCCACAATTTTACAAAAGTATCTTGAACATTGCAAATAAAGACCTTGTTTCACCTTCAAAAGAAGAACCAGGCTATTTATTTCGAAATATACATGTCCGTTTGGGAAACAAAGTTCATGCAAATTCATTTTATGAAATGTCCTTTTTATTCCACAGGACATCTATCGCAAATAGAATAGCTTTTTATATTATTAGAAAACTGGAAAGCGAAAGTATATTAACCAGGATCGCGGAAAAAGGGGAAAGGGATATTGTGTTTTACGGGTATGCTTCTTATTCGCAGTCTTTAGTGTTTTCACTGCATGAAATGTTAACTGAATATTTTAAGAACAGAGCTGGCGTTAATATATATTACGCTTCATATCAATACAATATTCAATCTGAATCAAAATCTGACCAAACTCCTATTCAGATTTATAGCACGCGTAAAAATTCGGATTCCGGTAAACCTACCGCGGTTATCCAAATTGTTCCTATTGCTTCTACGTTGACAACATTTGATAAAATGTGGGCACAATACTCGAAAGAACGAAAGAATGAATACCCACATCTCACTGCCAATTATACAGTCTTTCTTATACGGGATAAAATCAACATTTCCAGCGCTCATCATACGCTGCCGATACCGCCTAACGGGGACTTGTTTACTATAAAAGATGATGGGACAACGGCAATGCCTGATGACATAACACCGATTGAGAATGAACTATGGAAAAGTATAGATACAAGCAACCGCACGGTAACTGTAGATACCGCTAAACTTGTTGAATTGAAAGATTGCAAAAAAATCTCGTATATTTTCTCCGCCATGTCATCATGGTCTAAACCTATTAATTGTAAACAATGTTTTCCAGATAAGGTTTGGGATGAAATCCCGTTGATCGAAACTGACAGAACTTCGACGGTTCCCGCTTTTCAATTTTATCAAATTGAGACGTCAGAAAATAAAGCGTCGCCGATAGAAGAAACTGGATCGGATTTAGACGGTATAAAGGTCAAATTTGAAGAGCTGAAGGATTGTGTGTATTATGGACATATTGTCCGCGGAGCCAACCATTATCAGTATTATTTTGATACCCAAAAATATATTGCCAGGCCAAAAATTCAACAACTGGTAATAAAATGGTTGACTGATGAACGGGAAAAAGATACTAAAAGAAGGCAGGAAGAAAAAAATGGCACTCCTGTTCTGAATATTATATTTGCGCCTGAACATAATACAAATGCGGGTTTCTCTCAACTGGTAAACGCTCACTATTTCAATGGCGCTGCCGAAATTGTCTCAATAAATGTACATAAACAATTTCGATCAAACTTTGTTTGTGAACACTATGCTCTTAATCAAACAATTGAACGATTGTTTTCCGAAAAATTTGCGGTAAAATTTTACTTTGTAGATGACGGGATTATCACGGGTGAGAGTTTCCAAAGAGCCAATTCTTTATCGCTGTCCCTTCTTCCAAAAGAACAAAGAGACAGTTACACAATTGGCTCTAAACAAAGAAATATTTTTGAGAAAGTTTTTTGTTTGATAAATCGTCTTTCAGATAAATCAAAGGAGGCTTATGTAGCCTGGCAGGAAAACAATTTTCTTTCATTTTGTAATATACATATTTCCAATATGCGCACTCAAGGCGATTCATGTGTTGGCTGCAAGTTTGAAGAGGAAGCGAAATATTTATTAAAACGAAGTTCGACAAAAACTTTTGCGGACTATTGGAAGAAGAAAACGGATGATTACAAACCGATTTCGTTTGATACTACTAAAGAAATGAATAAACATAGCGGGAATAAGGCATTTGTGCGCTTTATTATAAATCATGCTGCTGAAACAATTATTAAGAAATATGGCCAAGATTATAAAAAAGCACTAATAGAATTTCTCAATATTATTCTCAATACAAGCGATGAGTTTGAGGCCAATGATGAAGAATCAATTTTGGTAAAAGTTGCTTATGAGTCCATGGAAGAAGTTAATACGGGTTCGGAAAAAACGATATGGTTGATTCAAAATGCAATAAAGGTAATATCGCGGCCATTCTTGTCATACAATTTTGAACTTAGAAAAGAGGTTTATAAATTATTAATATGTATGTCTGAAGCGATTATATCAGATGAAGTTATTAATAATGAGTACAAAGAAATTATCAAAAGCGTAAAACATCTTTTTACCTGTGAATGTCCTGAGTCTGAAAGTATATTGACTTTTCTAAAAGATTTTTTATTTGAGTCGTTGTCTGATATGAGAAGTAACTACTTATTAAGAGAGCATGTGATAAAAAGTGTATATCTATATATTCTAAACCATAATTCTAACGATAAAACAATAATAAGAAATTTTTGGAATAAGTATGCCTTCCTTATTCACTATATAATTGATAGTGGCGGCGATGAAACGCGCTCGTTATGGATGGAGCATCTTTTTTCTCATGGCACCGAATATGTTCTAAATCGAAATGATAATAAACAACCCCAAAAAGGCAAATCTTTACCTTTGTTCGATGCAATAGTTTCTTCAGAAAAAAATTACTCTGATATGCGTTATTCCTGGAAAAAAGAAATATTTAAAGAATTCTGTATGGAGATATTTATTCAAAATACGCGGTTAATTTTTGACGGTATTTATAAATTGCCGAATGAGCAAGGTACTCAGTCAAATACAAATTATTTTCTGCAAACTTTTGCGAAGTTCAGGGAATGGAATTTCAGTTGGGCGGGAGTGCCCAATAATGGCCTATGTGCAACTGAAAGAAAACTATTTGATTTAATAAAAACTGAAGGACACAATACGAAAAATACTCTAAAAAAATATGAACTAATATTGTTACGAATCAAGAGGACAATTAGTGAAAAATACGACATTGAAAAGAATACAATGCGGCTTGCTATTGTTGTTCAAAATAAATCCGATAAAATTGATATGGATCATCTTGATTTTATTTCAGTTGATTTTAGAGAAAATCCTCCTCATTCGCCGTCAGATGCAAAATACATTATTAAACAACGAATAATCATGGCATCGGAAGATGAATATAAACAAAATTCAAATTGTTCCATGCATGGCAACCTGAAACAGGACGGCTATGTAGTTATTACGGCGGAGAATAAAGATGGTTCTGAAACGCCTGATAAATTTGATCAGGAAGCAGATAATAACTCTTTTAAAAAACCATTTGTTATTATACGGTTTGATAAAGAAGAAATTGAGAATGTTTATTTATATATCAGGTTCGATTTTAAAAATGATTCTTCCAAGAGCAATGTCATTCCATTTTTGGTTTTGCGTGATATTTTAACATACAGAAATCTAATCATAACTATGTTTAAAGACGACTTTAACAGTCATTTGATGCAGACCCACGCAAAGACAGCCTCCGAAAATGCCGTACTTAGACATGAAAAGTCGGTCAGCCATACATCAACTTCTGACGACCAATTATCCGCGGTAATTTGGAATAAAGCAGAAAAAACCGATGCATTTGATAAATATGGTCCGTTTGATAAATATGTGTGGTTGCTTTTTAGAAATTACATCAACCATGAAATTGCAAAAATATTTAATCAGTCATTACTGTATCAAGAAAATGAACAAAATGATAATCACAAACCGCGATTATACTTGGAAGAAGCTGATATTGACAATACGGATAGCTTTGCACAGAAAGCAGAAAGATTTTGCGATATATGGGATGAAAACGACAAGCGTGTTAGGATGTGTAAGGCTTTTACAGAAGTATCTGATATTACAGATATTAAAGATTCTTTAATTCGTTCGGGCAAATGTGGTTCTTTTGTTAAAGAGTATTTAAAGTGTATTTTATTTGATATTATTTTAACAGGCGCAAAGTATTGGCATGAAAATGTTGATTTTCTGACTCGGATACAGAAATTGATAAAAATCAAAGAACAGTTTTCAAAAATATGCAGGGAATATGATATTAACAACTGTAATGAAAGAGAAAAAGACGCAATAAAAAGCTATGGCGTGTTGATCTATCGGGTTTTATTTATGCGTGATGGCAGGAATTTGATTATTATTAATCCGGTAAATCCGGTATATAATAATATTCTCAACACCGATAAGCAGCAAAATGAAAAAATCTATAGACGACTTACGGATACTCTTGATTGTTTTGATGGACACATGAGTTTGCTTGCTATCTCAAAATATCTCAAAAACAATCCATATAAGGATGATTTCGGCAAAAACACCAGTAAAAAAAGCACCAGTGAAAATAAATGGTTTGAGTATAAATCATCTTCTGAATTAAATGAGAATTATCAGAATGGCCTTAAAACGCTTTTTGGATACTACTTCGATAAAGTGGAATTATGGTTTGTTTCCACATTGCCGTTATTCGATTCATAGGAGGATATAAAATGAAAACAATGATTTGGATTGATGATACTATTTCCCGGTTGACACAAATCAGTGTTTCTCTTTCCCATATTTTATGGACGCATAATGTTTGCAACAAAATGATTCTTGTTGGTGATAATTATAGGGAAGAGGAACCGGAGGCGGATAGAAAGGGTTTTGTTGATAAACTACAGGGTATTATTACAAATTTATTTTATCAGTTTTGTTATGAACAAAAAGGAGATGATACATTAGATGAATATTACAAAAAGAAAGAAAGTCTTATCCCAACAAAACCGTATGATTTACCAGATAATTCATCTTGTGATGATGTAGTTAGAATTATTGATAAGATTATTCAAAACAATGATAGTAAAGATACGGTTGTTATTGGTGTAGATATCAGACTTAATAGAGAGGGCACTGAATCCAAAGAAACCCTGACGGATGAAATACTTAAGGAATTATCAAACAGGTCAAATATCAAAATATTTATCTATTCTTGGTATAATCCTGATCTATACCCGACTATTAAGCCTTTTATAGTAAGTCATAAAGAATTTGTTTTTTTTAGAGAACAAAGACTGCTAATGGAGGATTCTGATGAACAGAAAGAATTCTTAAAGTTCTTTGGTATAGGGGTAGAGGATGTCAATCTCACTAAATAATAAAGGGAATGCAGAAAAAATAAAAAGTTTTCTTGAAAAACATAATGAGGAAATTTATGCTCATTCTCCAAAAGGCAAGAAGATGGTTTTCTTCCCCCTAGAACTATACCATTATACATCCATGGAAACACTTTTTAACCTATTAGAAAATGATTCGCTCTGGTTTTTCAGTTTGCCTTTTTCAAACGATCTTACAGAGGAAAAGATTGTTGGTAAAGAAAAGCTTAAAGAGATAAATTATCAAAGTGATAATTTTGCCTTTAGCTTGAGTGCTGATGAAGGCGATACCTTGAGTCAATGGCGGGGATATTGTAACAATGGCGGGGCTTCCATTGGTTTTCATTTTGATAGTAAATATACAGGAAGAGTATCAAGTTTTAGTGTACTCCACGCAGATTATGAATTCAATAAAAAGTTTCATATTGTCACAAGTGTTGCTGTTCCTGTAATATACCTAAATGACGAGATAGAACCTTTAACGGAAACAAGCCAGTTTGTACGAGACAGACAAAAAATAGTATTTCAACTACTGGAATATGAGAATAAAAGTAACGGTAATTCGTTGAAAGAAAGTTGGTTTGTGCCGTTATTTAAGCTTCCACAATTTTGTCAGGAAAAAGAATTTAGGGTTATACTTTCAAATTCGGACGATAAACTTTCAGAATGTATTAGATTTAAGTCATTAAAAAATGGAACAAAAATACCATTTATTGTTGTAAAACATGGTTTCATAAAAGACTCTACGAAAAGAGAAAGACTCATAGAGAAAAATCTAACAAAAATATGCAACAATCCTAATATGCCAGGTGTGCCTGTTTTATTGCCGAATTGTCGTAACCAATCAGAGTTGCATTCCGCAATGTGGGATTTTTTGCGTGAAAAAAATCCTGAAGACCCAAGACCAATTATTTGTGAGGGTCATCTTCCCATAGTTAGCATCACTATAGCGCCTATGGCTGATCAAAATAGAATCGCGGAACAGGTGAGTCGGTTTTGTAAAAGCAAGTACTGGCTAAGGACTGTTAAAATACTTACATCAAAAATACCTTATGCTATCTCGATGAACAGTTGATGGTGAGAGCCGATCTGAAGTTCGTATGGGTCATCCCGTCCCGTGTTTAATTATGGGCCGCCAGCCCTCCCCTCTCCAAAAATGAGTCGTCTATCGGACGGCCACCGCCTGTGTAGCCCAGGCGGCGGCCGGGGCGTTTCTCACCGTGAAAATCGCTGCCCGCCGTTACAAGGAGGCCAAGCCTCCCGGCTATCTCCTCCAACCGCAGGCAAGCACGTTCCGTCGCTATCGGATGCCATGCCTCTATACCGTCCAGCCCCTGATTCTTCAACTCGGCAAGTATCAGGGGAAGTCTGCCCCAAGAAACGTACAATGTAGTCGGATGGGCAAGCACGGCAAGCCCGCCAGATTCGTGTATCGCGGCGGCTGCCCGCCTAAAATCGGCGCCGGCTTTCTGTATATAAAATGGCTTCCCTTTTCCCAAAAAGCGGTCAAAAGCGGCCTGTATGCTCCGTACCTTGCCCAGTTTGATCAGGTATTGGGCAAAATGCGGCCTGCCGATGCAGCCGCCGCCGACCATACCGCAGAGTTCACTGTAATCCGCGTCCACGCCGGCCGCACGCATCTTGCCGATCATCAGTATGTTGCGGCGTTTCCGTTCCATCTTGATCTCCGCCAACATGCCGGTAAAGTTCGGTGACGGCGCTTTTAACCCTAGCCCCAACAGATGGAATTCACGATTGTGCCTGCGATCCCCGGCACGGTATTGCCAGTTAATATCAATTTCTGTGCCGGGTATAAGGTTGACGCCAAGCCGGGCCGCTTCCGATTCCGCTTCTGGAATCCCGTCTATCGTGTCATGATCGGTAAGCGCCATCGTGTGTATGCCTACCGCATGGGCCTGGAGTACCAGTTCCGAGGGTGAGAAGTTGCCGTCGGACGCGTTCGAATGGGTATGAAGGTCTATCACCTGAGTTTTTTCACCTTTTTATCGTGTTTTACCCCCATCATGCAGTGCACACAACCCTGCACCCGCACATCCGGTTTTACGGGATGCTGCCGGATATGGGCCACCAGGTAGTCATCCGTGGAAAGCTCAGCACCGCATACTATGCAGAGCCGTTTCCGTTCCCCGCCGAGGCAGTATTTGCAGCCGGAAATGTGTAAAAGCCTGTAGTCCCGTCCACTCGGCGGAAAAATTTTTGATTTAACATTATCACCCTGCTGGAACCGCGCGGCGCAGATGGGGCATGTGCGGGCATCCCCACGTTTGCCTTCGGGGATGCCCACGGACTTCCAACTGGACACCGTATCTATGTCGTTTGCACCGCGCTCTGAAAAAAAAGAAAGGTACAAAAATAAAAAAATCGCGGCCAAAAAAGTCAAGGCCGCGATTCCTAACAGGGTGTTCAGAGTTTAGTAATCCATACCGCCCATACCGCCCATGCCGCCGCCAGGCATCGCCGGCGCTTCCTTCTTTTCAGGAATGTCTGTTACGGCACATTCGGTAGTAAGCAGAAGGCTCGCTATTGAAGCGGCGTTCTGTAACGCTGAACGGGTAACCTTTGTCGGATCGGTGATGCCGGCCTTTACCATGTCGACCCATTCCTCTTTCGCCGCGTCAAATCCAATGCCAGGTTTCTCGTGCTTTGCCTTGTCCGCGATTATTCCCGCGTCAACGCCCGCGTTTTCCGCAATCTGGCGCATAGGCTCTTCCAGTGCGCGCTTTACGATCTGGAAGCCTACCCCTTCGTCCCTTGTGTACTTGCTCAGATCGGCATTCTCCAACGCCGGTATCGCCTGAATCAACGCAAGCCCACCGCCAGGAACGATGCCTTCCTCAATGGCGGCGCGTGTCGCGGAAAGTGCGTCCTCAACCCGGTGCTTCTTCTCTTTCAACTCAACCTCGGTCGCCGCGCCCACGTTGATCACAGCAACGCCGCCGGCCAGTTTGGCAAGCCGCTCCTGTAGCTTTTCACGGTCATATTCCGACGTGGTATCCGCGATCTGCGCCTTTATCTGGGATATCCTGTCCTTGATGTCCTTGTCCTTGCCCGCGCCGTTGATGATGGTCGTGTTGTCTTTGTCGATCTTGATCGTCTTGGCCTTGCCGAGCTGTGAAATGTCTGTGTTCTCAAGTTTCAGGCCAAGCTCTTCCGTGATGACGGTGCCGCCGGTCAGTATCGCGATGTCTTCCAGCATGGCCTTGCGCCTGTCGCCGAAACCGGGAGCCTTAACCGCACAGGCTCTTAGCGTTCCGCGCAGGCTGTTCAGCACGAGAGTCGAGAGCGCCTCGCCGTCCACGTCCTCCGCGATGATGAGAAGCGGCTTGCCACTCTGCACAACCTTTTCGAGCAGCGGCAGCATATCCTTCATCGATGAAATCTTTTTGTCGTGGATGAGGATGTAGGCATCCTCGTATACGCTCGTCATCGTGTCGCGGTCCGTAACAAAGTAGGCGGAGATGTATCCCCTATCAAACTGCATCCCTTCGACAAATTCGATGCTTGTTTCCATCGTTTTGGACTCTTCCACAGTGATTACGCCATCTTTCCCGACCTTCTCCATCGCGTCCGCGATTGTCTTGCCGATTTCAGTGTCGTTATTCGCTGAAATTGAGGCAACGTTGGAGATTTCTTCCTTGTCCTTGATCTCCTTTGAATTCTTTTTGATCTCTTCCACCGCGATCTCAACGGCTTTGTCGATGCCGCGTTTCAGTTCGATCGGTGTCATACCCGCAGAAACCGATTCCAGGCCCTTCTTTACAAGCGCGTAGGCCAAAACTGTAGCGGTTGTGGTACCGTCGCCAGCCACATCGTTTGTTTTTGTGGCCACTTCTTTAAGGAGCTGCGCGCCCATATTCTCGTAAGGGTCCGCCAGTTCCACTTCTTTAGCGACTGAAACGCCGTCCTTTGTCACCGTGGGAGCGCCGAATTTCTTGTCCAAAAGTACGTTCCGCCCTTTGGGGCCTAGCGTGACTTTGACCGCCCGGGAGATTTGCTCAACCCCCGCCAACAGTTTTCGGCGTCCTTCTTCGTTGAACAACAACTGTTTTGCCATATTTTTTACTCCTCTTCTTTAAACCCTGCCCCCCGCAGATAACAGGACAGTTTCAAACGTGGGACACGGTTTGCCTTGTTTTGATTATATGCCGCCAGACGACGGCTTTATAAATACAATGCCCATTTTTCCAAGAAATGTCAAGCCCAGCCCTGGCCTGCATCAACATACAGAGTTAGGCATGGGATTTGCGCGAACGGCTTTTTCAGGGTATGCTTTTTTGTCCCGTCTCAGGTTACAAAAGAATAGGGTATGGTGGCGGGGCTTGTTTTTAGGAGAATGTGATGCGAAGAAAAGACAGGGAAATAACGGACATAAACGAAAAAATCAAAATAATCGACAAGAACAAGGTATGCAGGCTTGCGTTGTCCGAAAGCGATCAGCCGTATATCGTTCCATTGAATTATGGCTATTCTTTTGAAAATGATACTTTAACGTTGTATTTCCACGGCGCTAACAAAGGGCGAAAACTACAGATCGTAAGTAAAAACAAAGCGGCCTGTTTTGAGATCGACTGCGACGGGGCCTTGATCGAAGGAGACAAAGCCTGTGAGTACGGCTATGCGTACAAAAGCATTATCGGTACCGGAAAAATAGTAATAGTCGACACAGCGGACGAAAAAATGAACGGCTTAAATGAATTGATGAAACATCAAACCGGGAAAGATCAGGTTTACAGATTTGATGAAAAGACCCTTGAGCATGTAACGGTATACAAAATGGTTGTGGGAGAGTTTACCGGCAAAGAAAGAAAGTTACGTTAGAATTTCTCACTTCAGAACCTAGGGAAGCACTGATTTATTCAATCGAGAATTCGCCAACTACGTTGGCGCAATCGGTGCTGCTTTAACGTGAATGTCAACTTTGTTGACACATTTGCGCAATGAAATGAGCAAATACATTAGGGAAACGCGATTAGCGTCAAGTTAATCAGCGTTTCCCTAGCGCTACGTTTGCGAGCATAGGCTGGGAAGCGCGGTTTTACCTGACCGTGCGGCGTTTTTGTCTACAGATATTTTTCTGCAAACCGATAAAAAGTATAGGGAGGAAAGTGGTATCTAACGATACTTCTGTAAAACCTTTGGCTCCAAGGCGGTGCGGTCATAACGTCCAGACGCACCGCTATTTTTTTAGCCGTTAGTTGATAACCGTAACGGTACAGGCTCTCATCCGTTCAGTGCCGTCCGTCGTTGTCGCCGTTATCGTTACGGTACCTAAGGCAACTGCCGTTACCAGACCATTATCATTGACGGTTGCGATACCAGGATCGCTGGACGCCCAGATAACTTTTTTTTGGTCGGCGTTGTCTGGTGATACGGTTTCCTTCAAGGTTTCCGTTTTTTTGTAAGAAATGCCGCTAACGGTATTTTCGTTAAGAGAGAGGGTAAGCTGTGTTTCATTTAATCTGACTTCGGTTGCTGCTATACCGTGCAGCTTAACTGTTTCAGTGTCGGAGTATCCGCCGTCAGTTGTCTTGGCGGTAACATCTACATTTGGCGAATTTGATCCGGGTTTACTGTATACAATCGCGTTGTTGTCCGCTAAAGGCCATATACCGGCGACAGACTCGTCATCTACCGACCAAACAACGGTCTTGTCCGATGCGTTGTCCGGTGTAACGGCGGCCCTCAGTTTAACGGCAGGACCGGTAGGCTGGGGCTGGCCGGGAACCTGGCTGACCGTTAGCCCCGTCACCGGGATGTTCTGCAAATTTGTGCCCGAAGGCAGCAAAAATATATTTATAAACGTGATGGAACTGTAGACCGGGTTCAATGTTTGGGGGTTAAAGTCCCTTATAACAACATACATTGACGCGTAGGCATAAGAAGGTGTTACGCCGCTTTTTGCCGCCGCCACATCAGCGTTAAAGCTGCTTGTCAGGTAGTCAGAGTTGAAAAGATCATCGCTTGTAGTAAACAGGCGGCTGGCCGGTTTAGGGTCAAAGGCGCCGTTTCCATCGGAACGTATGGCGCGGTTGGATGAGCCTACCTGCAACGAATAGTACTTTCGGTTGGTAAAAAGGGTAGCCACCCCTCCCGAAAGGTTGTTTGAGTCGACAGTGTAGTTGTACATTGCCGTCCAATCCGTCCTAAGTGTGGGGTTCACGTCCTCTCTCGCGCTGTCCGTGTTTACCGTATCCATCAGGATGTCGCTTAGGTATATCTTATAGTATATCTCGTACTCCCTGCCAAAATCCATGCCGCCGGGTATTGCCAGCGTGGGAATCTGTCCGTTAGTAAAATCTATCGTTAACGTACTGCCGTCCGGCAGCCGTACCACCGCGTTGCTGTTCAGGGTGGAACTTACCAGTGACGCGGGGGAAAGGTACTTGCTGTCATCTATTCCGCACGATACGGCCAGGCTAACCAGAGACAAAACAACTATACGCACACCCAACATCTTCATTGCCCGTTAAGCTCCAACGCGACGATGCGGGAATGGGCAAGGTTCGTCCAACCCGTATCCGACGGCCATTTTTCTATCACGGCGCGGTACGCGGCAATGGCAGCCTCGTTGTCGCCCTTTGTTTCTTCAAGCCGGCCAACGGAAAACTGGGCGTGGGCCGCCGCGGGAAAGTCCGTAAAGCCGAGCGATTTTTGGTAGTTTGACAGCGCCGAATCGGTATCGCCGGACGCTTCCGCCGCGACCGCCGCATTGTACAGGCATACAGGGGTCAGGTGTGTAGAGCCGCCCTTTTCCGCCGCCAGAAGCCACGCCTCCTGTGCCTCCTGCCATTCCCTCCGTTCATGGTAAATGTTGGCCGCCATGAACCACGCGCGCGCGGCAGGGTAGCCTGACGCGCTTTTTCCCAGCGCCCGCAGATCGTCCAGCAACGCCGGAATATTGCCGCCGGCGGTTTCCGCCGGCTCGCCGCTGTCTTCGGAAATTCCGCTTTCCCCGCTGTCGGCTGACTCAACGGCCTCGGTTTCTGCCTCGTCCGTAGTCTCCGCGTTGGCGGCGAGGCTGTACTTTATACTATCGTACCGCTCAATAAGGACATCCAGCCTGGCGGTTGCGTCCTTGTGCATAAAATCCCGTACAAGCAACACGACAATAAGCCCCGCCAGCAAAACCGCGATCGCTATCACAGATGTCAATAAAAATTTACGGTTTTTTTCAAAAAAACTAAAAAGGCTGTCGCTATCGTCTGTAATATGAATATCGTTCTTTTCGTTCTTTGCATTCTTTCCCATGAAATACCCCTGGCAATGTATAAGAATTGCCTCACCTGGCAATGTTGAAGTCTCGAATCATCTTAGCAAGATATGTCCGCTGTATGTCAAGTGCCCGCGCCGCTTTTGTCTGATTCCAGCCGTACTCTGCCAGCACTTCCTTGATAAAATGTACTTTGAAAGCGTCAGTTGCCGCCTTGAGCGACCGCGAGCCTGTCTTTGCATCCGCCCTGAGCGTGGAATCACCGCCGGGAAACATATCTTCCTTCCGTATCACCGTCCCAGTGGCCGCAACACAGCCGCGCTGTACACAATTTTCCAACTCGCGGACATTACCAGGCCAGGAGTACGCAATCAGGGCCTGCATAGCCTCCTCCGAAAACCCGTCAAAACGTTTTTTCATGTCCCGCATACAGTTTTCAAGGAAGAAGCGGGCCAGCTCCGGTATGTCTTCGCTCCGCTGGCGGAGTGGCGGCACGTAAATAGGCAGTACGTTGAGCCTGTAGTACAGATCGCTCCTGAATTTTTCCTCGGCAACAAGTTTCTCTATGTCCTTGTTCGTAGCGGCAAGTATCCGCACATTGATACTCTGCTGCGTTGCCGAGCCGACTTTTTCAAAGGTCTTCTGCTGAATCACGCGCAGCAGCTTTGCCTGTAGATCGAGCGGAAGATCCCCCACCTCGTCAAGAAATATCGTGCCGCCGTCCGCCACTTCGAAACGTCCCTTGCGGTTACTGACCGCGCCTGTAAACGCGCCCTTCACGTGGCCAAACAGTTCACTTTCGGCAAGGCCGGACAGCAGCGCGGCGCAGTTCACCCTCACGAAGGGTCCGGCCTTGCGTGGGCTTCGCAGGTGTATCTGTTCGGCGGCAAGTTCCTTGCCCACACCGCTTTCCCCCAGTATCAGGACGGCGGAATCGGTTGCGGCGAGGCGGTCTATCACGGCAAGTTTTTCCTTCATCACAGGGCTTTTCGCGATTAACGTATGGAACGCGCCGCTCGTTTCAAGCTGCTCCTGTAGGATATCGGCCTTACTCCGTACTTTTTCATAATTCTGCGCGTTTTGCAGAGCCAGGGCCGCCTGATTCGCGAATATTTCCAGCCATTCAAGATCTTCACCGGAAAATTGAGCCGAGTTTTTTTTGTTGATTACTTCCAGAACTCCGATGCAACGATCCTTCGCCTGCATCGGAACCGCTATGATTGTCTTTGCCATGAAGCCACTCTGTTCAAAAACGGCGGCAAGACGGTACTCGGAGTTGTCCGTATCGTTGATGATGATCGGTTTGTTGTGGCGGGCAACCCAGCCGGCTATCCCTTCGCCGATCTCTACGCTCTGCTGCTCAGGCCGCCCTCCGTTCGAAAAGCCGCTCACCACTTCGAAAAACATCTTGTTCTCCCTGTCATCCAGTAGCAGGAGGCAGGCGGAGGCGGCATCGCAAAGCCGCAATGCCGATTCGATGATCTCGGTCAAAAGTCCGTGAACATCGGAATAATCCGAATTGATCAACATGCTGATTTCAATCAGCGTATGGAATTTATCAGGATCGATACGCTCTAACATTCTAAATTACCAAAGACAGAGCCTGTCCAACCGGAGCCCACAACCAGTTGAGCCTGTTCCAAAACTAATCAAGTGTGCGCTAAACGGCCCCGGCATAGCCGGGTCACGGTACGAACCTTCGGTTCGATGGAACAGTCTGGAGCCGCTGGCGGAGCCGCCGGCTCTTGCAGTTTTTGTGGCTTAAATGCCATAAGCTAAAACCACAAAACTGCGTTTTTTAGAGGTTGCCGACATTGCAGAGCTTGTCTCCCCAAAACTGAAGTTTTGGAACAGCCTCAGTTGATTATTTATTTTTGGGGCCTTTTTGTCAACAAGCATTTCCGCATGTGACTCGCCCAAAACGGACAGTTTGTAAGAACCCGCGCAGAAGTAAGCCTCCGCGCAGTAAGAGCGTAAACAAGTTTGCGTGCAAACTTGTTTACTACGCGGCATCTTAAGCGCTGTATCGGGTTGCGCGTAGGTTCGATCGGCTGTGGAAATTTATAATATGGGGGTTTGCTACCATTTTTCGTGAGTATTTACTAATTCTAACTGCCCTAAAGGGCGGGGTATTAAACCCCAAGACAGAATGAAATGCCGTGCATTTTATTTATATACAGTTCCTAACCAACAGGGTAATTATATCCGGCACGTCATCTTGCCGGGCCAAGCGGTAACGTCCAGAGCCTCCCGGCATTTATTATACACCGTCATACAATGTCTCCCGTTAACCCGCGCCCGGCCGCGGTCTTGTCACCGTATAGTAAAGACCTCGTCCAGGCCAGTTACTTCAAAAACTTCCCTCACCTTGCTGCGGATATTGATCAGAGTCAGGGAGCCGCCGCCGCTCAAGCGTTTCCGCACCGACACCAATACCCGCAGTCCCGCGGACGCCATGTAGTCAAGATCCTTAAAGTCCAGCACGAGAGTCTGGGACTCTCCCAAGGCTTCCTCCACCGCCGCTTTGAACTCCGGAACTGCGGCGGCGCTGAGTTTTCCTTTAACACAAAGGGTGATTTTGCTTTCCGTTGGGCTTTTAACAATTTCCATTGATTCTATCCTTACTTACTTTACAGTCAATTTTCATAATTGTATACTGATCCAGAGGTGAAATCCATGCAAAAATGCCTTTGGTTTTTTCTGTTCTTTTCTTTATTTCCTGGCAGATACGTTATGGCGGACGCCGTCGGCCTGTGGGCAGGTTTGTATGCCGGCAACTCCGATGTGCTGGCGGATGAGAAGGACTATTTTCTTACCCCCGCTCTTGAATATGAACGGAGCTTTGGGCGTTTTGATCTCCATGCGGGGGCGGAATACACCTTCACCCTCATCGATTTCTTCCCCCAGTTCTTCTATGCCGACGAAAAAGCCGCCATCCATCTGCCACTGGGTTCCTTTTCAGAGTTCCTGCTCGCCGCCCATAATGAAAATGAATTCCGCTTTAACCCGGACAAGGGCGGCGGCCAGAGCCTGGGCACGGTAAAGCCCGAGTTGGGCTACGGCCTGTTTCTCCCGGGGGGGGATGTTTCCTTTGCCCTGGGTTCGCCCATACGCTACTCCCTACAGGCTGCGGAAGACACCCTTTTTGGCATTGATGTAACGGCAGCCTATGTTGCCCCCTTCTGGCTGGGGTTTAAAGCAGCGGCAAAGTTTATTGCCGCCCCGGACGCCGCTTTTGACGGCGTGGAATTCGCCGTCAATTACGCGCAGGATCAATTTTATTGGGAATTGGCCTTCAACGCGGAGCAATCCCTGGAGTACTTGAGCCTCAAAGCGGAATTTGATTACTTCTTTAATTTCTTTGTCCTCAAGGCCGCTCTTGAATGCGGGGGTCTGAACGACCGGGACGCCGTGACCCTGTCCCCCGCCCTAGGGATACAGTACCGCTTCTAAGAGCGCTACCCGATTGAGCGGCAAGGCGCCTCCACTTACGGCGATGGCTTAAGTATGAGCGGCGCCACCGGTTTTTCTGTTAAGCCTATATCCGTCCAGTTGATTTTTATGAGCTCGTAAAACGTGCCGGAGTAATCGCCGTTTGTATAAAGCGAGTCAGAATCAGAGATTCTATGGCTTTGAGGGTTGTCGATAGAAGTCCCTCCTCCCATCCCGGAAGCTGAATAGGTTGTGAAGGTGTACATGGAAGGATTATTGGGATCATAACTGCCGCCATTCCATGAATGTCCAAAGACGCGGTAGGGTATCCCGGTATCTATTCCATAGGGAGTTCCCTGGCCGTTATCTGCGGCATAGTACAAATTAGCGCCTCTAGAATCATCGTTCAGTATGTTTCCATCCCACGATAACAGGAGATGGTATAATTTATTTTGATGAGACGCCATGATGTAGAGGCCATGGACGTCGTTCACCACCGTCGCGCCCAGGACATACCCGATCAAATGATCGTTATTGTCATATAGTTTGAAGAACCCGGCGGGTCCCTGGTCGCCGTCCAATCCGCGTTCGCCCTGCGGACCCTGTTCGCCCTGCGGACCTACGGGAGATTTGCAGGCAGCAAAACCCGCCGACAGGAAAACAGAAAGGACAAGACAGCCCACAATATATCTCATAATTCATCCCCTTTTTATAAAAAAGCCGACAGCTTAATATACTGTAGTTTATCTTTAATTATTCAATAAATCAAGTGGGTTTTTCCAAAACCAGCCCCCTGTTGAAGGGCACTGTCCCGCCCTTGTTTAATCCGGGAAATTAGATGTATGATGTTGTCTATGATAGACAGAGATTTTTCCGCCATAAACCGCCCGGCATACCGGCGCTACGGGAAACGGCTTTTTTCGGCGTTCCTCCTGACTGCGGTACTGGGGCTGACCCTGTGTGTCATGGTTGCCTGCGCCGCCGCGGCCCGGACCGCAAGCCCCCGTCCCCCGGCGGGAACAACGCCCCATTGGAGCTACGAAGGGGACACCGGGCCTGAGTATTGGTACGCCCTGGACAGCGCCTACGCGACAGCCCGGGACGGAAAAGCCCAATCCCCGATTGACATCCTTACCGCGGAACTAATCCCGGACGGCGACCTGGTTAAGCCGCTTATAGCCTACCGCAAAACCCCCTTCAAAATGGAAAACAACGGCCATACCATTGAACTACTCCCCGCCGCCGCGGGCAACACCATTGTTCTTGACGGCGAATCCTACGAGTTGCAGCAATTCCACTTCCACGCGCCCAGCGAACATCTCTTTGACGGAGTATCCTTTGCCATGGAATTGCATCTGGTCCACAAGGATGCCCGGGGCAATCTCGCTGTTATAGGGATGATGATAACCGAAGGGGCACGCAACGAAACCCTGGGGGAGATCTTTGAAAATCTACCCGGGGAGATTGGTGGGGAAGGATCCTTGGAGCCGAAGATAGATCTGGCGGAGTTGTTCACCGGCAGCCGCGAAATGTGCCGCTACGACGGGTCCCTGACCACGCCGCCCTGCACGGAAGGGGTTAAATGGAGCATTTCCCTGGAGCCCGTAGAAATGTCGCCTCACCAGATCGAGGCTTTCCGGGCCTTGTACCGCGGGAACAAGCGCCCGGTTCAAAACCGGTACGGGCGGCCAGTTTACCTTGCAAAGAACGAGGAATGACAACATCACTCCCGCATCCTCGACTACCCCACGAGTTGAACGACAAAACTGAGCGGTATTATCGGAGAAGGGTTATCTTCTCTCCCGGACCGCGGGGGGCAAGAGCCTGGGAAGGGGCGGCGGTGTTTGACGGCGCTGCCCGGACACTAGGGAGTGGAAGGCGGAGCCGGCCTCCGCCCTGCCAAACCGGAGCGGACTCCCTTAGCGGCTTACCGTGACCATGCCGTCGGTAATCCTCAGATTCGGCCAGGTAGCCGCGGTGTACCAGCGGTCCGGACTGGGAATGTCGGCGTTAAAATCAATTTCCGTAAAATACACGTACTGCCCCTGTTCATCCTCAAGGAAGACGGGGAAATATAAAATATCCTGATCGCCTTTTATGACATTTCTGCTCAAATAGATATCAAAGATCGACCAGGGCTTGTCCAGGTCAATTGCCGCCGCTGGCCTCCGGTCCGACGAGGCCCGGTAAAACCCAAAGCGTATGTCCCTGTCCGCGGGGCCGCCTTCGGCCAGGCTGATCTTTTCGTTTGTATAGGTGTTAAAGAACCGGGGGCTTTTTCCCGCGGCGGATACTTCCAGGTACCGGAAACGGTTGACTCCGAGCAGACGGCCCTCCATGGACAGTCTCTCCTGAATATCAATGGGCGGTTGGGATAGAGTCCAGGCGAGGGGTTTCTCCCGGTTCGCCGCGGCCGCGACAAATTGGTAGACGGTCTGCGCCCAAGCCCGGGCGGCGGCGTCCCGGAACAGGATGGGGCGCAGCGCCGGTTCCAGTGGGTCCTGATCTTCGGCGGGCGGCTTCAGCAAATAACCAGCCCCCATGTCCTGCAGCAACAGGGTCAGGCCCTCCAGATCGGCGGGGGACAGGGTCTCATCCCGGGGGGCGTCGGAAAGGAGGGGGAATACCTTGAGGCTCTCCAGCTTCTCCGCAAAAGCCTCCAGTTTTAGGTCGCAAAAGGTTCTCGATAGGATGTTGATTCCGTCCATGATAAAATCGTTCCACCAGCCTATGCTGATATTCCGGGTGTCCGAATAGACAGTCATGTAGGTTTCTTTAATTTCGTCCAGGGGCAGGGCCCGGATATGCTTAAAGGCCGGTTCAGCGTCCGCGGGCAGCCTGCCCCAGGCGGTGAGCATACGATCCGCGTCGGCGCTGAGAAAGGCGGAAAGCAGTTTTATCCGGTCGCCCAGGGACGCGATGGAGTCGGCTTTTTCCCGCTTTAACACCTCAGACAACACGATATCGTTGACATCGTTTACTATGCCGGAACATTCGCTGTAAAGGGACTGGAGGACCGAATTGATCTGATAGGGCTTTGTTTGGTTTATCCGCGCCCGGTATTCCCGCCAGGACGGGGAAGGAACGTAGGCGTTATCGGGATAATTCCCCCAATAGTTGAGGTACAAACCGAGGTAGCCGCTGAAAGCGTCGGTCTGGTAGATGCTCCCGTCACGGTTCTGCAAGAATTTCGGCGGTTCGGTCAGGTTTGCATAGTTGGTAAAGAGATCGTTATACGCAGCGATGCCGTCGGTTATATCCTTGACTATTCCCGGATCGTAGCCCCGGTTGTACACCAGCCCCCCCAGCGCGCTTTGAATCGCCCTGCCGGAGAGGGAAAAAATTTCCTGGCCTTCCGTTTCCGACCGGGAGGCTATCATGGCGCTTATGGTTTCGGCGGAGCTGGAGAGGAAGTCGTATTCGGCGCTTAAAACAATAGCGCGGTTAAGATAGGCCTGGGCCGCCAGGACGATCCTGCCGTTACGGATAAGGCCGGAAACCTTTTCATTTTCCAGGAAGGGCTTAACATAGGCTTCGTAATTGTCAAAGGCGGCGACAATGTCATATTGGCCGCTCATCCAATCCACAGCGGCGGCATTCCGCAGCCGCGCCGGATCCGGTATGTCCACCGCCCCGGCCAGAGTCAATATTTTTTCCACCACCATAAAAAGGGACTGCGAATCCGGCTCTTCGGTCATTTTTCCGGACAGGAGTTCGTTGTTTTTAAGGCTCGCGGCGCCGGCCCGGAGTGTTTCAAGTTCCCGCTCCAGATCGCCGGAAAACTCGCGCTCCAGGGCGCTGACAGTCCCCGTAACAGCGATCAGGCTTCCGGCGCCTTTCGCCCTGACAAAGTCCATGTCCTTTTTAAAATAATTCGTGTAATCCTTTACCGCGTAAGTGATGACCAGTTCGTTGAACAGATAGTCGTTTATCAGGTTGTTGCCGAAGGGGTCGCCTCCCCCGTCCCCGTTAAAGCCCAGGGGTATATTGACCCGGAGCATCTCGTTTTTTATATCCTCAAAGAACTGCCTGCCCCGGGCGATAAGGGTGTTTTGGGTCTGGGTCAAATCCTTCCACTCGGTAACCAGGTTTTGCACGTCCCGCAGGGACGCCGCGTCAGCGGAGCGGCGCAGGAGCGCTGTGATCCGTCCGTAATTGGTAACGATATTCTGGGACAGGGAGACCAGGGTTTTTATTTTGCCGTACAGGGAATCGGGATACACCGAGAGGCGTTGCCAGGCGGAGAGGATGATCCGCAACGCCGCGTCCTTGGCCTGGAGGAAATCGTCGGAGTAGACATAGGCGGCTTCTTCGGAGAAGGTGTAGCGCCGGTCATACCGGGGGAGAAAACTGTTGAGCAGGGACCTGGAATCGTTGGAAATATCCGGCAGAAGATAGCTAGTCATGGCTTCGGCGTTGTACTGGTTGGACCGGAATATCCGCTGAAAATCATCCTGGCTCAGCTCGTCAAGCCGGGTAAAGGATTCAATGACGGAACGCAATTCCCGGTTAAGGACCGGGGTCTTAAAGGACTGATCGACCAGTTTGGAGCCCACGTTTCTTATGAGGGGGGTTCTGACAAGGCTCCCGTAGAGCTGGTTGGTGATAAAAACCCGGTCCCGGCGGCCCATGTTGGCTTCCCGAAACACCAGCAGATCCGCCAGGCGAAAACCCAGAGGGGGGGTCAGATTGGCGTTTCTATAGGACAGGGCGTTGTAGTAGAACAGCACCGGAGAAGATCCGTTGTTTTGGGGGCCGGGGTTGTTATTAACCGCAAAGGTATTGTCCTGGTTTTTTATGATCAGAGGGGGGCCCGCGCCCCGTTCCCGCAGCGCGGAACTCAGGGACTGGTAATAGTTGGTGGCCTGGGCCAAGGATCGGGCAAGTTCATCGGCTCTGAAAAGCGCGGAGTAGAGGCTGATAAAGGCGGCGACCGCCAAAACCCCGCAGAGGCCGAGAAGGGGTATCGCCCGGCTGAAAGCTTCCTTTCTGACAAAGACGGCGTGTGGGGAGGGGTTAAAAACATACTTCTGTAGCATATCCCGGACAAAATAGGACTGGAACACCGGCGGCTTTGCATCGCTTAAAATAAAGTCGTCGGCGGCTTTGCCCGCCAGCGCCGCAAGGTCCGGGCTAAAAGAAACGCCCGAATCCGCGGAACTGGTAAAGAAAAGCCCGTCGAAAACCGTGTCCTTGGTTCCGTGGAAGGTGTCTTCGCTGAACAGGGCTTCAAGGTAAATATGAAGATTGCGGTACAGGCCGTCAAAATTTTCGGGGAACAAAAACAACTTTCCCGTTATATCCATCCGGTTGGACGCGTCGGAAAGGCGGATCTGTAGTTCCCGGGAATCCATGCTTTTCTTGCGGCCCGAACGGAGCCGGGAAAGCAGGACGGCCCAGAACTTCTTAAAATCCTCCACCCGGTACGCGGCGCCTTTATTTTCATAGCCCAGGATCTGGCGCCGTAGCTCCCCGGAAAGGCCCAGGGCATATTCCCGGAAGCCGTTTACCATGTCGAGCTTGGTTACCACCACATAACAGGGTAGGCGCATACCGCTTGAGTCCAGCAGGTGGGCCAGTTCGTTTGCCATGAGGGTGGCTTTTTTGCGGGTCAGATCCCCGCTGTCCGCCAAAAGCGCGTCCGCGGGAATGGTTAGGATGACGCCGTCCAGGGGCTTGCGGTAGTGTCTGCGGCAGATCTGTTTGATGATATGGGTCCATTCCGCGCTGCTGCCCTCAAGCCAGCGGTCAAAAAAAACCCTGCCGCTTACATCGCAGACCACCGCCTTTCCACCAAGCCAAAACCTTACGGGGAGGCTTTTGTCGTCCGGGTCGGCCTTCTCCTCCTCCGTCGAGGGAATCAGTTCCAGCTCGCTCTCCCGGAGCAGGGCCGATTTTCCCGAGCCGGGCTCCCCCAGAAGCATAAACCAGGGCACCCCGTAGAGCCCCCTACCGTGGAGGGAGGCGAGGTCAAAGCCCTGTTTGAGAAGATCGTTTATTTTGACGATGTTGTCCGAAAGTTCTTCCTTGGCTTTGTTGTGATCCTCCCCGCCCTGGGCAAGCCGGGCCACATGGCGCCAGACCATCAGGTCCTTGAGGATGTCCCGGGATTCCTTTGCTTTGATCCGCTTCCGCCGGGCCTTTCCTATGAGGGGCAGAACCACCATAACGAACAGGAGGAGCAGCACAATAGCCACAACGACCTTGGCTATTGTGCTGGTTTGTATCAGATTGACGCCGTTTTGAATAAAGGCGAAAGATTGGGGGGGCATTATGGAACCTCATAGGGGACGGTTTGAATTTCCCGGACCTGGGCGGCGGCGCCGGACAGGGTTTCCCGGAAATGGAGAGTCGTTTTGAAAAAGACGGCAAAATTAACGGCAAGGGAAAAAATCAAAAAGAGGAAGGAAAAAACAAGGGCCATACGCAGGGGCCGCCGCGCCCGGACCCGCCTTGAGCCGGCGATCCGTTTTTCCGTGTCGACTTCGACAATGGGCTCTTCCCGGATATCAAGCTCCGCAGGGAAACGGGCCTCGCATTCCTTCATGGTTTTTTCGATAAACCTCCGATCCCGCGCGTAGGCCCCCTCAAAGCCCAGTCCCAGCATGGTATAAAAGAGGGCGAAGGTATGCGGGTCCTTGCTGTCCCGGAGGGCATCGGAGAGGAGGTTGAAAAACTTTTCATCCCCGGAAAGCTCGTTGTAGTTCCTGCCCAGTTCCCGCCACTCCCTGCTAAAGGGAAAGCTCCCCTCCTTGACCATAAAGTCGATAAAAAAAACCAGGGGCCGTTCTATACGTTCATATTCCCGGATCAGCGCGGGATCCGCCGAGGCTTTCAGTTTGGCGTCCCCCAGGGAGGCTTCAATATCCTCCCGGAATTTTTCCGGTGAGGGGGGAAACCCCGTCTGGTTCAACTGCCAGTAATTGCAGAAGCAGATAAAAACAGGGCAGCACAGTTCTTCTAGGTTTGCGGGAGCGTTCATGGAGGGCCTCCTATTCCACGATGGTTATAAAGAGCGATGTTTCAAGGCCCGGAAAGAGGCCCGGCGCATAGTCTATCATCATACCCTTTTCTTCGCACATATCCCGCCAGACCTTTGCGGATTCCTCAAGGTCCAGCCGGAACCACAGTGTGCCGTCCAGCACCGGCAAAAACCGGGGGGGATAGCGCATCCCGACCAGCTTCATTCCCCGGATCCGCAGGGACTTTGACTTGGGGTTGATCAGCTTAAAGGTGTCCCCCTGCTCCAGGGCCCTGACGACTTCCTCCGCTTCCGCGCCGGAGCTTACCGCCAGGTACATCTCGTCAACATCGGCTATATCCTCGGTTTTAATGGCGGCGAAGAGGCAACCCTCTCCCTCGACGGGGGTAAAGTTGAGCTTAATATACCCTGCCCCGCCTTCGCTTCTGATGAAGGAGCGTATATCCTTAAAAAGTTCGGCAAACACCGGCAGGCGGTCGTCGTGATCGTAGCGCCGGATCTCCCGGATTCCGTTTTTCGGATTAAAGGCCATGAGCTCCGCCAGGAACGAGGCCAGTTCCAGATACAGCGCAAAGGGTGTGATAAACCCGTCCACCAGCAGGGAAGAAAGCCGGATATCGTAATAGTTCAATGTCCGCAGCAAAAAGAGGGAGCGGGCGTCGTCAAAGGCTTCGCCGCGGGAAAAGTCCCCGACGCCGTCCAGCCTGGTGGTCAGGGTGTCTTGCTGTTTGTCCCGGCAACGGCGTATATCCGTTATAAGCGCGGCGGCCATGGCAAAAAGGGGATCGTCCACGGTAAGCATCATAAAGGGGGGGATGTACTTTTCATCGACCTCCACCAGGCTCTGCCGCACATCCCTCGTTAGTACCGTCAGTTTGAGGATGGGGAGGATCTGCATATCGTTGGTGTTGTCCCGCTCCGTTACCAGCCGGGCGTTGATCCGGCGGGTAACGAGGGTTATTTCATTGTCCCCGGAATTTTCGTCACGGACCCGCTTTTTTTCCGCCATGTAGAACTTCTTTTCCTGGGAAGAATCCTCGCCCGCAAGGTTCGCCTCAAATTCGGACCACCGGGGAACGGCCGCGTAGACAGTAAGCCCCGCAGGGTTTTGCCTGAGAGCCCCACCGAGATCCAGAGGCTTGAGAATACAGTTCCCCGGCATGGAAAGCTCCAGGCCGTCCTCCATGACCGCGGAAAAACGCTTAACCGACACCCACCCTCCCTTCAGAGCCTCCTGGTCAAGCTCAAAATCCAGAAGCCCGTAGGAATAGGGCAGGAAAAAAGAACGGTTAAGCCGGGCGTATCCCGATGCTATCCGCTGTTGATACTGAAAATGATGGGGCTGTAAAAACTGCCCGTCGTTCCAATGCAATAGTTCTTCAAAACGCATAGCTTACCCTCGTATAGTAATTTAATCGTCCTCCAGGGCCTCCGGGCTTTCCGGGTTGTCGTGGATTCTGAGCGCCGGCCTCCGGTTGTCCGGCCTCCGGTTGTCCGCGGGGAGATTGGTCCTGGGATCCCGGGGCAGATCATACACCCGGCTGATCTTTTGCGGCTCGATTTCCACAAACACCGGCCTACAGAAAAGCCCGTCCTTTTTGAGATCGATATAGAGGACCCGGGGGTCCTCCTCGGGCATATCCGGCGAATGGGGCAGATCCGCGATGAGCGCCAGCGTCACGGGCTTTTTCTTGAGCCACCGGTCCCAATAGGCCGACCGGAAGGGCAGGACCGCGGGCCGGGTCTCTTCCTGGGAAAAATACACGGTAAAGGGATCAACGCGTTTCCGCAGGGAACCGCCGGGGGCAAAATACGCGTCCACCCCGCCGCTTTTGATCTGATTCGTTTCCTCCTCGGTAAGCGCCACCGCGTCAAATTCTATGGAAGGATATATGGCATAGCGATCCTCCAGATCCACTGAAAGGCCCACCACCACCCTGCGCTGGGCGGCGCAGCCCGCAAACGCGGCGGGGAGCAGCGCCCCCGGAAACAGAAGCAAGAGCAAGAGCAAACCCCGCGAAGCCTTTTGTGTCATACTTTTCCGCATCCTTTTTCCTTACGCCTCCGGTTCCGGTTCCGGAGGCTTCCAGCGCTTATAGCCGCCGTTGTTTTGAGGGGGCTCCTCCGGCTCAGGGGGGCCTGCCGCGCCCACGTTTTCCGGGGCCGGTCCGGACGCCTCCCTGTGGGGCGGAACCACGGCAGCCAGGCTGTCCTCCCAATTGTCCGACCCGGTGAGGACCTCCAACCCCAGGTTAAAGTAGTGTTCGTAGCGTTCCAGAATCTTCCGGGTTCCCCCCCGCTTGACGGCGCACAACAACAGTACCTTATCAATGCCGTTTGCGGCAAGCCCCGGCGGGGTGGGAATGACCTGGTCCAACTGTGGGGCCAGGTTGCCGAAGGCCCAGAACGCGGAAAGGGATAGTACCCCGCCGGGCTCGTCGGGACACGCGTTCCCAGCGTCCAGGCACTTCTGGGCGTTGGGCCCGTCCGGCGCGGCCACCCAGCGGTACACCGCGTCCAAGGCGTTGCCACTGAGCTTCTGTTTGTGGGCCTCCAACTTGGGGTTCTTGATCAGGGGGCTGGCGATGCCTACCGCGGCATGGGCCTCTTTTACCTCCGCGATGACCTGCCCCCTTATGGGATCCAGTTTTTCGTGCATCTCCTTTTCCATGCGGAAGATGGGGGAGTCCGGGCTTATGGCGTAGGGGTCCCGCTTCATGCGCTCCCCCAGGGTTTTGAGCAACGCCATAGGGTGGACCCCGTTGGCCTCCTCAAAGGCCCGGAAAGCCCGCTCCACCCCCTCAGCCACATAGTCCTTCATGGCCGGGTCCGCCCTGGCCGCGGCCAGGGCCGCGTCCCCCTGCGCCCCGGCCAGGGCTGCGTCCATGGCCGCGGCCAGAGCCGGGTCCGGCTTGGGGACCTCGATGTTAAAATAGTCAGGGAGGGGGGGCGGCTCCGGGGGCTTTTCATAATCAATGTCCTCCGGGGGGTTTAACCGTAGTTCTTCGTTCACCGAGCACACGCACCGGTAGCCCCACCAGACCGCGGCCCGGCGGTGGGCTATGTAGGCCAGCAGTTCGCAGGCGTTTTTGTGCTTTCCCCGCGCCGCCAGCTTAAAGGCCATCTCCTCCGCGGAGCCTGCCCCCGCAAACAGGTCCTCCAGGTCAGGGGGGACCTTATACGCCTCCAGGGAAACCGCGTCCGCCACGGTGATATGCCGTATAAGGACGAGGTGTCTTCCCAGCCAGTCAAGTTTATCCGCCATGATAGGGCTCCTTTTAAGAATGAAATATAGTACCCATACCAGTAGTTAATAGTGCCCCTAAAAGACTTGCACCACTCGCCCTCTCTCTATTTACTTCAGCCCTAATAGTGGAAAATGTTGTGCTATTCTTCGTGAAACTCACCGCACCATTAGCGATGGCCAATGTAAGATTCTCCCCCACTCCGGTGTTGTTAAAACCGTATGTGCCAACATTCAAAAGAGTAAACCCTGCTTTTATCGCGGTTACACTATTCACATTCGGAGCAACATAGAAGCTGTACCCAGGCGTTGCTTTATTCAGCGCTAGGGCGGCGTTGTCGGCGGCTTTGGTGGCGAGATTTTGCGTTTCCGCTAGCGCTATCAAAAGAGATTCCTTGACGCTGTTGATAGCGGTCTGTATCAGGCCGTCATTTTCGGCAAGGTCGCCTGTTATATAAGCTGCTATCTGGCTGTCTATAGTTTCCTTCAGAGTCGCGCCAGAAGGTATATAGGCTTCCAATTGATTCAAGAGTTTTTTGGCGTCGTCTATATCCTCTTCCAGAGTTTTCTCGGCATTTCTGGCGTTGGTCGTGGCGGTATCCAGCGCTTCCTTGGCGTCTTTCGCTTGCTTTACAAGCCCGCCGGTTCCATCCAGAGCCTCCTGTACCGTTTCTCCCCTCGCTACTAGCCCTTCGTCTCCATCCTCTCCATCCAGAGCGTTCTTGACCGCTACAGCTTTCCCTAACGCGCTGTCTGTGTCAGGATCGGTAGGCGAGCCGTTGGAGCCCACTAAGTTGGTGTAGGCGGACTTGGCATCGTCGGCGGCCTCCTTCAGACTAATCCCGGCCGTTCCGGCATATTCCGTGGCGGTACCCAGCGCCTCCTTGGCGTCTTTCGCTTGCTCTACAAGCCCGCCGGTTCCATCCAGAGCCTCCTGTACCGTTTTTCCCTTCGCTACTAGCCCTTCGTTTCCATCCAGAGCCTCCTGTACCGTTTTTCCCTTCGCTACTAGCCCTTCGTCTCCATCCAGAGCCTCCTGTACCGTTTTTCCCCTCGCTACTAGCCCTTCGTCTCCATCCAGAGCCTCCTGTACCGTTTCTCCCCTCGCTACTAGCCCTTCGTCTCCATCCAGAGCCTCCTGTACCGTTTTTCCCTTCGCTACTAGCCCTTCGTCTCCATCCAGAGCCTCCTGTACCGTTTCTCCCTTCGCTACTAGCCCTTCGTCTCCATCCTCTCCATCCAGAGCGTCCTTGACCGCTACAGCTTTGTCTAACACGCTACCCTCGGCAGGGCTGTCAGCCGTACCGTTGGAGCCCACTAAGCTGGTGTAGGCGTCCTTGGCGGCGGTCGTGGCGGTATCCAGATCGCTCTTGGCATCGCCTACAGCTTTGCTTACCTCGGCGGCTGCCTTCTCCGGAATGCCGGCATTGCTTATAGCATTGTTTACCGCCTCGGCAGCCTTGTCCGAGAAATCTCCATCTATAGCGGTGTTTATCTGATCTTTTACATAGTCTTTGTCATTTTGGTTCATCCTACAACTCCTTTAGTTTGTTCAGAAATCTAACGTCCATTCCCAGGGACCACAGGGCCCCCGCGTCAATGCGGCTCTTTTGGTTCTTAAGGAACTCCCGAAGGCTCGTTTCCGCGGAATTTTTCTGCTGCAACCGGGCGGTCTCCTTGGAGATAAGGGAAGCGTTGGTCCCCGCCGTGGGGACGGTGCTGTCGATGGTGTTCACCGAAAGCCGCTCGTTGTCAAAGCCGCTCAACACCGCGTCCGCGGAGGAGGTCAGGTGCATAAAGCTGTTGTGAATGGCCCGGGTGGGGTCCCCCGCGTCGTTAATGTACTTTAGCATCTCCTGAACCTTCTCCTGCTGATCCGCCAGGGCCGCGGCGTTAAACGCATCCCGGCCCCCATTCTGCCGCTGTTCCCCGCTCATGCCCAGGTCCAGGCTGGTGTAGGTGAGGCTTAAAATCTGTAGGAGAATCCCGCAGTAGGCGGCGTAGTCCCCGGCGGGGTCGGAATAGTTGGAGGTGGAGGAGTAGTAGCCCCAATTAATGGAAGAAAAGGCTCCCACAAGGGAGGGCAGTAGCGAGGTATAGGAAGGAACATCCCCCTGCCCGGCCATGCCATTTGCCGTGGCGGTATAGAGTTTGATAAAGTCCGCCATGTTGGCCTGGTAGCCCGTCTTGCAGTAGGACTGAGCCAGGAGATCCCGGGCGGAAAGGCGCATCACACCCCCCAGGCTGGAAACGGCCCCACCCGCACTTTCCTGGAGGGAGAAGTTGTAGGCGGCCCCTATGTTGACGTTCTGGCCGAACATGACGACCCCGTCCCGGGGGGTCAGGTTTATCACCGTGTCCCAGGGAATGGCCGGGCCTTTTTTGGCCTTTTTCGAGGTGATGGTGATGCCGTCGTCGCTGATAATGATGGCGGAACGGCCCACCTGAAGGCGTATCTCCTGCCCGGCTTTGAGGATAAGCCGGTTGTGGCTCCGTATATGGGCGTCCCCCGCGTAGAGGCTGGAATCATCCCCGACTGTGTCCCCAAAGGGGCGCCAGCCGTCGGTGTTCACCCCCCCGCAGTCCGCCAAAATCTCCAGCCGTTTGGCCTCGATACGGTGGTGGTTCACCGCGCTTTCGTGGATGTCCCCGGTTGAGTGGATGTTTATCTGATCGATTTCCGGGTAGCCGCCGGGAGCGGCGGCATAGTCCTTCTGGTCGTCGGAATTGACCCTCCATTGGCTGGGCCTTTGGTAAAAGCCTATCTCCGAATAGGGATCCTCCTCGTCGTGGTCCCTGTTTTTTCCTGTCTGTCTATACCGGAAGACCTCGCCGGATTCGTTTATCAGGTCCTTCATTTTTGGGCTGACGCTGTTCGCTCCGGCGTCCACGCCGACGCGCTCAAACGCGTTGTCCGCCGAATTGTCCGGCAAATACCCCAAAAGATACCGGGTCATGCTGACGGAATTGCCCGGCGCGTGAATCCCCACCAAGACGGATTCGCCCACCTTTGGGGACCGGTACAGTCCCGACTCGGCGCCGCCCAGGGGCATTACCAGCTTTACGTCCAGATCATCGCCCCCTGCGGGGTTCCTGACATAGAACACATAAGGATTACTTCCGGTGCAGGCCCGGGTAACCACCATTTCTTTTAAGTCCATGCTATGCCTCCGCTATCTTTATCCCTTACACGATGATATTTATGTTGGTGCAAACCGCCAACGCGGTGGACATGGGGATTCCGATAGGGCTTACCCCCACCACCATGCTACCCAGGTTTGACACGGGCCGGCCCATGTACAGGTTAGTTATCGCGGTGGTCATGGTGATGGCACCGGTTACGCACATAGGCCCCGCGACAAGGTCCCCCATGCAGGCCGCCGGAAGGCCCTTGTACAGAATCGTAGGAGCGCCGGGTCCGGTGATCACGTCCCCGGTGGCAGTTAAATTGGTAATAGTCGCTACGGGCGTAGGCATTTAGACCTCCTTGTTCTCAAGAGTATAGCGTTCCACCTTTTTCTTCAAGCCCCCCATTCCGGGGGCTTCCACCGTTTGTAACCGTTGGCCGCCGGTCCAGGCGGGGTGGAAACCACCTGCTCCCCGGCGGGCATCAGGTTGCCGAAAGCCCGAAACGCGGAAAGGGAGAGGAGGCCGCCGGGCTGGTCGGAGCGGATATTTATCCGATCGATTTTGGGATAGATATACGCTCCTGTCTCATCCTGGTTATCGGCATAATTAGACTGCTCATCTTTGGCCGCCTTCCAGGATGTCTGCTTGTGGTAAAAGCCTATTTCCGAATGTTTCTCCTTCGGCGGCGCTTTCCTTTTCCCGGTCTGCCGGTAACAAAGTACCTCCCCCCGGCCATCGTATTGGGACATACCTGTCGTTTGAAAATTTTGACTGCTCTATGTATAAATAGGTATGTATCTCATAAGATAATTCCTACCTTCTTCAGTCCCTACCAACACCTTTTCTCCCACCCGGGGGAAACGGAACAATCCCGAATCCGTGCCGCCCAAGGGCATAACAATTTGAACAATAAGGCAAGGAAGACCATTACTATTTTTATGCCGCCCTTTATTGCTGGTTCGGGCAAAACCGCTTTTCCGCGCTGCTGCCCCAGTCCATACAGTCGGCGCCCACCTGGGTCATTTCCTCCCCGGCTTCTTCCATTCGTACCGCCAAATTCTCGGGCCACCGCGCCCGATGATGCAGGGTGATCCCTGTAACCAGGGCAGTGATAAGTTCCCGGTCCTTCATGCCGTAAAAATGCCGCAATTCCAGGATAAGGCCGGGTCGTAGGACCAGGTTCGCCGCCTCCGCGGTCCACCGGGCTTTGGCCTGCTCCGCGACCCGGCGCCGGACTTCCAAGATCAGCTTAATGTCCCTATCCACCTCGTCATGCGCCGTCTGCGGCTCATAGCTGTGGAAAAGACGGCCGTAGTTTGCATACCTGTCTCCCGCCCCGGTTTTTCCCCATTTCCATTCGTCGGATCCGTAGTTGACGTTGGGATAGGAAGCGCCGAGTCTATTCCCCTCAAACCCGATGGTTTCGGTCATGGTCCAGCGGTCCATTTTCCAGGCGTTCCCGGAGGCGCCGAGAAAAACAAAATTCTCGACAGGCGGCTCTTCCCGTTTATCGGAATAGCTTATGTCGGAACGGGGGAATTTCCCGCCGTCGGAAAAGTACAAGTCCGTAACACCCAGGGTATTGGGCGGTTTTTTTTGATGGGTAAAGACCAGGGAAATGCCGTAGATCCCCGCTATGCCCGTTAAAAAGTCCATGTCCGATGTCTCCGATTGATCAAAAAGCAGGTTTCCGCCGTATTTGGCGCGGGAAACAAAACCCTGCTCTATACGGGCCGTGAGCTTGTACTTGTTCAAAATAGCCTCAAAAATGCTCAGGGGATTCATCCGGTAGTAAGGCGCGGTCAGGCGGGTAAACCTGAGCCGGGCAAGCTCCGGTTCAATAACCAGGACATAACTGTAACAGTCCTTTGCCTTGCCGTTGCTGAACACCCCGGCGCTTCTGACCTCCGTCACGATCCCGTGGAGATAACGAGTCCGCAGAACATCCGTGTCAAGCCCTGCCTTTTGGGTCATAGTCAGGGAAATCCCTTTGTCCAATAGGCCGGAAAGATCCTCCATGCCGTGCTTTGTTTCGGAGAGGACCGTCAACTCCCCCCGGTAAAGCCGGGAGAAACCCTCTTCCAGCGTCAGGTCCCAAGGAATAAAGTCGGCGCAGGCTCCCCCCGCAAGGTACATCATCATGGAGTTGGTGTTTCCCGCCATACCCATCTCCTATACAATGACATTGGGACAAAGCAAGACCGCGGCGGACATCGGGATACCGACGGGACTGACCCCTGCCACTATGCTGCCCAGACAGGCCGTGGGCCTGCCCTTGGCCAGCTTGTTTATCGCCGGGGTCATGGTGATGACCCCGTCTACGCACAGGGGGCCCGCCATCCGGGAAAAATCCCGGTTCTGAACCCGGTGCGCCCGGTTTTTAGCGATAAACTTTTGACCGCTGTTACTCGAAGCCATTCTAAACCTCCTAAATAAAGCTGTCGGGGACATTCAGCGCCAGGGAGTCCATTTCCATGTACAGGGGATCGTATTCAAGGTTTTGACCCGCGGGATCTTTCCCTTCAAGAACTACAGCCAACGTTTCGGCATCGATCACCAACAACTCCTTTTTTACAAACGGCGGCGTTTTTCATATAGAACGATCTTACGCTTATTGGTAATTTACTGTCAATAGGTAAGATTATCACGATAATAATCCAGCAGTTCCATTGCAAAAGACTCCTAGCTCACATAACTCAGACTTGCGTTTCCTGTCTCCAGATCCAGCCGGGAAATAAAAAGCATCTCCTCGTTCACCTGCTCTACGGCGATACGGCCCGATATACGCAGTTCCAGGAGGGAACGCATGGCTACATCGGGGTTGGTAAATTCCACCTCAATCGAATCCGGGTCTAAACGGGGCTCAAAATCCCGAATTTGCTTCTTTATATGCTCCAGCAGGAATTCCCTGTCCTCATCCCCGCAGACCTTTCCGCAATAATCGGAGATGCCGTACCCCAATACGGAATTCTCCACATCCTCATACCCGTTAAAATCCGCCAGGGTCGGATGGGAACGGGAGCAAAAGATCATTTCGATATTTCTGAAAATATCGTCCTTTACCTGTTTTTCGGTAATGACAGCCGCCGCGGGCTCCCTTTTTTCGTAAGGCTCATCATCGGTTAAACGCTTGAGTACATAGGGTTTATACCGGGCGTCTTCTTTCCGGATGTTCCGGCGTTTTGCACTGCCGCTTTCCATGCACACCCCGTTTTG
>JAITIR010000060.1 GCA_031279285.1 Spirochaetaceae bacterium | reverse complement strand
AATCGGTGCTACTTTAACGCAAGGTAAACAAAGTTTACCCCATTTGCGCAATGAAATGAGCAAATACATTAGGGAAACGCGGCGTCAAGTTAATCAGCGTTTCCCTAGTGAAGCAGTTCTTTGAAACGGGCCGGGAGTTTTGTTACAAAACGGGTGTATGTTTCGGCGCCGGGCAGGACCAGCGCAAGACTTTTGGCATGGAGCGCAAGCGTTGCCCGCCGGCCGTCCGCCTGGCCGTACACCGGATCGCCTACGATCGGATGCCCGATCGAGCGAAGGTGCACCCGGAGCTGGTGCGTCCTGCCCGTCTTTGGGCGTAGGCAGAGCAGCGAGCAACCGTCAAAACTTTTTACCACCCTGTAGTACGTAAGGGCGCTTTTGCCGGAATCTTCCGAGACGGTAAAGCGTTTGCGGTTATTCCTGTCCCGGACTATATTTGCCGAAATCACCCCACTCCGTTCCGCCGGACAACCCCGAACAATCGCGGCGTACACCTTACGGACAGCCCGCGCCCTGAACTGGTCGGACAGGAAGGACAGAGCGGCGCAGTCCCAGGCTGCTATCAGGACGCCGGATGTATCCTTGTCCAGACGGTGAACGATGAACGGACGGAGGCCGGAAGCGGCGGCGTTGATGCCGCACGGCTTTTCGTTAAGCCGCCACATAAGCGCGTTAGCCAGGGTACTACTTGGGTTACCCGCGCCCGGATGAACGATGAGTCCCTGCTGCTTGTTTACGACTATCACGCGGTCGTCCTCGTACACAATTTTGAGCGGTATATGCTGCGGAATAATATTGAGGGGCGGGACATCCTCCCACGACAGGTAAAGCTCGTCACCTGCCTTGACGAGGCGTGATCGTTTTACCGTTTTACCGTTAACCGTTGCAAGGAGATTCCGCGCCTTTATCTGTGAACGGCGCAACAGGCCCAAACATTCGGCTATGTATATATCAAGCCGAACCGTTTGCGCGGACGGTAAGTCTACGATCCCTTGATAATCGCCCACGAATAACCGCCCGCCTTCCTGTCAGTTTGTGCCCGGCACTGTATCGGCGCCCCGGGTTTCCGAATTCGGGGTGGCGGCGGTTTCGTCGTCAAGGTCTGCGGCGGGCCTCCTGATGATTATGGGTTCACGCTGGGAGTTCTGAAGTTTAAGTGTTTCCGCTTTCTTCCGCTTGTATTTTATGATTATGTGATCGGCTATGGCTACAGCTGTCGATATACCGAGCGCAACGCATATCGTTGTTATAAACTCACTGTTTGTCATAGTGGGCGCGCCGGTCGGTTTCAACGGCCACGGCCAATAGTCCTGGCTACCGCCGTGCGCTATCGTGCGTGAAATGTCCATCGTTACCGTCGAGACGAGCCATGAAAAAGGAAGCGTGCCAAAGGCGACAATCTCCGCCCGCCGCAAATCCTTGCTCCACTGCGGAAATTCGATATTTGGAACGGTCGATACTGTCCCTGCCGTGGTCTGGCCGGCAAGCGGTACGATGCCAGCCGCAAGCGACAGCACCAACGTTAGCGATACCGTCCTGTAAAAGCCTCTCATTGCCGATCTCCAAAGATCGCCGTCCCGATCCGTACCAGCGTTGAGCCTTCTTCGATGGCTATTTTAAAATCACCAGACATCCCCATCGAGAGGCAGTCCCAACCGTACTCCGGAAATGTGAGCCTTAGCCTTGCCTGCATCTTTACCAGCTTGCGAAACGCTTCGCGTACCGGTTTTTCTTCCACGGTAAACGGCGCCATGGTCATCAGGCCGGACGGCAGGAGGCCGCTAAACCCCTGCGCCGCTTCCACACCGGCACAAAGGGCGTCTTCGTCCCTGAATCCAGACTTCGATTCTTCGCCGGCATTCAACTCAAACAGTACAGGCAACGGGTTCGTCCCCCTGTCCCGCGTTATCCGCCCCAGTTCCAGCACGAGTTCTACACGATCAAGCGATTCGATACAGTCAAAAAGCCCGACAGCGGCCTTGACCTTGTTCCGTTGAAGGCTGCCGATCAAGTGAAGTTCAGCATTCAGGCAACGTTCCCTGAAACCCATGAATTTCCTCGCGGCCTCTTGCACCCTGCTCTCACCGAAAAGCCTTATACCCGCAGCCGCTGCCTTTTCGATCGACGGCCATTCGTGGAATTTGGATACGGCCATCAACCTGACTTCGCCTGGGTCGCGTCCTACTCGCAGACAAGTTTCGGCAACCTCGTCCCTAACCCGCCGTACATTATCAGAAACAGCCATGCCCTTACAATACTCCGCCCTAAGATTTCAAGCAAGTGTGCGTGCGTGCGTGCGTGCGTGCGTGCAAATATGGAGCGTTTACACAGAAGCTTTGCAAGCGAAACTCCAACCTAAGCCAAGCCGGTCCTCCAACCCGCTTTGTCCAGCCTCCCTTTTCATTACCCCTCGCTATTCATTGAAGGAAACACTTGTCGTTAAGGAGACGGTGTTCCCGATTAGTACGGAAAGGGATACGTTTCCCCAAATATCCCCCTATGTACGAAATCGTTGTCGCGCTTTTGATTAATTTCCGGTTCTTTCAGAGAATTGTTTGGTGAGCAACATCTTTAACCCGCTACCGGTTTGCGGGCCAAGTAACAAAAAAGCCGTTTACAAACGGCTTTTTTATCTTCTAGCAAGGACAGGACTCGAACCTGCGACCTCCGGGTTATGAGCCCGACGAGCTGCCAACTGCTCTACCTTGCGACGATATTTACATAGTAAACCTTTTCTTTTTTTGTTTCAAGTACCCGCATTGCCTGATAACTAAGCTGGTGGAATAGAATCCTCTAGTATCCCGGTATCATTTTTTTTAGGATGATGTTTGTATGAAAAAGCTGTCTATTGCCGCCCTGTAACTTGTTGCCCAGGAGGTGCCAGTCGCGCATGCGTCAACTGGGTAGGTAGAGGTCAGCTCTGCTGGTGATGTGCAGTAGGTAAGGACCCGCGCAGGAATCACATGACCATTTGCTCCTGTGGTTTCCTTACTGTTTACGCAATGAGGCGGTCACGCGCTTAACATAAAAATTGCTGGAGGAGGCGACAAAACGCGCATTGTTATTGTGGGGGCAGGGCGGATCGGCATACAGCTTGCCGCTTACCTGATCCGTGAAAGACACGACGTAGCGATCATTGAATCGAGCGAGGAACGGGCGCGCCACGCGTCCAACAGGCTGGATTGTCTCGTGCTGCATGACGAGGGGAACAGCCTACGTTCGCTGGAGGACGCCGGGATCAGGAATGCGAACGCGCTGGTCTGCGCCACCGACTCGGACGAAGTGAACATGATCATCTGCGGAATCGCGGAGAGCCGCTGCCCAAAGTTGCTGAAGATTGCCTGCGTGCGTAACGATGACTACCTGACGCTGGGCCGCCATATCGGGGAGGGACATGAGGACGGACTCAACCCTGAAGTTTTGGGTATAGATTTTTTTGTCCACCCCGATGTTGAGGCTTCGCGGGCTGCGTTGAACGCCATTGAGCATGGCGCTATCGGGGATGTGCTTTCGTTTGCCGGCGCCGATTATGAACTTGGCTCGATCGAAATAGCAAAAGGAAGCGCGCTTGACGGGCTTTCGCTGCGAAATTACCGCGATGTTATTCCGGGTGAAACGCTCGTTACGTTTATCGAACGTGATGGCCGCGGTATCCTGCCGGATGGCTCGACAACTTTGATGCAGGGCGACCGCGCCTATATCTTTGCAAAGGGAGAAGAACTGGTACGGGTGTTTGAACTTGGAGGTAGCGCGGCCCATTCCCTTAACCGGATAGGCATAGCTGGCGGCGGCGAGGCGGGGAGGCTGATTGCGGAAAGTTTATTGGGCGCTGCCGGCAGCGGCGTTCTTTCCGGTATTCTGCGGAAAAAGACCGCTTCTGTCCGTTCTTTCTTTAGCAGCTTATTAAAAAGGACTTCGCGCCGTCTTGTCCTGATCGAAAATGACTACGAGCTTAGCAAAAACCTGGCGGCGCAGTTTCCCGGCGCGCTCGTGCTTAACGAGGATATACGTGATGAAAGTTTTATCGCCGAAGAAAGCCTTAACGACCTGGACCTGATTGTGACAACAACGGGAAACCAGGAACTGAACATAATCACCGCGTTGTACCTGAAGTCCCGCGGTGTGAAACGGGCAATAGCGATGGTAAAGAGCGACGGTTACGCCGAAGTTGCGCGGCGGCTCGGCGTGGATGTTGTGATTTCGATCAAGGCGGTCGTAGTTGACGCGATTCTGTCCCGCCTCGTGGGCGGCGGTGTTACCGGTATTCACCGTCTGGGCGGCGGTATGATAGATATTTTCGAAATCGAAATAAAGGCCAGTATGCCAATCGTCAACCAGCCGATAACGGCCTTTCGCCTGTCCGGCGGCGGCCTCCTTATGCACGTAAACAGGGCCGGTAAATCCTTTATCCCGCACGGCGGCTATCTGTTCCGGGAAAACGATAAAATTGTGCTTATCGCCAAAAATAGTAGCGAAAAAGACCTCGAAAAATTTTTCCACTCGCCGCATTAACGCCGGACGTAAACCCAAGCGGATGTGGGCCGCTATTGACACCATTGACACTGGGGCTTGCAAAAAATAAAGGCAAATAGTATAATACTGGGACAAAAATGCCTACTTACGAGTTTTAAACTTGTGTTTTTGGTTTTTTTGCGCTATAATGTTAGTATAATGTGTAAACTAAAGGTTTTACCGGCTTTTTTGATCGTCGCCGTGCTTTTTTTCGGGTGCGGCGATTTGGACCTGGCTCTTTCGTCGGGCAAAACCTACAAGGTAAACGCATTGGTAAACGGCCTTTCGCTTGATGAATGCGCCATTCTTTCAAACGAAAGTCGGGTTTTACCGTACTTAGATTTCAACGTAAAGGGAGACCCTGACATAGCCTCTTTGGTCATTTATCTTAAAGATTACATGGGTAAGGAAGCCGGCTTTCGTACTAGGTACAATTTTGCCGTGCAGGGTAATACAGATACCGCTAGTGGTGAAGACATTATGGAAACCGATGCAGGTGCCGATTCTGCTTCTATTACTGAAGATGACGGTTCCCAAACCGCTTTTTCCGGTGAAGATGCGAACAGCTATACCGTCCCAACGACGGATGGCGGTACCGCTTCAACAGACGGCTATACCACCCCAACAACTGATAGCGGCACCGCTTCAACAGACGGCTATACCGCCCCAACAACTGATAGCGGCGCCGCTTCAACAGACGGCTAAACCGCCCCAACAACTGATAGCGGCGCCGCTTCAACAGACGGCTACACCGCCCCAACAACTGATAGCGGCACCGCTTCAACAGACGGCTACACCGCCCCAACAACTGATAGCGGCACCGCTTCAACAGACGGCTATAACACCCTAACGACGGATAGCGGTACCGCTTCAACAGACGGAGCTACTATTTCCACGACCGACGTTGAAGTTCCCACTGATAGCGGCGCCACGTACGTTATAGAAAGCGGAACAGAAAGTGTTACCGCAACAGAAAGAATACCTGAACCGTTTGAAAGTATAATCAGCGTAAAGAATTTGGACGATACACTTCCTGCCATAACGTTTAGGTCCGATATACCTTCAGGCTTTTACCACATAGTATTTGAAATCATAGCGTTCAACGGTACGCTGCTTAACAGTATAGAAAAGCCGTTTTTCTACCTTGCAGACAAAGAACTCACGGTCAATGGTATTGTCAGCTATATTCCCGGTGTTTCTTCATCGTCGGGTATAGTACCGCCTGGCGAAAAAATAATGCTTCAAGCGGATATAGCTTCGTCTCCAGATATAGAACCTTACGTCATTTGGTATAACGGCAAACAGCATATAGGTGAAGGTTTTGTTCATGACGGCGCATACCGCATATTCTGGAGCGCTCCTGTCAAAACCGGCTTTCAGGACATCAGGGTTGAGGTTTTTCCGTTTGATCCCAACAAGCATATATCGACGATACACGGAATAAGTCATACAGTTTCGTTGCCGGTATCAAACCGTCACGGCCGGGACGGGTACTATGCCGACATGGAAGTTCAGATGAGCCGCTGGTACCGCTTATGGGGAAACCTGACCGACACCAAAGACCCTGTAAGTATAGGTGCTCTATTTGACAGGGTGGACGATAGAGAACCCCTTTGGCTCCCGGTTTTCAGTACCTATGGACTCGCGGTTGGTACAAACGATCTGTATAAACTTCCCGATTCGTTATTCAAATATGTAAAATCTGGCGAGGGAAGCGCCGAAATACTTTTCCGTCTTGTGCCTTGGGATAATACGCCTGTAGAAAAACTTATTTTCATGGCCGAATTACATGGCGAGGACGGTGAAGGTAACAAAAGTTTCTGTGTGGTACAACTTTTTCTGTTCGAAAATAACCTTATATTTCAAACATTCTGTAATGATGAAATTTCAGAGGCCCGCCCCTCTCTGCCGCTTGACGGGATCGACTTTGTGTCCGCCGCCGTTGATTTTCAATTTTTTGAAAATAGCATAGTGATCAGTGTAGGCCTTGAAAACGTTAAAACAAAAAGTATAGACGCATGGGAAAGGCTCACCATCAATAATTTTATTCCGAATGATGAGGGTAACGTTTGGTTTGGTGGTCTTTTTGAAACTGAAAGCTCCGGAGTCGGTGTGAGCGCTGTTATAACCGAAATAGCACTGCTTTACAACGAAATTTCCCCCGCATTTGAACAGCCTGTCGAGGCCGAAGAAACCGAAGAAAATCTAACAGAAAATACCGAGAATACCGAAGATACTGAAGATACCGAAGATACCGAAGAGCAAACGCTGGAAATACTCTCCGAAGAATCTTTACCGCCAGATGATGCCCAATTTGCGGCATCATCCTAACAAAACACGTTCACTGCTAAAAGAATTTCGCTAATCGCCGCCGGGCGCCGGCTTGACAGGTGAGCATAAATGTCCTAGTGTATATCTATATTTACGGTTATTGGCGCCGCTTTTACCCGGCATGGAGAGATGACCGAGCGGCCGAAGGTGCACGATTGGAAGTCGTGTGTGCCCGTAAGGGCACCGAGGGTTCGAATCCCTCTCTCTCCGCTTTACTACCGCAGGGAGGGATTTGAAACGGAGCCCGCGCCGACCAGTCTCTGTACCCTTTTGAGGACTCAGCTCACGTTAACTAAAGTTTTTTCGGTAAAATTCAAGCAAATTTGATTTTCTCGCCCATAATAATTACATGAAAGTATCAGTTTCGTGTAAAAGCACATTAACCATGCTGTTGCTTACCGTAGCCTGCGCCGCATTAGGCGCGGAGGATGCGGCTACGGGCAGCGGCAAAAAACTTTTTAGTTTCGGGATTTTGGAAAGCGGCTCGTGGGCGGAGGAAGGTAACCTTGTAAACCGGCTTGACTTCAGCTTGTATGCTCCGTGGAGCCTCCGGCTTCGCGGTCAACTCACCGACAGACGGCCCACCCCGCCTTGGGAGTATCCGGACGATGGTATAAGCGCTGTTGGTACGGCGCTCTACCACAAAAGTACCGGTTCAAGGCTTGTTTACGGCCTTATCGAGACACGAGGGCTGCTTAACCGTACCCGCAATGTTTGGTCGCACAGCGCACCCTGGTTCGAGTCGCACAGCCTGTCAACCGCCGATCTGAAAACCTCGCCGGGCGAAATGGAAAGCGCAAACACGTACATTGCACTTTTGAGTCCGGCACTCGGACCGGTCAACGCCTCTTTTTCAGTACAGCTTGACGGTAACGCCAACGCCATATTTACCGGCGGGGCCGGAGCACGGCTGCCGTTCAACTCAAACGTCCGACTCGAGGGTTTGGTTACGGAAAGGCAGATAGATGAACGGAAAAACGACTCATGGTTTTCCGATAAACCTTACCTTCCGGAACGCAAACTTCGGTTCTACGCGCTCAACGCAACATTTACAAACCGGTACTTCTGTTTTGCCGGCGATTTCGCCCATTCCGAAATGTTCGCGTGGGGAGACGGTATCTATACAAATGTGAGCCTGCGCGCCGGGCCGGGTCCTTGGAGATTCTCGTTTGCGGCGGACGGCTCGGACAGCCGTTTTTCAGGCGCTGACGGCTCCATCCCGGGCGCAGGCTTCAGAAGCGCCGCTAAATTCGAGTGGGAGGGCAGCCGTAATATGCTATTCCGTGTATCTTCCACATTACGCTCCGCTTCTATACAGAAACCGTTTGACCGCAACCTGACGAACGTCTACTTCCGCTTCCCGCTCGACAAGCGCCTGCCTGTCCGTATCAACCGTATATCGCTCTCGATGGAGCGGGACGCCCAAAGCTGGGAAAAAATAGAAGACAGCCTTAGTTTGAGCACAGCCTTCAGCGCGGGGCCTGTCCGTCCGAATTTCAGTCTGAACCTTAACCAGCATACCGCCGCAAAAATAGGCGACCGTATAAACCCGTTTCCGGACTATACCGCCAAGCATGAGTTTGATTCGTTAAAACTTTCAGGAGGCTTGTCCTGCCGCTTACTATTTGTCTCGCTAAACGGCACTATAAATTACACGCTGACGGATAAAAAAGCTCCGCTTGTAACAAGCTCGATTAGCGCTTCAGTCAGCGGAAAACTTGGGCGAATCGGCCTTAAACTGAGCAGTGACGCCAAAACGGGCGACTGGTCGTACACATTATCGTGGAAATTTCAGAAAACTTTTTGATAACGCCAGTTCGGTGCTTAGAATCAGTAACACCGACTCTATCTGCCCAGTACCCGCCATGTTACGCCATCAACAGGGGACGTGCTGTTGCCGGTGCTGTCGTAAGGCCGCAACGTTCCCGGAAGACTCGGTCGCCACAGACGCGGTGGCAGGCGTAGCAAGCAAGCCGTTGTTTACCGGCCCGGTTTTTGGGTGTTGTTCACCGATGTCTGCTCATATTCGTCATCGCCGTACTGGGCAGCGCAACCTAAAAAAATACCCGCCAGTACCATAACGAGTAACAGCCACACAAGTTTCTTTGTCTTCATCATGATTCTCCTGTTACAAATTTTGTTTGTAAAACCATCATGCAATTCTGTATATGTAGGCGCGCGTCGGCAAAATATCTGCCGCCAACGCGGTTTTAGGAACCTGGATGTAACGATGTACAGCCTGTTAAAGACGAGCCGGCCTGTCTCCCCGAAATACCTCATTTAAAAATGTCCGCCGTGGCGCCAAAAGCCGGCCATAAGGCGATAAAGCGCATCTGCCGCCTCATAAGCGGGGCCGGAGGTTCGCCCCTTCCCTACCGGGCAAAGCAGGATGGTAAAACGTCAGGCAAAACCACGCGCCGCGTGGTTTTGTGGTTGGCCGGTCTTTTTTGGGACGGCTTGAGTTTGACCGTCCAGTCT
>JAITIR010000130.1 GCA_031279285.1 Spirochaetaceae bacterium | reverse complement strand
TTAAGTTGAGCGGAATCATCCGCGTTTTACCTGCGCCGTCTAACAGCTTGCCGTCAAAAGTACGGGATGAATCCTGCATGATAAAATCCGTCACAGGCTACTCCTTTGCTAACTCATTTACAAAGAATACTTATCTGACTCTCCCCTGCACTCCGGCAGACTTACTTAAAAGCCGCCGGCGGATCACCCAGCCTGGTAAAAATATATTATCATGGGGGAAAAATCGCGGCTTATGACACGGTTATGGCTGTCTATGTTTGAGTCCGGCACATATTCGAGGCGGACGCCGCCCAAACCATCGCCGGAATCTATCGTGTACAAAAAGTTTACGGGTATATCAGCCCCGCTTATTGACTTGAATTTGAACGTAAAAGCGCCGTTATACCTGCCAGCAAGGCTTGCCGGCAGGTACAGGCGCATTTCTATCCTGCCGCGTCCCAGCGCCATGGATGGAATCACGGAAGGAATCAGCTTCTCAAAACCCTCCCAAAGAAATTCCTGTTTTTCGTTCAGGTAAAGGCGTCCGTAACCGGCGCTTGAAAAAATTGGTCCTTCGATATACAGCGTGTTGAAAAGGGCCTCGCGCCGCGTCTCCTCCTGTACAATCAGGTCATCAAGAGAGGTTGGAAGGTTCACGAACTGCACCGTACGGCGGCTACCACTTGACCAGCCTGACCCAGCGTTCACGTTGTCCACATCGAACTGCACGGAAAGGTTCGTGGGCGAACGGAGTCTCATCGACAGAGTCGAACCCTCAAAACGCCATGAACGGCTGCCGTCGGAACGTATCGCGCTGTACGGAAAAGAAATATCAATGTCATTTAGGAAAATATTGGCGACACCGGTATCTTCACCGGGCAAAAAACCCCAATGTCTTGAAAACGTTTCTATGTCTATCGTACCTTCGTCCAGCATCACGCCGTAAATTTCGGCAACCCATGTCCTGGACAGCACACTTTCAAGCTCACTATCGCGTACTTCTTCAAATTGTTGCTGTTCTGAAACTGAATAGAGCGGGCCGGTGGTATGATCGAAAAGTTTAAGCCTGTAAGAAAAACAGTAGCCGCTTGTACCATCCTCCGTGAGTACACTGAACCATTCCCCTGGCAGCGGGTTTCCCGTGGCGCTGATTGCCGGGTTTCCCTCGACAGGTCTTATTATTTTGATCACTTCGCCGATACGCAGCCTGTACACACGGCGGGCGCCGTTATCGGGAGCGTCCCGTATCGGAAGGCCATCCTGCAAAGTTTCCGCATAAACAAGCGCGTATTCCGAGAATTCTTCGGCTCGTTTTTCGGCTGCGCGCTTGCTGCCGGCGAGTTCCAGTTTAGGCAGCGGGACTTCCATTTTTGTACTTTTGCTGTACTGCGTTCTGTACTCGCGCGGGATCCCAACAACCCAAACCTTTTCGATGTTGGATTTTATATAGACCGGCAGCACGGTACCGGAAGGTATTCCTTCCTCTTCCGCCGCCCATAACAGAATCCCCCAGCCGGGTCTCGAACGACACGAGGAACAGTAGAACAGTACCAACGCGCTTAGTAACGCCAGTGTAAGTCTAGCTTTGTACGACACGGTCAAATGTTACCAAAAAACCGAAAACTACGCCAGCCTCCGACAGCATTCACCCTACCCTACTTTCCTACGCAAAAACGGCTGAACATTGATTCCAGAATATCGTAGGTTGAAACTTCGCCGGTAATTTCTCCGAGGCAGTTGACCGCTTCGCGGAGGGACGGCGCTATCAGGTCGGCGGGAAGCCCTTCGTCATGCATAGCCAGCGCGTTTTCCGCGTAACTTATTGCGGCGTCTATCAGAGTTTTCTGGCGGTCGCTGCCAAGTGCGGCACAGGACAGGTCCGGCGCTGCGACTCCCGCCGTTTTTTCCAGAATTCGGGCGATCCTTTCGTACAATTGGTTGAGACCGTCGCCCGTTTTCGTGCTGATTGCGCAAAAATTTGCGGCGCAAAAATTTGCGGCGCAAAAGTGGTCGGCCCCATGCGGCGGCGGGGCAAGGTCGGCCTTGTTCCAGACCGGCAGAATGGGGCTATCCTTCCATTCTTTGATAAAATCTTCCGCGCCGGCTATAACCTCATCGCCACCCGATGCTCCGTCCAGCACCAGGATTACGAGGTCGGCCTCGTCCAACAGGCTGAAACTGCGTTCTATACCGAGCCTTTCCAGCACATCACCCGGATCGCGCAGTCCCGCCGTGTCCGCAAGGCGGACCGGTATGCCTTCAATAGAGATCCAGCCTTCTATCCAGTCGCGGGTGGTGCCTGGGATTTCGCTTATGATGGAACGCTCCTCCCGTAACAGCAGGTTAAACAGGCTGGACTTACCGGCATTGGGTTTTCCGGCGATAACGGCGAGCGCCCCGTCGCGGTAAAGTTTTTCGGCGTGGTAGGAACGCTCAAGCCGGCGGAGCCGCGACAGAGCCTCCTCCACCGCCTCCCTGCCAGGCATGGCCTCGTCATCGGCGGTCACGCCGTCAAGCTCGGAATAATCGAGCAAAAGTTCGATTTCCGTCAACGAATCGAAAAAGAGTTTGCTAATATGCCGTATTTCCTGTTCCAGAACGCCGGAAAGTCGTGCCACGGCGCGTCCCCGGCCCGTATCGCTTTTTGCCGAGACCATTTCCAGCACTGCTTCGGCGCGGGTCAGGTCGATTTTACCGTTCAAAAAGGCACGGAAACTGAATTCTCCCCGCAAAGCGGGCCTAAACCCGTGTTTGTACAGGGTTTGAAGCACGGCTCGCCCCGCCGCAAGTCCGCCGTGGCAGCTTATATCCATGCTGTCCTCGCCGGTATAGCTTTTCGGGGCGCGGTAAACGCTGATCAGAACCTCATCGATCCGATTGCCTCCGTCCACGAGCCAGCCGTAAACCACGCTGTTTCCCGCCGCTTTCCGTAGCGTTTCGGGCCGCGAAAAGCAGCCGGCAAGAAGATCGACACAGCCTCTGCCGGAAACACGAACTAGAGTTAACGCGCTTTCGGCAAGCGCGGTAGCGCAGGCCGCGATCGGACCCTCATCTCCGTAAAAACCCTCGTTCTGTCCGCCAAAAAGGTTTGCCATCGCACCCTCCCGCGCCTAAAATTTACCGGAACCCACTCTTCATGTCAGGCGGTAAGCCGCCGGGTATACCTCCAGTTCCCGCGGCGCGGCCCATCTTTGTCATCTTTCTCATCATCGTGCGCGTCTTTTCAAACTGTTTCAGGAGGCGGGCTACCTCGGCGACTGACGTACCGGAACCCCGCGCTATGCGGGCGCGGCGCGAGGGGCCTATTATCAGATAGTTGGCACGTTCCTTTAGCGTCATTGAGCAGAGAATTACCTCCTGCTTTTTGAAATTCGCTTTTTCTATGTCATCATCGTTTACCTGACCCGACATACCTGGTATCATCTCCACCATTGATTGTACCGAACCCATTTTTTTTACTGCGCGTAACTGCGAAAGCATGTCTTCCAGTGTAAAATCGTTTTTTAATATTTTTTGCTGCAGGGCAAGAGCTTCCTCACGGTTTATCGCCGCTTGGGCCTTTTCGACAAGGCTTACCACATCGCCCATGCCGAGTATGCGGCTCGCGAAACGTTCCGGGTGAAAGACCTCAAAGTTCTCAGGTTTTTCGCCTGTGCCGACAAACTTTAACGGCTTGCCCGTAACGGTCTTTAGCGAAAGCGCCGCCCCGCCCCGCGTGTCCGAATCGAACTTGGAGAGGATTACGCCGGAAAGTCCAATCTTTTCATCAAAGGTCTTCGCGATGTCAACCGCCGATTGACCTGTCATCGAGTCCGCGACAAGCAATAGTTCGTCAGGCTTGGCCGCCGTCTTGATGCGGGAAAGCTCATCCATCATCAGATCGTCGATCTGTAAGCGGCCTGTAGTATCGACAAGCACCGTGTCTATCAAATTTTTCTTCGCGTATGAAAGCGCCGAATTAAAGACCTTTACCGGGTCCTTCGCGCCGTCTTCACGGTAAACCGGTACGCCAACCTGAGTGGCAAGTACGGCAAGCTGTTCAGCGGCGGCGGGGCGGACAAGGTCGCAGGCCACGAGTAAGGGCTTGCGGCCTTCCTTTTTAAGACGCAACGCCAGTTTTGCCGAACTGGTAGTCTTGCCGGAACCCTGCAAACCGAGCATCAGTATCACGGAAACCTGGTCGGTGTTTTTCAGCGCAAGCCCCTCTCCGCCGTCGCCCAGGTACGACTTGATTCTGTCGTAAACAATTTTTACAAACTGCTGGCCGGGATCAACGGAACGTAGAACCTTTGCACCTTTGGCCTCTTCTATCGTAGAATTGACAAAACGCCGCACTACACGGACATTTACATCCGCTTCCAGCAACGCGATCTTGATCTTGTCCACCGCGTCTTCGATATTTTTTTCACTGATCTGGGATTTGCCGGCCACAAAACGCAACGCGTCCTGAACTTTCAACGTTAATTTATCAAACATAATTTCCTCGTTTCATTCGCAAAGTCTGGTTTAATACCGCGCGGCTTTGCCGCGCGGAGGCTCATTTTTCCCACACGCCGTTCAGCCAATTAAGGCGATCATCCCAGGTAAATCTGCTCAAGATCATGTAGTTGAGCCCACATAGGTACGAACCTTTGACGGTTTTATCGGGAAACTTTATATATATTACACCAAAACTCGCCGCGCATGAAAGGTCTTCCTCCCAGTTGTCCGCTCCCTTTTCCTTCCAGCGTATGCCGCCGTTGTCTATCTCCATCACCATAGTTTTTTCCACAAATAGTACCTCGCTGTCTTTTTGCCATGCTCCCTGTGTCGCAAGGTCATTCCACAGCACGTTTTCGCAGGCGCAGAACAGCGCCGCCATTAGCGGTATGGCAAGAATCAAAGCATTACACGATTTCATACGCATTTTTTACCCCTTAACTTGAGTCTATTTAAAAATAGTTTTAGAGTTAACATTGATGAATTTAGCTTCCATTTATAATATCGGATATATTTTTGCGTAGAATCATAAGGGGGAGCAACTTACTACTTTCCGGGACAGACTCGGCTACATGTCGCCGTCTGTGGCGGGCTACTCCACATGATTCCGCAGTCCTCGTTTCAGGAATCAGGAGAACACCTTCCTTACTTATCCAGCAAAGCAAGGTGCAAAATGTCAGGCAAAACAGCTTGCCGCTGTTTTGTGGTCTGCTTCATCACCCCAACTGTTTTTTGCGGGGCATCCTTCTGATGTTTGCCCTGTTAAACGTTTGCGGCTGTCCCAAAAAAACCGTGCCTGCTGACGCGCCGCCGCCTCTGCCGCCGCCATGGGAAGCGGACGAAAGGCCGCGGCCTCTCGTTCTGGTACAGACGGGTACGGCGCCGGTATGGACGGAATTTGACGGCGCTAACGTCCGTCCGGTAGTCTCGCCTGAGACAGCCACGTTAAAGCCGTTTGAGCCCTGGCCTCTAGCGGAACACGCAGCAGGCATCGTCCAATGGCACGATGGACTTGCCATAGCTGTGAACCGGCACGGTTTTTTGCTTATAAAGGAAGTGGAGGACGGCCTTCTGGAGCTTTATTTCCTTGAAGAATCGAAATTTACGCCGCGCTATACGATGCTCAAGGCGTTTACTTTCCGGGGTAAACCGGCTTTTTTACTGTACCGTGATGATTTTTTTGTTGAACACGGTATTCCGCCACCCTCGATAAGAGTTTTCACTGTCAAAGACGGCATTACAGGCCTTGAACCTGTAGAAATTCCCGTTTTTTCCGGTTTCCCCGGAGCGGAAGGCTGGGATATAGAGGACTTTTTTACACCGGACGGCGGTACCTGGTACTTCAAGGCGGTTTGGAAAGGTGCCGGAACGGGAAAGATCGGTTATATGCGTACAGAAAATTTATCTGTCAATGGAGAAGAAATCCCGTTCGGCGACTACATGCGGGCGGCAATGAGAGCCGCCGCAAACTGTGAGGACGGCGCCGGCATCCCGGAATTACCAAGAGGTCTTCCGCCGCTCCCTCAGGACTTTGTCTACACGGCTTACTCCCAAACCGGTGGAGCGTGCGTTGCCGCGTGGGAGGAACGCGAAAGTTGGAACACAGGCGCGGCGGGGCTTCTCTTCCTGCAAATAAATTCCGGTAACGCTGAACCTTAAACCAACTCCATATATGCCCTAAATAATCCGCTTTTCAATTTACGGCTATCGCAAAATATATACACCCCGCTTTTTGGGGGATTACTTTAATCAATAATTGTGGTTAAATGAACTTGTAGTGAGGTTTGTGATGAATGACTCGACAGAACGGGGCGAAATGCCGTCAAAAAATTCCCTTTCAAAAACCGGTGTACGCGCTGTACTACAACTTGCCGGCGGGGTGGTGCTGACGGTGTTGGG
>JAITIR010000085.1 GCA_031279285.1 Spirochaetaceae bacterium | reverse complement strand
ATTCAGCGCGTATTTCACGGCGTATTTCTTTTTGTTTTTCCCATACGGAATCATCTTTCAGCGCGGCAAATAATTTTTCCTCCTCGTCAACGTAGAAGTTAATGATTCGGTCGCGGATGGCGATTTCCGGAACATCTTCCGGCGCAATGTTAGAAGGCAATTCAGGGGCGTCCGCGTTAAAGAACAATACGTTTTTATCCGCCATTATCGCCAAAAAAATCGACCCTCCGTAATCGCATATCACAAAGTCGGCGGCGGGAAACAAGATTTCGTTTGGCGTTTTGTTTATAACAATGATTTCCCGCGCGGACTTTCGCATGAATTTTTCTACATTCAGCAGCAGCGGATGAGGCTTGACGATGATGTTATACTCTGTTTGTATTTTTGCAAGCGCCGCAGCAAATGTATAAACAGAAGTTGTCTTTGTATGGCTCGGAAGCCAAAGGATAGTTTTTTTACCGCGGACTATGCCGCGCTTTGCCTGCGAATATATTATTTTCTCCGCCTGTATTCTGTCAGTATGATGATTGCCGATACGCGGATATCCTGTCATAAACAATTTGTCTGGACTGATATGTTTTTCGATGCGCCGTTTTTGATAGTCTCCGCAGCACGACAGGTAATCGTACGGAAGTTTCGACGCGCCGCCTGTAAAAAAAGGCGGGCTTCCGTCAATCATGGTTTGAACCATAAATATTTCTTTGGCGATAAATTCTATGCCGTAACGCTGAACAGGGTTATCACAGCACATGGTTACCGCCAGCCTATAGGTGGCGCGGTTTTTAATTAGGCTGCACACGGAAACGGACTTGCAATTATTCTTCTTAGCATATTCAAGACAGCCGGACAGCCGTGTGAAGCCGAAATAAACTAGGTCATACTCGAAGCCGTTCATATACGAAAGTATATTAGACAGATGCTCTATCGAGAAACGAAGGTTTACTATGACGGCTATTTTATTGATTGTATGTTTCGGTTTATAATTTGATTTTCTTAACTTCGCGGTATGGGCTGACGTCCATATTCCGGGAATAATCCCCAGCGATTCATTAATATTGAATACTAACGACCACAGTAAATGTTTTGAACGGCTGAGAATACGGGCAGAGTGGGGGGGGGGGGGGGTACTTTTTTGCGATTTTATGGCTTTCATATCGTCTAGTTTCACTGATTTTGCGGCGCAAGTCAATAGGGTAGACCCGCCATGTTTTATAAAATCATACTTCCACATTCTCCTCAATGCCAGTGTAGTCCCAGTATTGTAATATCGTCGTATTGTTCGTCTTCATTCATGCCGGTATAGTAAACGTACATGGGGTTTTCAGGATGATCCTGAGGGTCGCAGTAGACGCGGTACTCAAGAAAGTAATCGCGCAGGAAAGAGTCTATCTTGCCGTCAACAAGAACACGTTCATCATTCCCGGCATCAGTCCTTTCGTACATTCGGAATACCTTTTCTACAGACACCAAAGCCATAATCACATCTTCTATCGCGCCTCGGCAGGCGGAAAAATCAAAATGGTAGTATACCTCACCCAGCGGGTTATGGTACTTGTACAATGTGTATTCGCTTTTGTTCATAACGGCGTTGATTATCTCTTCAACTCGGTCAGCGCCTAATTCTTCGCCGTATTGCCCGACAACATGGTTACCGTGCGGCGAATCTTTAGGCAGTCCGTTATAGGTACATCTTATCTCGTCAAAGTTTTCATCGCGGAACAGGCGCTTTGCCTCCTCTATACCGTCCGTATACAACAGCAGCATATCACCATGATCCAGCGCTAACGTTTGAATCTGGTATGCATTGTTTGGTTCCAGCAATGTGTTTGGCAGAACACCGACCGCCGGACTCTGCGGCAACGCAATAGTTTTTAGCCGCCTTTCGGAGTGGTCGTACCAGTGTATCAGGTTGTCGCCGGCGTTGCAAAAACGCAGCAATCCTTTTTCCGAGTCGAATATGCAAAGGGTAAAAGCGGCAAAACGCCCCTTAAAGCCAAGCGTCTCTATGAAGTCGTTTATAAGGTAGACAAGGGATTCTATACGCATACCCTCTTCGGTGGGGGTCCATGTCTTAAAGTAGTTGCGGAACATCGTGGCGACCTGCGCCATTATAAGCGCCGCGGGAACGCCTTTCCCAGCCACATCGCATTTTATTATCGCAAAATACCGTCCGTCTATGTCCTGATAATCAAAATAATCGCCCGAAACACCCTTTGCCCCTTCGTAGTAACCGAAAAATTTTGTGTTTCGTGCCGTCTCTAAACCGTAAGTGAGTTTGTTTCCGTCCTTATCCGTTTCGAGCGGTATGAACTTCTTTTGTATCTCTTTGCCTATAGACAGATCTTCCGCCGCCTTGGCCGCTCTTACAAGGCCGTGCGTCATATCGTTAATCGTTCCGGCGAGTATGGCCAATTCATCATTGGTTTTTAGCTCAATTTCTATGCCTTCTAGTTCGGCTTTGTTTTCCGTATCCCGTATCTGTTCAACATGCCGCACCAGACGGCGTATAGGTCGGATTATCAGGGAAGACAGAACAATAGCGCCGGTACCGCCAATCGCTATAGCTATAAGCGCTACATAGACTATGGTAGTCAGTATGTTCCGCTGCCCTTCCCGTATAGCGACGAGTATGGTTTCGTTGGATATTTCCAACCTCACTATACCGCGTACATAGATGTCGCTGGTACTCTGTCTGAACATTACCGGCTTGTACAACAGATAGTTTCTATTTCTTGACATATCCATCCCGTCTATGTCGAATTCCGGATATGAATTTATATTGCTGCTTATACTATCGAGTATCAGCGTTATCCTGTTTTCAAGACCGCGTGTCGTAACCTGTATATCTTCGAGCCTGCGGCGGCTTTCAGCATCATTGGCAAGGATAAGGCTCATACTTTCACGATTGAACTGAGTTATACTTTCCGTCATATCACCGACAGCTTCACGCGCCTCTGTGTTTAATTCATCGTTCAGTGCGGAAAGCGCCGTGCTTATATCATCGGTAATACGCGATATGCCGTACTCAAGGGTATTCGTGTTTATCTTCAGTAGTATGTCCGGGTCGTTGGTCGCCCATACATAGTCATTGCCTACCGTGTCTCCAGACCCGAAACCTGTTATCGTAACGTAACGCGCTTCAGGAACAGATACTATCTGTGAAGGTAAGTAACCTAGTTCCAGTACATTGTTCGACGGGAGAAATACGCGCGCGCTTCGTGTTAGGGCTTCAAGCAAAACAGCCGAACGGTCCCACATTCCGCGCATTAAGGTCTCCCTTTGCGTCCGGCTCATAGTCAGGAACAACGGTATAGAGAGCATAGCAACAATGAGCAGTACCAGAGCAAGGATAAACGACGCGAATTTCAGCCGGAGACCCAATACGCGCCGTTTGACCAGCATCGCTTTCCTCTTTTTTTCTACCGGCATCAAATCCTCGTTAAGCAGGGCAAAGACTTCTACACGGATAGCCCTGTTTTCTACCAGTATAACATTTATGCAGCGAAGTGTAAGCGCGGCAAAAATAGCACAAAATATCAGCATAATAACGAGTGAAACGGCGGAAATATCCAGCGCAACCTCTTTCCCCATCTGCCACTTCCATGAATTTTGCCATCTATTTTCATAATCGCCGAATTTTACTGTAAATGTCTTTGTGATGCTCATCGGTTTCGGCGATACCGCGTCCCCGCGCAAAGGGTGCCTGACCACTATGTAATAGTCCCCCTCAGGCAGCAGTTCTACGCCGGTAACCCGTATCTCCCTGTCGCCGGATACGGAGTAATCTCCGTTTTCTAGTTTAAGCCGCCTTACCTCCTTCCCGTCTTTGACGAAGAATATATCGCTTACCACACCGCTTTCCGTGAAGCCGCGCCCTATTATCTCTATTGACAGATCGCCCTGTACATCCTGACTGTAATACAGCAGCGTTATAAAGGTATGCGGGATATACTTGTTTAGGCGGAAAACTATAGATGACGCCGCCCCCACATTCCCTACGTCATCAAGCGGCACGACGGAAAAACGCCACCAGCCGTTATCCTCGTTTGTAAATGTGGCATAATTCTCAGTTCCCCGGTTTCGTAAAGCCCGTGAATCGTCAATATTGGCGGCAAGCTTAACGGCAGTTTCCAATCCCGCGCCCGGCGGAGCAAGATAATCCAGCGTCCATGCGTAGCCCGCTATGTCCGAAGCAGGCGGCTCCATCCAACGGAGGGTAAACGTGTTTGAAAAAAGGCTGCCTGATGTGTCGAGTGGCGGCGGTATGACGGCGGCAGCAGGAGGCGGCGTAGTATCCCGTATAAACGCAAGGCTTACAGGCTGGGAACGATTACCGGCGTTATCCACAGCGGTTATGTTAAAGTACCAAACGCCGTCCTCAGATGCGATTTCCTCGACAGATGTATTCCAGTCCGGCGCCATTATACCATCAGGCGGGACGGCGTTTGGGTCACGGCTCCAAACCCAGGAATACCCCTTTATGCCGGACGAATCGTACGGCACCTTCCAGCTTATCCGCGCCACTCCGCTTGATATGCGCCTTCCCGGTGTAAAATTCTCCGCTGTAAGCTCTACTTCGGACACGGTTTCATCGGACGGCAGCATACATATCTTGTTTACGCCGCCGCGCGCTTCCTGCCAGAATACATAAAATGTGCTGCCTGCCAGTACAGGGCGCACAAATATTACCGATTCAGAAAAACGAGACAACTCGGTGTTTTGCCAGACACCGTCTTCATTTACCGCCATGAAAGCCTGATTCTGTCCAAGCCGGTTATCAAACCACAGCACAACGCTCTGACCATTGAATTCAACCGCCACAGGATTGTTGCAGTACGTGGATTCCGAGTTTATCTGCCGCGCTATTTCGTAGGGCGAACCGTCAGCGTTAAGCGTTACCCCATATATCTGCGGCGAGGCGGCGGTATCGCGCCGTTCCCAGACCAAAAACAGCCTGCCGTCCGCTACCGAAAGGTTTGCACGCTCATTGTTGTAATTGTCAGGATTTACGCTTAAACCCGCGTCGCTGAACGTGGTGATACGCGCCGCATTAGACCAATTCATGCCGCCGTCATCTGTCGATTTGACGTACAGTTGAAAACTTGATTGGTTCATGCTGCCTGAAACCAGCGACTGGAATACGATATAGTCCGTGCCTCCTATCGCGGCATGGGTGGGTAGAAAGTTTAGTTGCAGAGAAGACTCCGTTACAAAAGGGGAAAAACGCGACCATGTATACCCATCTTCTGACCTGGCATAGTAAAGCCCCATGCCGCCCCCCTGTGAACGCAGCGTGAACATCACCGCCGTATTATCCGCCATGTGAAAGATTCTAGGCGCCAGCGTTTCATTCGCATCTTCTATCCGGGAATTATCAGAAACAGCGCCGTTTTCGTTCAGCGTGTACTTTTCAAAGTGTTCTCCATAGTCATCCGATACAAGAATTTCGGTTTCAAACGTGGAAGCGGCTATGCAGACAAAGATACGCCCATTTTTGTCAACGCTAAGAGAAAATATCGAAGGCTCGTTGACGGCATAACGGTACGGACCTGCAATCCTCTGGTATATGCGCCATTCTCCATC
>JAITIR010000008.1 GCA_031279285.1 Spirochaetaceae bacterium | reverse complement strand
GTAAAATAGAGAAGAATGGCGGCGTAAAAACAGAAAAAGGGGGCGGTCTATTTATTGACGGCGATTCGCACGCGTACCTGACCGGCGGTGAAATTACCGGCAATGAATCGGCTTCCGCTGGCGGCGCGGTACACGTAGTCTCTATGGGTAATTTTACGATGAGCGGCGGAACTATCAGCGGCAATACCAGCGCTACTGGCGGCGGTGTTTCTACAGGCCAATACGGTGCCGTATTTAACAGATTAGGCGGCCTTGTAACAGGAAATACGCCCAACGATTATTAAGGCGGGCGCTTCCCCGTTTGCGGCCCTCGCGCTAAACGGCTTTCGTTGGCAAGGTTCCGTTTAACGCCTCGCCACAAGCCGCTTGTCTAGGTAAACTCCAGACTTGCCGGAAGCGTCTAGCGGCTTGTCAGGGCGCGTACCAGAACAGGCAGTCCGTACAGGCGGATAAAGCCTTTCGCGTCCGCATGGTCGTACAGTTCCCCCGTGGTAAAGCTGGCAAGGTCCGCGTTGTATAGCGAGTACGGCGACGAGACTCCAGCGGGGCTTATGGCGCCTTTGTACAGCTTTAGTCGCACCGTACCGCTCACCCTGTCCTGTGTCGAATCGACAAACGCGCTCAAAGCTTCGCGTAGCGGCGTGAACCAAAAACCACCGTAGATAATTTCTGCCAGCTTGTCGCTGACGATTTGTTTGAAGGAGTAGGTCTGCCGGTCAAGGCATATATGCTCAAGCTCGGAATGGGCATAGTACAGGATGCTGCCGCCCGGAGTTTCGTACACGCCGCGGCTCTTCATGCCCACAACGCGGTTCTCGACAAGATCGACCAGTCCCACGCCGTGCGCCCCGCCCAGCTTATTCAACTCGTAGATAAGGCTTACCCCGTCCATTTTTTTGCCGTTTATAGCCGTTGGGATGCCTTTTTCAAATAGAATCTCGACATAAACCGCCTTGTCCGGCGCTTTTTCGGGTGGAACCGTCATTTTGAGCATGGAATTATAGTCCGGCTCGTTATTCGGATCCTCCAGTTCCAGCCCTTCATGGCTGATATGCCACAGGTTATCGTCCCGGCTGTACGATTCGCGCCGCTTCATCGGTACGGGCAGTCCCCGCTTTTCAAGATACTCTATCTCCTCGTCGCGGCTTTTAAGATCCCACTCGCGCCAAGGGGCTATGATTTCCAGGTCGGGCGCAAAAGCCATTATTCCGAGGTCAAAACGTATCTGATCGTTTCCCTTGCCGGTCGCCCCGTGCGCAACCGCCTGAGCGCCCTCCTTTCGCGCATAATCCACAAGCGTTTTGGCGATCAAGGGGCGCGCCGTCGATGTCCCAAGAAAGTATTTATCCTCGTACAGGGCGCCGGCCTTTAACGTAGGCCAGATGTAACCTTCTACATACTCTTTTTTTACATCCACGATATGACAGGCCACCGCGCCCGTATCAAGCGCGCGTTGTTTAACCGTTTGCCAATCCGCTTCCTGCCCCACATCCACACAAACGGCGATTGTTTCACAGTCGTAGTTTTCTTTAAGCCAAGGGATAATTACCGTAGTATCCAATCCGCCGGAATAGGCCAGCACCACTCTCTTTTTCATACATACTCCCATAAAAAGCGGCAGAATCGCCGTTTACGTCAATCGACCATCAACACTTTAGTATTAATAAACGCGCAACCTTCACTGGCATTGCGTATTTATACTAATTTATACCATGTACCGCATATTGTAAATAGAATCATCCGGCGAACGGCGGGTTGACGCCAGGTGAGTTATTCGTAGATCGCGACGGAGGTCCTTATACCTGCCGTTTCGAACGCCATTTGTAGGGCGCCGGCGCGTTCCTCGAGTGAGGATTCCGGGAGCGCGGCGCAGACCGGATCGTGCGGGCTGGGGCGCGCCTTGCCGTATACCTGCACTAGCCTTACATTTCCTGGTTTTGCGATTTCGGCGGTAAGGGCGGCCCACGCGCATACCTCTTCTACAGATGGAGACTCGCCGTTTACCGAGCAGTGCATCGTCTGTATCACGCACTCGTTATTGCGCGAAAACTCTTTTACCGCGCCGGTAAGCCGATCAAAGCCGATGGCGCAACCGTTTATCTTTTCGTACCAGGCCGGGCTGCCCGCGTCCAGTTTTATCCAGAGCCGCGCCGAAACGGGTGGACGTACCACGCCTTCCAGAAAATTAAAACAGTCTTGCCGCAAAAGCCCCGTGCCGTTGCTTATCACCACGAGGTCGGCGCCAGCCGCCATCTCCTCCCGTACCGAGGCCGCCGCAAGCAACGCCGGGACAAAATCAGGCGAAATTGACGGCTCGCCATTACCGGAAAAACAAATATCCTTTACCGGAACATTACGCGCCGAGGCTTCCGCTATCGTCTTTCGCAGACCACTCTCCATCAATGTTTGCGAAAAGGTCACATTGTTCGCAAACGGAAAAACCTCGCAGTACCTACAATCAAAGTTGCACCGCTTCCTGTCGGGGTACAAATTTATACCTATGGAAAGCCCCGCTGACCTACGCGAATAGACAGGGTACACGATAAGACCTTCTTCCCTGCTACGATGGTTTTTAATTGTACCCGCGTTTTCAATATTCATAAGAAGCTATGTACGGACAGCCTTTCGGAAAGCACCCCTGTGCTCAAGCTGTAAGCTTATCGTCGTAATATCGCAGATCTCGGGCGGACCGAAGTACTGTATGGAGCCCGGATACTTAAAGCAGGTTTTCAGCGCCAATTCGCTACGCAGCGCGGCAAAGGCCTTAAACGGCTCTCCGTCGAGGTCAACCAGCGCCTTCCTGATAACGGGTTTCTTTTTACCCTTACGTTGCTCCATATTCATCAGCATAGTGATCGGGACACCTCCCGGGACCCATTCCGTGGCGGGCGCGCTGAGGTTGCTGACACTGGAAATATAGCCGGTAAGTCCTGACGCGATCAAAAAGAAGGCGCTGAAGCCCAGGCTGTAACAGTAGTCCGCATCAAAATTACTTGGAAAGGCGGAGCGTCCCTCGTATCCAAAAAAATGTCCGATCGCGGCAAATTCCCCATTGTAAGCGCCTGAAACCTTCATCCCGGCAAGCCTCTTTTCCGTAAGATGCATCAGCAATTTTTCAGTTTCTATCCGTGAAACCTGCACATTACCGTGCGGGTCGCGGTCAAGCAACAGTTGCCTGGCAATTTCTTCCGGAAAGCTTTCAAAAAGCACCAGTGAAGGACGTGAAAGTTTCCTTTCCAGCCACGCGCAGTGTCCCTGAAATGACCTAATCTCCTCAAATTCGGTTTTAAACTTTGCCATAATCTCGTTCAATTCAGAAATCAGAGCCTTTATTTCGGGTATAAACTCAACAAGCCCTTCCGGTATCAGAATTACACCGAAATTTTCGCCGTTTTCTGCCCGTTTTATCACCGTGTCGCATATTTCTCCGACAACATCTGACAAGGACAGCCTGCGGGCCTCAACTTCTTCAGAAATAAAGCAGATATTTGGGTGGGTTTGCAGCGCCGCCTCCAGCGCGATATGACTTGCGGCCCGTCCCATCAGTTTGATGAAGTGCCAGTACTTTTTTGCGCTGTTTGCGTCCCGAGCTATGTTACCGATAAGTTCGCCGTATGTCTTTACCGCCGTATCAAAACCAAATGAAGCTTCAATATGCTCGTGCTTTAAATCGCCATCGATCGTTTTAGGACAACCTATCACCTGTACGCCGCTACCCTTCTCAATAAAATATTCAGTCAGCAGTGCGGCGTTCGTGTTACTGTCATCGCCGCCTATTATCACAAGCGCGTGGAGATCGAGTCTTTTGGCGGTTTCCAGCGATGCGGCGAACTGTTCAGGCGTCTCAATCTTGGTGCGCCCGGAGCCAATCATATCGAAACCGCCTGTATTCCGGTACAGTTCCACCAAAGCGGCGTCGATTTCAACGTATTTAGCCCCGATAAGCCCGGAGGGGCCGCCCAAAAACCCGTACAGCCTCGACGCCGGATTCCCCTTTTTGAGTCCGTCAAACAAGCCCGCGATCACATTATGACCCCCGGGCGCCTGCCCTCCGGAAAGTATCACCCCTACATTCAAAACACGGTCCGATTTTTCATTCCGTCCCTTAACAAAACGTACAATCGGCTTGCCATAACTGTGTTTAAATAACGCGCTGAGTTCATCATGATCGGAAACTGCCCTCGTCTTGTCACCCATTTCTAGAACCACATTAGGCACAGCTTCTTTAAAAATCGCAGGTAATTTGGGTTGATACCCGTACCTGGCCTTATGAAGATTAGAAAATTCCACAAAACACCCCTTAATAACAGTAGTATATTGAGCCTGTCCCAAAACTAATCGAGTGTGCGCTAAACGGTACCGGCATAGCCGGGACACGGTTTTGGAACAGTCTCTATTGAGTATAATTTATCATTTTTTTTGTCCGGGTGTAAGGCGGTGTTGGCTCGCTGAAAATGAAAACTGTCAATGCTGGGTACCGGCCAGCGATTCCGATTTCAACCGTCAGGGGTCGTGGGTGAAATACGTTGTTTACCTGTTCACTCACATTATAATTCGTTTACTGGCCATATTTTATCACACTCTTCACTCACTATCCAAGTTTAGCCTTCACTGCGGAGGAGGTTCATTGACACACCACTCAGCGCCTCGCCACCGACGAGGTGTGGACGAGTCGGCAGTTAGCGATTTTTTGTCCGGAATTCCCTTATCCCCGTCCAATCGGCCTTCTGCCCGATGGCCAGAAACAATTAACAATTTAACAAACATTATAGACGAGGCTTCGCACGACAAGAGCGCAAACAAATTTGCGGAGTGGGATAGACCACCACAGTGAATGAAACGGTCAACCGGAACGATTACTTTTGGTATGCTTCCGGTGGGTTAGAATAGCGATTATCCATATCAGTTGATATGGGAGGCTATTCCGTCCTAGGCTTGCGGCTTTTTTCCCTTGGTTTCGGCAACGGAGGACGCAGCCTTGGAACCGCGCTTTGCGGGAGCGGCCTTGTCCGCCTTTTTTGCCGTTTCTTCTTGATCAATGATTTCGGCGACAGGGGCGTTCTTCTGGATCGATTTGATGCCCTTAATACATGCTGCCTTGGTGTCATACGCCTGGCTTGCGGCGATGGTTTCCCCGTTACTCGCCTTGAGGTGGAACCGGTATTGTTTTTTCCGGTCTAGAAAGATTTCAAACTTTGCTGCCATATAAACTCCTTTATAAATTTCATGCTTAAGTATAGGGGCTTGATAAACTTTATACAAGTAGGCGCATTGCCTAACTTCAGCGATTCCGATTTCAAACCATTAACGGCGCATAGCGCTGTTAACCCTCTACCATCTCCCACTGTCAACAACTCCGCAAGCGGCTTGCTCAATTTTGGCTTCTGACTTATCATTTCAAATGTTTGTAGGGAGAAAAGGCTGGGTTACCGGCCATTCATTAATTTGGAAATATAGTGATCCAAAAAAATAGAGCCCATTATCATTCAGAGCCGGCACAAAGCAGCCGGAGCGCAAAGGTGCTGGCGGGGCGTTGGTGCCTCCGCGCCCTGTTCTTTTGGGCGGTGAATCTTTGCTGTTTTTCACTTGGAAACACGGAAGCGAGCGCTTCCCTGCGGCAGACGGCGGACGAATTCCATGTTTCGGAAGTAGATATGTCCGTCTCGGCGCTCACGTTGATAAACCCTCTCGCGCCGGATATTGTTATTCAGAAGGGACCGTCACGGGCGGAACAGGTGGTAAAGGCGATCGCTCTCGCCCATCCCAAACGAGTCGGCGAAGTCTCATTCAAAGACGACGATTGGGCGCTGGAACTGCGCGGCAAATGGTACTACTATGCGGACGGCCGTATGTTGCCCGAAGACTTGCGGGACATGGCGGACTTGTACAGCCCCCAACCTTTCTACAACTACCCTGACGAACTTCCCGAATGGCAGCCGACGACACCTGAAAACGCCGCTCGCTACGCGCTTATGACCAAGGCGCGCAGGGCAAGCGGGGTGCCAAACCGTGCCCAGGTGTTCTACGACGACCTTTGGCGGGTACATAACCGGGCGGAGGCCTGGACGCAGCAGAAAACGGTCACCTTCCTGGGGCGAAAGGTGCTGGTCCACCGCGCGATACTCGAAGAACTGGCGCTTGTCGAACAGAAGATCAACGAAGCCGCTGCGGCGGACCCGGAGGTGCGGCAGTGGATTTCCAGGCTGGAAACCGTAAGCGCGTGGAACTGGCGCGACATAGCGGATACCCATAGCCGCAGTAACCACGCATACGGTACCGCAATCGACCTGCTGCCTTCCTCAAAAAACAGGCAGGAAACATACTGGCTCTGGACAGCGCAAAAAAACGTTGACTGGTGGGACGTGCCCTATTCAAAAAGAATGAGCCCGCCCAAAGCCGTCATCAAGGCGTTCGAGGCGTACGGATTTGTTTGGGGCGGCAAGTGGCTGTTGTACGACACGATGCACTTTGAATACCGACCGGAAATACTGTTGTTAAGCGGCATCCCGTTGCGCGGCGAGTACTGAAGTCTCCGGGGTTTGCGGAGTAAACTCCAGCCGGCACCAGGGTAATGGCCTAGACTCATTGTTACAAAGGCTGATATAATGTACCAAAACTTCATGAGGGGAAAGTTATGGTAGCTGTAGCATTAAAATGTCCGTTTTGCGGAAGTGAGGATGTCAGCCCATACGGAACTTCAAACAGTAAAAAGCGGTATGCCTGTAATGAACCGCCCCACCGCAGAGGCGTAAACAAGTTTGTGCGCAAAATTTGCGGCGGGGTATTAGACTCCTAAGCAGAATGAACCTCCCCGCCCTGAAGGGCGGGGTATCTTGTAAGCGTTGCATCATTTACGAGGTTCGTTCTGTAAGACAAGCTGCTCTGCGGCTTGCCGCTGATTGGGGCGCCTGCGGCGCGCCAATCACGCG
>JAITIR010000057.1 GCA_031279285.1 Spirochaetaceae bacterium | reverse complement strand
AGGTTTTCGCCGTCAAGGGCGCGGGCGCGCTCCAGATCGTGGCGTATATCTTCCGGTCTGCCGCCCAGTATGCGCCTGCATTGCGCCGTTTTAAGGTAAATCCGGGCGCCGGACGCGCGGACAAAAGGGGAGCCATCGAACGGAAGCATGGAGGCGGCCTCCTCCCAACGCTTAAGCGCGGCGGCAAATTCACGACGGGCGTACAGAAAGAGAGCAATGTTCGCCTGTCGCTGCCATGCCGGAATGGCGTCTGAGTTTTCAAGCAGTTCCAGCCCTTCCGTTATGTTTCCGTCCCTTGAAAGCCGCAAAGCCCTGTGGAACGTTAAAAACGGACTCTCCATGCGGTTTTGATCGGCAAAACGTTGCAAAGCCTCCAAATCCTCGTAACGGCGCTGGTACTCAAAGTACCAGGCGGCCCAGCGGTAAACGTCTTCCTCGTCAGGGCGCCGGTCCAGGAGCAGCCATGTTTCCGCTACGGCACGGTCGGGCGGCATCGTTTCCAGGCTGCGCCGCAGGTATTCCAGATCGAGAAGCGCCGTCTCTTCGGTAAGTGGCTGGTCAGGGCGGCTGGAAAGCCGGAGAATCTCGCGGGCGCGCTCCCCCGTCTGAAGGCGGGAGTACATCACCAAGCCCGAATTTACAGTAACGGGGTCGTAGCCGCCGTTTTCCGTGCCGGCAAGCAGTTGTTCAAGGTACAGTTTTTTTTCGGAATCGCTCGTCGCAGCCGCGGCCAGGTTGTAAAGGAATTTGCCATGCCCTGCCCCGCCGGCCTGATTTTTTACCAGCAACAGCCACAGGTTTTTGGCGCTTTCCGTTTCCCCCGCGATGTAGAGCGCGGACGCGGCGCGGGCCAGGTTCTTTTCACCGCCGGCCTTTGTCCAAAGTTCCGCCGCAAGCAGCGGGTTTGCAAAGTCAAAAGAATAGCTCGCGATGAACGAGAGCGCTACAGGAAGCGCGGCCTTGCCCGGCTCCAGCCGGGCAAGGCCGGCTCCAGCCTCCTCACCCCTGCCGTCCACAATTTTTAGCAGGGCCGCGTCCACAAGCATGGCCTCCCTCGCCCTCCCGTCAAGTCCTCCTCCGCCGGCCCACCCCAGGCTGCCGTTGAACGCATCGAACAGAGCGCCGGCCTTCTCGACGGAGCGGGCCAATTCTACCGTGTCGAAGCTGCCGCCCGCGGCGTACAGGCAGAACGCTATCGGAAAAAACGAACCCTGCGAAAGAGGTCCGCTTTCGCTGAGCAGCAGCGCGGTTTTTTCAAGCTTTCCCAACGGCGCGCCGTCCACGTTCATGGACAGCGCCGCCTCCGCGGACAGCGCGGCGATCGGGGCGGACTGCGGATACTTTCTTTCGGCAAGGCTTACCGCAACGCGGTAACCTTCAACGTATTCGCCGTACCGTTTCGACAGCTTTCTGTAACGTTTCAGCAACGAAAGCCAGGACTCGGTACCCACGGCCGATTTCTCAAGCTCTTTCAACAGATTACCTATGTGGGTGTGGTTCGGCCTGCCGTTCTCGTATTCCATAGCCAAAACCTTATCGAAAAGATACAAGGTCTGGTAAAAATCGGACCGGCCTTTTCTGATCGGCAGGATGCCGGTTCCCGCAAGAAAAGAAGTTCCCAGCGTGAGTCCGAGGAACAGCAACAGCAGAAGAACCCCCGCCGCGCAGGCGGCTTTCAGCATCACTTTGTTTTTGGTTTCATTGTTCACAGGCATATCCTGGTATTAACGGCCTCGTAGCGACTTCAACATTCTTGCAATAAAGTTGCCGTGCGGGTGACGCCCGCGTAGCGGGCTGCCGCTGAATTCCTGCAGCGCCTCGCCGATCCCGTAAAAAAGACCGATGTCGCCGGCCTTAAAAACATAATTAGGTTCACAGATCGTGTATTCCGTATCCTCGGTCCGTACCGAAAGCAGGTTAAGCTGGTACTTTTTTCGCAGTTCAGTTTCTATTAGGGTTTTCCCGAAAAACAGTTCCGGTATCGACAGTTCCGCGATAGCAAGACCGCCGCTTACAGGCAGGTACGAGAGCATCGACGTGGAAAACAGCAGAGGCGTTACTCGCTTTGCCGCCTCGCGGTTCGGAAATACAATCTTGGTGGCGCCCACCAGTTCAAGTATTTCGCCGTGGGTGTCCGTCTCCGCCTTGACGATAATGCTTTTTATGTTAAGTTTCGCGCAGTAACTTGTCGCAAGGACGGAAGCCTCTATCTTTCCTCCCAGATCAATGATCACGACATCAATCGAGTCGGGCAGTATTTTCCGCAGGGTCTCTACCGTCAGAATATCGAGCGCCACGGCGTTTACAGGACTGTCCTTGTACGTGTCGATAACATCCCTGTCCTTGTCAACGATAAGAACGTCAACATTCAGTTCCAACAGTTCATCCAAAATGCTTTTCCCAAAATGCCCCAAACCAAGAATCGCGATCTGTTTCAAGCCTGTAAAGTTATTGTACGCCATGATACTTCCTTATGTACTCGTTCCGCAGATCATCAATGAGCAGCGCCTTGTCATTCTTAACCGCGTACCAGAATTTCCAGCCGTTGCAGGACGGCGTACGCTGTATCATCGCGCCTATCCTGTGGATGGAGCCGGTACTGTCGTTGTACTTTAACGAGCCGTTTTCCAGTACAAGCGCGGCGGCGCCGTAACTCCCATTCGTGTAAAGAATGTCGCCCGCTTTAATCATACTATCTTTTACAAGGTTCACAAACGGAACCTTGACCCGCTTCTCTTTTTCATCCTCAGCCCAGTCCGCCTCTTCCCACAGTTCCGTAATGCCGTCTATCCTTTTTTGCGCGATTTCAATGTATCCCTCTTCCCGTTCAATTCCGATAAAATTGCGCCTGAGTTTTTTTGCGGCGGCCCCCGTTGTACCCGTCCCGAAAAAAGGATCAAGGACGGTGTCGCCTGCTTTTGTTGACGCCAGAATCACACGTTTTAGCAGTTCCTCCGGTTTCTGCGTCGAATGGGCCTTTTTGCCGGAGGCGTCCTTTATCCGCTCAGCCCCGGTACATAGGCCAATCCGCCATACGGAGCCCATCTGCTTGCCGCCGTTGTACCTCTTCATAAGTTTGTGGTTGAATGTATACTTTTTGCGGCCCTCACCTTTTGAACACCATAGCAGCGTTTCCGCCGCGATGGTAAAGCGCTTCCCCAGGAAATTCGGCATCGGGTTCGTTTTGTGCCATGTAATGTCGTTCAGTATCCAAAAACCAAGGTCAAGCATTACACTTCCCAGACGGAATATGTTGTGGTACGAACCTATAACCCAGATAGTCCCTGTTTCCTTAAGTACACGGCGGCACCCCGCAAGCCACGCGGCGCAAAAATCATCGTACTCCCTGAACGACCCGAATTTGTCCCAACCGTCGTCAACCCCATCAACCTTCGTATTGTTGGGCCTGTACAGTTCCCCCTTAAGCTGCAAGTTGTACGGCGGATCGGCAAAAACAAGGTCTACCGAATTGTCAGGAATACGCTTCAGGCTTTCTATGCAGTCCCCACGGATTATCCTGTTCAACTCCATCATCCCAAGTATCATTTGCACCACCCCAATAGTCAAGCAGGCCAGCCTGTACCAATGTACGCAGGTAGATTCGTTCTTGTCCGTGAATTTTGCCAGGCACATTTATATTGATAAAATCCTATTTGTTTATTATATTATAATATTGTGATGAGTTTTTTGCTAACAGATTAATCTGGTCAGCCAGGAGTTTGCACAAAGCTATACAGCGTTGAAGCCGCGTAAACGGCGAAACCGGACTTCAAGATATTGGTTGGCAGTTTTGACAAGGCTTATTTAG
>JAITIR010000054.1 GCA_031279285.1 Spirochaetaceae bacterium | reverse complement strand
CGTCCAGCAAACACTGAAGGATTCCCATCTTTTCACCCAGTTCGGCTTGGTAAGCCTCAAGGCCAATCTCGCGTACCTTTTCAAAGTCCGCAAGCTGCCGTTGCTTAGTAATGAATGAGTCGGTAATCTTCTTACTGTCGTAATACTTCTTGCACGGATACTCGCCGCAGAGATAGCAAAACGGGACGCCGCCATGACGTTTGGCGCAGGAAATCACACCGCAGGGAGGGTGCTTCTCATAAAAAGCCTCGCCACCGCAACCGGGGCATCGTGAGGTTCCCCTGGTATGGTATCTTGGGCATAACCCGCAGTTCAGACCGCAAAGTGATAGCAGCGGGTATTCCCGCGTGTAGGTATCCATGCCGTGTATGTATGCCATGCATGAATCCCCTACCCGTTACCCAAACTGAACGGATTATGCCTGAAAGGATAATTGGTCAAACGGCTTATCCAATCCAATTTGAGGAATATAATGTACTTTCTTCTCATGGAAATTTTAGCAACCTGATACCCAAAATGAACGGCTTCATTCCTGTAAGTTGAAAATGTATGGTCTATGTCAAGGCCAACCGCTTCCTTAATTTCCTCAAAAGTAAACTTCACTAAAGGGCTTCCGTCCATTTGAAGATGTTTCCATAACGGCTTGTATTTGCTCATGATGCCTTTTTCTTAACCTCCACATTCACCTTAAACTCTGACACAATGTCAGAGTCAATGCGGGAAAGGGGATTTTGAGAATTTTTTTTGTTCATTTAGCCGTCTCCCCGCTTTCCGGGCCAAGGGCGCCGCTCAAAAAACGAAAACTGCCCTCAGCCGCGCCCAGGGAAAGTTCTATAATACGGACACAGGCTTTTACCCGTGTTGCCAGTTCTTCCGGTTTCCACTGAAAGACCGCGTCAACAAAGAAAAACTGAGTGGAAGCAAGCAGGAATTCCATGGTTTCAAGGGGGTACGGCGTATGATAGACGCCTTCGGAAACACCCTGCTGTATCACCTCCGCCATAACCGGGGCGATACCACGTACCGCCTCAACAATACTCATTAGGTGCATCCGCTCGTTGGCGGGCCGGTGGAGTTCTTCCAATACCGCCTCGCCGGTGTTTCCCGAAAGGCTGACGGCCGATAACATCGATTTCATTTTTTCGGGAGCGCTCAGCGTGTTGTCCGCGGCGACAGCCCGGGCTTTTTCCACAAGGCCCTCCGCGATGCGGCGGATAACGCCGGCCATCACGTCTTCTTTCGATTTGAAATAGTGGTAGAATGTCCCCTTGCCGATCTCCACCTTGTCCAGAATATCGTTTACCGTGGCCTGTTCGTACCCTTTTTGGGTAAAGAGCAATTCGGCGGCGTCCAGTATTTCATTCAACCGTACATCGTGTTTCTTTGAAACGCGCATTGGCTTACCCCTTATTGTACCGACGGTCGGTACAATATAACTATACCGAAACCCTGATCTGTTGTCAATGCCGAAAAAGAGGATTTTTACGAATTTGTCGAATTTATCAGGCTAACTCCGTTTCTTTATGAGTTCAAAGCCCCATTCGTTCACCCAATGTTCGGGATCGCTTTCATCAAGCTTCGATAAATGCGGCGTATTGAACATGGTGCCGTCCAAACCATAGCCATTCACCTCCAGCCAGCGGGCAAGCGCGCGGCGTACCGCATGGCCGTTTTTGCGGTCCCCGCCGTCAAACGTCACGGTGACGGCATGGGAGGCCAGAGTTGTGATTACCCTGTAGGCGTTTTCACCGTCCGGATTTCCCGTAACCTCGATATGGAGTTCCACCTGGCTACCTGTGAAAAAGGCTGGCTTTTCTAATCAAAGACAAAATTTGCCCGGCAAACGAACCATCCTGGCTACCTGGGAAAAAGGCTGGCTTTTCTAATCAAAGACAAAATTTGCCGCAGATTCCGCCAGCTTAACGGATTTTAGCTTTAGTTTAGCCGAGTCGTTGGGAAGAAGGTCTTTTTGGCCGCGGTTCAACGCGCAGGCGATTTCCATGCCGAGCGCCGGGATAAACATCACGGCACGGGCGCTGGATTTTTCGAGCATCACAGCGTCCCAAACACTGTCCTGTTTGTCCAGTAAGTACACCAGCTTCCAATGCAGTGCCGTTGCGCGGTCGGCGCGTACGGCCGCAACTGTGGCGCGTTCCGCGGCGCCGAGCTTGAGTAGCAGGGTTTCCTCGTCAAGCGGGGGCTCGCCGCGCAGTACCGCCCTTATCTGTTGGTGCGCTAGAAGATCCGTGTAGCGGCGGAGCGGGCTCGTTACCTGTGAATAGGCGTCCAGGCCAAGCCCCCAATGCAAGCCTGGTTTTGTGGAGAGGCTGCGGGGCCGCATACAGCGGCGCAGTTGGTAAGAGCCGGCAAGTCCTTCGTAAATGGTAGACGGTATGTCGCCCGGTTCCTGCATGATGTACGGGAAGGGCAGCCTTCGTTCGAGCGCCCACCTTGCCGCTGCTTCACCGGCAAGCAGCATACATTCACGCACGGCGGAGGTGGATACATAGTCTTCCTGCGGCACGATTTCTACCTGTTCACCGTTAACCGTGACCCTTACATCAGGAAACTCTATCAGGGTTGCACCCAGGTTGAGGCGTTTTTCGAGGTTGCCGGCAGCAAGCGCTATGAGCGGTGCGATACGTTCGTCGTTGTCCGCATTCGCGTAAGTCAAACGGCTAACGCGGACGGTCGATCTGAAAATATCAATATCCCTGATGGTACAGTCCGGCCTAATACCGAGCTTAAAAGTCAGGGCGGGCGATGTTTCCGATAAACCGAGCGCAAAAACCGGGAGGGCGTCTGGTGTGATCATACGGGAAATGCTCTCCGGCGCGTAAAAGGTAACTCCGCGGGCGAGCGCTTCGTTGTCCGCCTCCGTGCCGTGCCTTACCGATGCGGCAGGATCGGATACATGGATGTACAAGGTTCCGCCGCCTCCACCGTCCGGTTCGAAAAATAGCGCGTCGTCCGGGTCGTCACTCCATTCATTGTCTATGGCAAAGGCAGGGAGCGATGTAAGATCGATCCGCTCCTCTTCCGGTGGAGCATGGATAGGGGTGTCGGCAGATAAGAGCGATACCCCATACCGGCAAGGATGCGGGTTGAAAGACGGCTTCCAGTACCCGGTTCCCAGCAGCAAGCGGTAGGCGGCGTATGGAGTTTCCTCAATACCGGCTTCCCGCAAGCTCCGCGACTTGACGGCCTTTCCCAGGGCGAGCGCGGCAATATCCTGAAAGTACTGGGCATCCGCCTCAATGTCGATCTCTCCGGAATGCAGCCGTTTGATGAAATCCGCCCGCTTGGTGGAATCAATGTGTTTTTCGTTTTTCTTTTGTTCCGTAGCCTCGACATCCGCGGCAGGACGCGGCCTTATAGCGGATACGGGACCGTCAAAATAGATGCCTTCGTAGAGCAGCGTGTACGCAGCCCAGGCTGCCGCCGGCGTGAACGTACCATAGGCAAGCTCCGCCAAATCCCGCAACGAAAGTTTTTTATCCGCCGCGCCGTACTCTGCAAGGCACAGTTCCCAAACTTCCCGGACATCGATCACCTGGGCCCCGTCCTCCAACTTGTCAAAGCTGCTGAGAGGCCCTTCGTGCAGAAGCTCAATATCTTTCATGCGAACCCGCGCATCACCGCCGTCGGCAAGGCTAATCGCGATCTTCTCGCCTATCGCGGTAACGATGGCGGGTTTTTGTTTATACACGCAAAGGCTTTGCGTTTTTAGCATTACGGCATTCCTTAAATGAATCTCTTAAAAATGCACCAAGCGTTTTCCGGCGCTGCTTTGGCATCCTCATGGTCATGTTTTTTTGCACAGGTTCTTACCCAAAAACGGCGACAGACCGTGACACTAACATAGGCCACAGCTTACGTTGTTTTGTGCGGCAATTTTACTGTTTGATTTTTGCCATACACAAAAGCTACCACAACCAGACCCGTTGAGTCTATGGCTCAAACCCATCGGGCAGGGATACTTGACCCTCTTCCAATTCCTGGCTGGTATCGCTATCATCGAAATATGGTTGATGACCAACTTAAATGGAACGAACTTGAGCGGCGAACTGTTTTTGACGCCCGGATTTTTTCTGTAACAAATTGCTTGTGCTTGTCGCCGGAGGGTGAACGTGGGTCGTTTACCGTAATCGAAACCAACGATTGGGTCGTTGTTGTTCCTGTTCTGGACGACGGGGACGCCTTCTTCATGGTACGGCAATGGCGGCATGGCTCGCGTGAAATGAGTATTGAATTTCCGGGCGGCATAATTGAAACGTGTGAGTCCCCGCTGGAGGGGGCAGCGCGAGAATTGCGGGAAGAAACCGGCTGTGTCGCCGGTAAAATAACAAAACTAGGTGTTATGAGTCCCAACCCCGCTATAATGTCAAACCGTGTTCATTTCTTTTTGGCGGAAGATATCAGTGTTGCCGGCGATTTACAGCCCGACAAGGACGAGTTCATCACGGCGGAAAGGATAAGCGCGGACGAAGTTACGCGCGGAGTTGGCAGTCCTCCATACATACATGCCTTGACGGCAACGGCGCTCTGTTTTTACATGAGGTTAAAACAACAAAAAGTATGAACGAACCCCCCCAGGACCCGCATTTACCTCAGCTTTTGCTGCAGATGGTCCTAATAATGCTGAACGCGGTGTTCGCGTCGGCAGAAATCGCGCTAATATCCCTGAACGGGACAAAACTTGAAAAACGTGCCAGGGACGGCAATAAAAACGCAAAACGCTTGTTGTCACTGATAAAACAGCCCGAAAAATTCCTTGCAACGATACAGGTCGGCATAACAATTGCAGGGTTTCTGGGCAGCGCGTTTGCGGCGGAGAATTTCTCAAACAAACTTGTCGTTTTTCTTTCCAGCACAAAAATTCCGTTCGCGGCTTCGACATTAAAAACAATATCACTTGTACTGATTACGATCCTATTATCATTTGTTACGATAGTTTTCGGCGAACTTGTCCCCAAACGAATCGCGATGAAAAAGGCGGAACATCTTGCATATTTAATGTCAGTTTTTATTTTAATAATTTCAAAACTTTTTTATCCTGCCGTATGGCTGCTAAGCAAGACAAGCAACGCGGTACTCTTTGTCCTCGGCATAAATCCAAATGATACAGGAAGCTCCGTAACGGAAGAAGAAATACGCCTGATGGTGGATGCCGGCAGCAAGCAGGGCGTGATCGAACAGAATGAAAAAGAAATAATTCAAAACGTTTTTGAATTTGACAACAGCAGCGCTTCCGATTTTATGACGCATAGGCTTGACGTGGTAATACTGTTTTTAAAGGACAATGACGAAGTATGGCGCAAAACCATAATAAACAACCCATACAACTATTACCCTGTCTGCGGAAATACGATAGATGATATAGTTGGGGTGCTTTCGACTCGTGACTATCTGCTGCTCAATGACCATACACGGGCTGGCGTAATGAAAAATGCCGTACACGAAGCACTCTTTGTTCCCGAATCGCTTAAAGCGGACCTGCTTTTTAAAAAAATGAAAAGCGGCCACGACAGCTTTGCCCTCGTCATCGACGAGTACGGCGGGTTTACAGGCATAATCACGATGTACGACCTGTTGGGGGCAATCGTAGGCAGCATTGACGACAGCGTTGATGGCGCGCCGCTCATCGAAAAGTCTTCCGCCGGTGAATGGCTTGTAAACGGCGCCGCTTCGTTGGACAAACTTGCCGGCGCCCTTGACGTGAGGCTTCCCGTAGATGAGTACGATACGTTTGCCGGCCTCGTGCTGGGCATACTTGGCAAGGTCCCGGAAGACGGCGAACAAACCGAGCTGGAATTTGCCGGCCTTGTAATAAAAATTCTGGAAGTAAAAGATCACAGGCTGGAGCGCGGGCTTGTGGTAAAAAAAGAGTCGGCGGTAAATTCAGTGTAAAATTTTAACGGCGGATGTTCTAGTTAAAAGTGTAAACGCCGTTCCAGTTTTGAAAAAGTTCCGGTTTTTTTGAGATCGAACGCATCCTTCCCAGATATATGTAAGGCAGATAATCCACTACCTCGTCGCCCAGGTTATTTAGCATGGCGGCTTCCTTGTACCGCTTCAAAAGCGATAACGCAAGCCTTTCCGCTTCTTTCCAGTTTTGACCCGAAAAGTACATCTCCCGTAATTCATCAAGAATCGGCAAAAGTTGAAGTTTAATATCGCGTATTTTGGGGCTGTTTGTACTGAATTCTTCGTATATGTCAACAGGCTGACTCTTTCCCTTTACGCGAATCTTATCAACATGGCGTAGCGTAAAATCCTCTCTGTTGACACTTTCATAGATGGCCTCGTTTATAAGAATCGGCGTATGGTAAATTTTTGTAAGCGTCTCAAGGCGTGAAGCAATGTTTACCGTATCGCCGATAGGTGTGAAGTCCAGCCTGTGCGGGTGCCCCATTATACCCAACGTTACGGGACCGTAAGAGATGCCGGCGCCTATTTCAATTTTTAGATCATCCGGCGCTGCCGGAAATAATGATTTTATGTTCTTGTTGTAGTCGTATAAACGCAGGCGCATATCAACCGCGGTCCGCAGGCTTATTTCCGGTTTTTCAAACACGTTCATCATGCCGTCGCCCATAAACTTGTCCGTGTACGCAACCACGCCGGTATCTTCATACTCAATCAGCGGGATGGAAAGCCCCTTGTTCAGCGTAAACAGAAATTCGGTGGTTGCCTGTGAACTCATCCCCTCGGAAATACGGGTAAAATTTCTGACATCAACAAACATTATCGCCTGCTCAACGTTTGTTGACGGCAGGCTTTCCGGGTCC
>JAITIR010000067.1 GCA_031279285.1 Spirochaetaceae bacterium | reverse complement strand
AGCCTTATAAAGATAATAAGAATCACGGCGGACGACCCCCGCTCTTGTCATGGGCGCAGATGCTTCATCTGTACAAGATAATAACCGCGGGGAACCCGTTGCAATATCAGTTTGAGTTTGCGCTGTTGACGATAGAAATAGTCCGCCAACTGATACTCCGCGAGTCTGGGGTAAGGCTTTCGGGGGTGTTGAAATTTGTACATGCTGCTGTACGCTGATTGGCGCGTAAGAAAAATATCATCATCAATTTTTTCAAGAAACCTTCCTTGCAATACGCTATATGTATTTAGTTATAAAAAGATTAGTATATACGGGAGCGGGTGTGGGTCGAGTTTAACGGCATCGACAGCGAGACAGCCTCACCGCCTAAGACCTGGACGAGAAGACTGGCCGGCTTAACGAGATCGCCGCTATCGGCACCTGCTCAACATCCCTAACGGCCGGCAAGGACTACGCACTCAAGGTAGTTACGAAAAGTTCGGCGAAAGACGACAGGGCGCTACTAAAGAACCTACGGGAAATACACCCGGAATTCAAATTCCATCGCCCCCGCCCATCACGCCCCTTTATATCACATTTTTTGAAATTGGAATTGCCGCCCTATGCCTTCAGACTATTGACAACCCCAAAAAAATATACTAAAAATGTCACAAATGAAAATCGGAGGTGTTTTATGAAAATTGGGAAAAAACTCATCATTATGATCATTGTCGTTGCTTTTTTGGGTATAGGTGTACTTTTAGGAACGATTGTAAATATTTCCCAAAAACAAATTACCGTGCTGATCGAGAGCGAATTGGAAAATTTGGGGAAAAATGAGGCGTCTACAATCAAGGCATGGATGGATAATAATTTCGGCATGATCAGGACGCTTGCAGTATCAATGGAGGCCTATGAGCAGATAGAGCCGTCCCAACGCCGTTTCATATACAACCTGTTGCTTAAAATGCAGGCGGAGAACAATTCCGGTATAGCCTCCGTCTGGACTTGTTGGGAACCAAATGCCCTGGACGGAATGGACGACAGATACGCAAATACCGAAGGGACGGATCGGACTGGCAGGTTCATCTCCTACTGGGCACGGACAGATAGGGGCGTTGTCTTATCCGCTCTGGAAGGTTATGATGACAGCAGTTTGGGAGACTATTACCTTGTACCAAAAAGAACCGGGAAAGAAACCATCATTGAACCCTATTTTTATAACATAAACGGAGTCGATACGCTGATAACCTCACTGGTGGTCCCGATAAAAAAGAACGGCGCGGTAATCGGAGCTGTAGGTATAGATATTAGTCTGTCCAGGATTCAAGCCGCCGTGGATGCCATACATCCCTACGAAGGCGTTATCTCCGCGGCTTTCAGCAATAATGGGATTGTGGCTGCCCATTTTGATCCTTCCCATATCGGAAAACCAATGGTTGAAAGCGAAGCGGAACTCATAGGCAACCGTATGGCCGATTTTTTAAACGCGGTGAAAACAGGCCGCCAATACTTTTTTTCAACCGTTGCCAATAGTAACGGCGTAAAGACATATCTTACCGTTATCAACGTTCCCATTTCCATAGGGGAAACCGGCACCCCCTGGGCCTTGTCGTTAGGTGTGCCTCAAAATATTATTAATGCCCCTGTTTTTAGAATGTTGAGAATAAGTATCATCATCAGCGTGATAGTACTTTTAATCATAGCCGTAGCTGCCTTCCTGATTGCCCGCTCCATCAGTGGTCCTCTCAAGAATATGATGGAAATCTTTACCCGCGTAGGGGGAGGAGATTTGACCCGGCAGTTGGATATTCGACGGAAAGATGAAATCGGGGATATGGCCGGAGTCTTCAACGATACTGTGGAAAATATTAAGAGCCTTGTTGTTACTATAAAAAACCAGTCTGTCGCACTCTTTGATATCGGAAACGAACTTGCCGGTAACATGACAGAAACCGCCGCGGCGATCAATGAAATCACCGCCAACATACAGAGCATCAAGGGCCGGGTGATCAATCAGTCCGCTTCTGTAACAGAAACCAACGCCACGATGGAGCAGATCACCGCCAACATTGACAAGCTCAATGTCCATGTGGACCACCAAGGCGACAGCGTCGCCCATTCATCTTCAGCCATAGAGGAGATGCTTGCCAACATTCAGTCCGTTTCCCAAACCCTAACCAAAAACGCGGACAATGTCAGGGAATTGATAGAGGCTTCCGAGGTGGGGCGGGCCGGTCTCCAGGAAGTGGCCACGGATATCCAAGGGATTGCCCGCGAATCGGAGGGACTCTTGGAGATCAACGCGGTGATGGAAAATATCGCTAGTCAGACGAACCTTTTGTCCATGAATGCCGCTATAGAAGCGGCACACGCAGGGGAAGCGGGGAAGGGATTCGCGGTGGTGGCCGATGAAATACGCAAACTAGCCGAGAATTCCGGGGAACAGTCAAAGACTATCGCTTCAGTACTCAAGAAGATCAAGGATTCGATAGACAAGATAACAAAGTCCACTGACAGCGTCCTCAATAAATTCGCGGCCATAGATAACGGTGTCAGAACCGTCTCGGACCAGACTGAAAACATCCGCAACGCCATGGAAGAACAGAATGAAGGGAGCAAACAGATACTTGAGGCTATCGGCAAGCTAAATGACGCAACCCGGTTGGTAAAAAGCAGTACGGATGAGATGCTGGAGGGAAGCAGGCAGGTTATCCAGGAGAGCCGTAACCTGGAAATGGTGACCCAGGAGATAACGAACGGAATGAACGAGATGACTAGCGGCGCGGATCAGATCAATGTGGCGGTGGACCGGGTAAACACGATCAGCGGGGACAACAAGGAAAACATTGATATACTGGTCCGTAGCGTTTCAAAATTCAAGGTAGAGTAGGGAACCGTGCAGAAAACATATCCGCTCGGTTATCCATTTCAGCACAGTCTCTAACCGAAAATCTTCTGTTTGAGGGCCTGTCCTGTGGGGGTTACGGCAAGGCCGCCCTGTGCCGTTTCACGAAGTGAGGCGGGCATCGCGTCCCCTACCTCTCGCATCGCGGAGATGACCTCGTCGACCGGTATCATGCTTTTCACGCCGGCCAGTGCCATGTCGGCTGCTGCTATCGCGCACATCACACCTCCGGCGTTGCGTTTGACGCAGGGTACCTCGACAAGGCCCGCCACAGGGTCGCAGACAAGGCCGAGTTGGTTTTTCAGCGCGATCGCGCAAGCTTCCGCCGCCTGGACCGGACTTCCGTCCCGCAGTTCCACAAGCGCCGCAGCCGCGAGCGCCGCGGCGCTCCCGCATTCCGCCTGACAGCCGCCCTCCGCGCCGGCTATGCTTGCGTTCTTTGCTATCACAAGTCCTATGCCGCCCGCCGTAAACAGGGACATAACGAGTTTAAGCTCTGAAACTTTGTAAAAATCCTCCATCGTGAGTACCGCCGCCGGTAGTATACCGCAGGAGCCCGCCGTGGGAGCCGCCACGATCCGCCCCATCGCGGCGTTGTACTCGGCGATCGCTATTGCCTTAGCCATAGCGATCGAGCAAAACCCGCCGGATACCGGGCCCGCCCCGTTACCAGAGGTGGCGTAGCGCGTCATCCTAAAGCCATTCCCGCCTGAAAGCCCGCTTCGGGATCTCAGCGTTTCTCCGGCGCCGCTCAATGCGGCATCCCGCATCACGTTAAGATTCCGCCGCATGTCCTGGAACAGCCGTTCTTTTGACAGCCCCATCGATTCCGCCTGGTCGTTAAGGACGATTTCGGAGATGGGTTGCCCCCGGTTTTCCGCCTCACTCACAATGCTTTCTACAGAATTGTATTCCAGCATCAAGTACCTCCGTTTGCCCGCAGGTACACGACACTACCAATGTGTGCAAGCGCCGCGAGCCCGTCCGCTACGGCGGCCTCCAGCGCGCCGTCGATCTCCACAGTCATCACCGCCTGAAACCCCCTGTGGGGCCTGGACAGTTTGAAGTTACCGATGTTCACGCCGTGGTCCGCCATAAGGCTTGTTACGTGCGCTATCATGCCCGGCATATCCTGGTGGGCGATGATCAGCGTGTCCGCCTCCCCTGAGAATTCGGTTTCCATCCCGTTTACCGATTTGATAAGTATGTTGCCGCCGCCGATGGATGCCCCCTCCAGCGCGCATTCCTTTCCACTTGCGCCAAAGAGATGGAGGCGAACCGTGTTCGGGTGGGCGCGGGGTATTTTCACCTCCGTTATACTGAACGTGAGTAAGTTTTCTTCAGCGAGTTTGAAACTGTCACGGATACGCTCGTCATCGCTATTCATCCCAAGCAGCCCGGCTATCAGCGCCCGGTCCGTGCCGTGCCCGCGGTAAGTCTGGGCAAAAGAACCGGCCAGGCCAATATCGGCGCGGCTTACAGCCTCGCCGAGAATCATCCGGCCCGTCCGTCCTATCCGCACCGCCCCCGCCGTATGCGAGCTGGACGGGCCTATCATCACTGGGCCGATGATGTCGAACACGTTCAAGCTTCCGCCTCCGGGGCATCACCCCTGATGAACTTGCGGTAAATCGTATCGACAATCACGGAAATCGAGTTGTCGCCTGAAACGTTGCAGGCTGTCCCGAAACTGTCCTGCGTGATGTACAGCGCTATCAGCAGACTTGCGGTTGTGCTGTCCGAAGCTATGCCCACTATCGGGAGGAAAGGCAGCGCGGTCATTATCGAGCCGCCCGGCGTGCCTGGGGACGCTACCATAGCTATCCCCAGCGTCATGATGAACGGCACGATCACGCCAAGATTTGACGGCATACCGTATATCAACAGCACGGCGGTAACACAGCAGGTGATCGTTATCATTGAACCGGCCATGTGGATGTTGGCGCAGAGCGGAATCACGAAATTCCGTATTTCCGGTGACACGCCGTCCGATTCGGCGCAGCGAAGGTTTACCGGTATCGTGGCCGCCGAGGACTGGGTGCCCATCGCGGAAATGTAGCCGGGTATCTGGTTCCTCATCAGCGTGAACGGATTCTTTTTGCTCACCGCTCCCGCGACAAAGTACATGACTAGCAGGCAGGTAAAGTGGAGAATTATTACGGTAAGGAATACCTTCCAAAGTACGCTCAGTATCATAAAGGTCTGGCCGCTTACCGTCATATTGATGAAGGTTCCGCAGATATAGAGCGGGAGGAGAGGGATCACCGCCGTTTTCAGCACTTTGCTGATCACGCGGGAAAAGTCCCTGAACGTGGAGTAGAGTACGGCGGTTTCCCCCTTCATTGACGATAGGCAGAGGCCCAGTATGAAGGCGAGTACAACCGCTGATGTAACGTCTATCACCGGCGGTAGCAGGATCGTAAAAAACGGTTTAAGCATACCCGATTCGGGGTCGCTTACGCTGTGGACAGCCATTTCGGATACAAACCTTGGGAATATCGTATCGGAGACGGTGAACGCGAGCGTCCCCCAAACGAGTGATGAGATGTAGGCCATGCCGGCGGTTAAGAGCAGGAGTTTTCCCGCACCCTGCGACAGATCAGCGATGCCCATCGTAACGAAGGCTACTATCAAAAACGGTATAACAAACTTTAGAAAGACGCTGAACAGCGTGGATGCTGTTACAACGACTCTGTTAAACGGGGCCGGCGCCCAGAGTCCAAGCATGATACCGAGCACGAGGCCGATGATCAGCTTGCCCACCAAACCAATATGAAATTTCTTTGACATGACATTTCTCCTTGAGTATACGTAAAACAAATATACCGCGAAAGCTGGCAAAAAATGAAATTTGACAACCGTTGCGTGGTTGTCTCCGGGATTTGCTGTGCAAATTCCATGCAAGCAGTGTTGCGCCGAAATACAAGGACAACGGTATAACTGTACTTGTAATTTGCCAGGTAATGAAAACAATTAGCAATTAAGCCGTAACTGTATAGGCCTAAACGCCCATGGATGGTTCATTTTGCCAAAAATGTCAAAAATGTAAAAAACCATTAACAAAATCAGTAATTAAGTATAAACTATACACTCAAAGAGGGGAAATTTTATGGAAATTTCTATAAACAGTTAAGAATCCAGCCTGGACGGATTATTTCCAAGGTGAATAATGGGCAGGAGATAGTAATAACTTACAGGGGAAAAGCATTTGCAAAGATCGTACCCATAAAAAAAGAAATTTCAGGACAGGGGTATGATTTTGATAATGAATTATTTTGCCTTTGGAAAAACAGAGAAGATGTAAGTAATGTGGACAGATATGTCAGGAATATGAGAAAAGGCAGGAAATTGTGTTAATTGATACTGATGTATTGATATGGTATTTAACGGTAAATATAAATACACAAAATATTATAGCCAAATATTCCATTTAAAATTTCTGTTATAAATTACATGGAATTAATGCAAGGAATGAAAAGTAAGAATGAGTTAGAAATATTACAGAAATATTTTAAAAAATGGACTATAGAAATAATACAAATTAACGAGAGCAATGTTTTTACATAGAAGATTATTTTTTAAGCTATTCGTTGGAATTATCAGACACGATCATAGCGGCAACGTCGTTGGAAAGACAGGAAATGCTATTAACCGCTAATTACAAACACTATAAATAGAGCCTGTTCCAAAACCGTGCTCCCGGTTATGCCGGGCCGTTTAGCGCACAAATGATTAGTTTTGGAACAGGCTCAATATATACCAAATATCCAAGTCCGAAAATTTAAGCCACAAAAAATTAAATGGCAAAAATGTCGCATAACGCGTCTGTATATGCGTAGACCCGCAAATCGGGTCTGACGCCGCCAGTAGGCGACTCGGGCCGTGTCCCGCCCCTTTTGTCAGTGTTACCGATTCCAAGCGCTACAAAACAGCGTTAAGCTGTTTTGCCTGACGTTCTGCCGCTTGCCTAACCCGATAAGGAAGGGCGGGGTATTAAACCCCAAGACAGAATAACGCAAAAACCTACAAGTGCAACAGGCTGCTAGCGGACGGGCGTATAGGGCATATCTGGGGAGACAGGTAGATGAAACGGAGTCGGGGGCTGAGGAGGCCTCGGAGACCGGGTCAGACCCTATTTTTCCGCTGTCCGCCACCCCCGCACCCGGATAGCGGCCAGGACCGGCACAGAGTTCCGTAGCAGCCGCTATATTCGCCTCAAACCGAAAACACTTGCGGGAGAGGCCTGTCATGAAACAGCCGGAAAATACAAATTTTGAGTCAAGTTTAGTCCTTCAGGGCGGTGGAACAAACCCCACAGCAGAATAACGCAAAAATCTACAAGCGCAACAGGCTGCTGGTTGCCCATGCCGGGCACACCTCCGGGGACAAGCGCAAAGCGCTGAGCCGCCGTTCGTGTGAAAAAAATTTCTTGCGTGATTGCCATTCATGCCTTACAATAAGTTATCGGTTAACATTTAAATTCCAACAATGAATGTAAATGTATCCTAAAATACTAAATACGGAGGTTTTCATGTCAGAAAGCATTGATTTCCCTAAGGAGCTTCTTTCATTCATTGACGAATGGAAGATCAAACCAGGCAGCCTAATCATGATCCTGCACAAGACGCAGGAGACATTTGGCTACATTCCACGTCCGGCGGCTGAAAAGCTGGCGCAGCTTACCGGTATCCCACTGGCGCGTATCTACGGAGTTGTGTCGTTTTACCACTTTTTCAAAACGACCAAACCCGGTAAAAACAAGGTTTCGGTATGCCTCGGCACGGCGTGTTACCTGAAAGGCGGCGGCGACATAATAGAAGATGCCCGCAAACTGCTTGGTCTTGCGCCCGGCGGCGTTACAGAGGACGGCCTTTTCTCTATAGATGAAGTGCGTTGTGTGGGTTGTTGTGGGCTTGCTCCCGTCATGACCGTGGGTAACGAAACATACGGGAAAATGACGAAGGATCAGCTTGCCGGGATCTTTGACAAGTACAGAAAGGCTTAAAGGAGTAAGTTATGGCAAAGTTTACCAGAGATTCCCTCAATAAGTTAAGGGACGCCAAGAAAAAAGAATGGAGAAAGTGTCAATACACGATACTTACCTGCGGTGGTACCGCCTGCCAGTCCAACAAAGGTGAGCAAATCTACCAAGACTTGATAACGGAAGCCAAAAAGCAGGGCGTAAGCGACAAGGTTCAGATCGTAAAGACCGGCTGTTTCGGCTTTTGCGAGAAAGGCCCCATCGTCAAGGTAATGTCCAACAACTTTACCGAAACATCGTTCTATGTCGAGATAAAACCGGAAGACGTCGCCGAAATCATTTCGGCTCAGGTAAAGGGAGGCAAGGAAGTGGAGCGCTTGCTCTACAAGGATCCTTCCGGCAAAACCCACCAGAAAGGCGCGGGAGAAGGCAACATCGGCTTCTATCAGAAACAGATTCGCGTGGTTCTGCGGAACTGCGGCGCGATAAACCCTGAAGACATCAACGAGTACATCACAAACGACGGCTACGTGGCCCTCGAAAAATCGCTGTTTGAATGGAAGCCGGAGGATGTTATCGAACAACTCAAGATTTCAGGACTCCGCGGACGAGGTGGCGCCGGTTTCCCGACCTGGATGAAATGGGATACCACAAAGAAGGTGCCCGGCAACGTCAAGTACGTTGTCTGTAACGCGGACGAAGGCGACCCCGGCGCTTACATGGACCGTTCCACGATAGAGGGCGACCCGCATTCCGTTATCGAAGCAATGACGATCTGCGGTAAGACGATTGGCGCGACTCAAGGGTACGTGTACATACGCGCCGAATACCCGCTCGCCGTTCACCGCCTTGAAATCGCTCTTCAGCAGGCGAAAGAGAACGGACTTTTGGGCAAGGACATACTAGGTTCCGGCTTTGATTTTGACATTGAGATACGGCTCGGCGCGGGCGCGTTTGTCTGCGGCGAAGAGACGGCTCTGTTGCGCTCCCTAGAAGGTCAGCGCGGTATGCCTACGCCAAAGCCGCCGTTCCCGGCGATTGCCGGCCTCTGGGCCAAGCCCACCTGCATCAACAACGTGGAGACGCTGGCCAACATCCCGGTCATACTCGTCAAGGGCGGCGAATGGTTTGCCGCCATGGGTACGCCTGACTCGAAAGGTACCAAGGTCTTCGCCCTTACCGGCAAGGTCGAAAATTCCGGTCTCATCGAAGTTCCTATGGGCACTACCTTGCGCGAAATCATATTTGAAATCGGTGGCGGCATAAAGGACGGCAAGAAATTCAAAGGCGTACAGACGGGTGGCCCCTCTGGCGGCATCCTCACCGAAAAGGACCTTGATACGCCTATCGACTACGCCGGTCTGGCCAAGATGGGCTCGATGATGGGTTCGGGCGGTATGATAGTCATGAATGAGGATGACTGCGTTGTGGACGTAGCCCGCTTCTACATGGACTTCTGCGTGGACGAAAGCTGCGGCAAGTGTTCGCCGTGCCGTATCGGTACATCGCAAATACTCGCGATACTGAACAAGATTGCCGAGGGCAAGGGCGAAGACTCCGACCTCTTAAAGCTTGAGCAGATCGGCAAGGCCATGCAAAAAGGTTCCCTCTGCGCACTTGGCCAAACCGCCCCCAACCCGACGCTTTCCACCGTCAAGAATTTCCGCGAAGAGTATATGGAGCATATTCACAACAAAAAATGCCGCTCCGGCAAATGCAAAAAACTTGCCATATTCGAAATTCAGGAAGAACCCTGCATCGGATGCGGTAAATGCGCCAAGAATTGCCCCGTTGACGCGATTTCACCAAAAGAAGGCTGGACGGCCCCCGCGGACGGCAAAAAGAAAAAGCCGCCTATGGTTATCGATCAGACCAAATGTATCAAGTGCGGCGAATGTTTCAGCAACTGCAAGTTTGATGCTGTGGTCAAGAAGTAAGGAGATTGAATATGGTAAACATAAAAATAAACGGAACCCCGCTTCAGGTTGAAGAGGGGATGACCATTGTAAACGCCGCAAAGAAGGTGAACATCAAAATTCCGACGCTTTGCTATAACCCCGATCTACCGCCTTGGGCCTCGTGCGGCCTCTGCATAGTCCGCACCGCTGGACCCGGCTCGCCCCGTATGGCGCGCGCCTGCACTACCACCGTAGCGGAAGGCATGGACATCATTACCCACGACGCGGAGCTTATCAGCGTGCGCCGCACCGTGCTGGAACTGATCCTTTCCAACCACCCCAACGACTGCCTCCAGTGCCCGCGTAACGGCTCCTGCGAGCTTCAGACGCTTGCCGAAGAGTTTGGTATCCGCGAGAATCCGTTCCAGAGGATAAAAAACAACCTCAAGATCGACGATTCAAACCCGTCCATCGTGCTGAACCCGGAGAAATGTATACGCTGCGGACGCTGTGTTAAGGTCTGTCAGCAGGTTCAGAATGTGTGGGCGATAGAATTCTTAGGCCGCGGCATCAAAGGATCTATAGCGCCTGCCGCCGATGTTCCGCTCGGCGAGAGCCCCTGCATAAAGTGCGGCCAATGCGCGGCCCACTGCCCTGTGGGAGCTATCTACGAGAGGGATGAAACGGCGGAAGTCTGGGCCAAGCTGATGGACCCGGCCATCACCACCGCCGTGCAATTCGCCCCAGCCGTGCGCGTCGCGTTTGCTGAGGAGTTCGGCCTTGAACCTGGCGTTATCGCGACAAAAAAGATATACGCCGCACTTCGCAGGCTCGGCTTTAACGCGGTGTTCGACACAAACTTTTCCGCCGACCTTACGATCATGGAGGAAGGGAGCGAACTGGTAAAACGGCTCACCGAAAAGTCCCCGGACATCCCGCTCATTACCTCGTGCTGCCCCGCCTGGGTGGACTACATGGAAAAGTACTTTAGCGACTTTATCCCCAACTTCTCGACGGCAAAGTCCCCGCAGCAGATGCTCGGCGCGCTGATCAAAGGCTACTGGGCGCAGAAAGCCGGCGTAGATCCGGACAAGGTGTACTCCGTTTCGATAATGCCCTGCACGGCAAAGAAGTGGGAATGCCACCGCGACGACCACATGAAGAGCGCGGGACACGGCTGGGATGTTGACATAGCGATTACGACCCGCGAGTTTGCCCGCATGGTAAAGCAGGCCGGCATCGACGTGATGAACCTGCCGGACGAGGAGGCGGATAGCCCGCTCGGACCGTACACCGGCGCGGGGACTCTGTTCGGAGCGACCGGCGGCGTCATGGAAGCGGCTGTTCGCAGCGCCTACTACCTTGTTACCAAGAAAGAGCTTGGCAATGTGAACTTTACACCGGTTCGCGGGCTGGAAGGGATCAAAGAAGCGGAAGTTGACCTTGACGGCGTAAAGATAAAACTTTGCGTCGCCCACCAGATGGGTAACATCGAGTCCGTGCTGAACAAGATTCGTGAGCTCCGCAAGGAAGGCAAGCCTTCTCCTTGGCAGTTTATCGAGGTGATGGCCTGCCGCGGCGGCTGTGTCGCCGGCGGCGGACAGCCCTACGGCGCTACGGACGAAGTTCGCGCAACACGCGCCGGCGGCCTTTACAAGGACGATGAACAGTCAAAGATTCGCTGCTCACACCAGAATCCGCTCATCACGCAGGTTTACAGCGAATTCCTGAAGTCGCCCGGCAGTGAAGTGGCCCACAAGCTGCTCCACACCCACTACCACGCCCTACCTCTGTACAGCAAGTGAATCAAAACCGCAAGCGGTTTTGATCTAGGAGTTTGCGCTATGCGCAAACTCCTAAAGATTGTCGTTAGTTAAAAAATCCCCGGCAAAGCCGGGGATTTTTTTAACAGGCGCGAAACCGGTGCGGCCCGGCGGCCTTGGGCGCGGTGAGCCGCGACATTACCCACCGGCAGGTGGATAATGTGACCGGTGGGTTTGCCCGGCCGCATGGAGATGTATACTTATGATTTGGATCGGGGTACTTACGATTTTGAACTGTTTATTTGTCATTGGGAGTCGTATACTTACGAATTGGAAATGGATACTTATCATTTGCGGCCGTATATTTACGGCATAAGGGCGGCCTTGCGCGCTTGTCCAGGCTCCACGGCGGGGCACGCGGGATCCGGGTTTAAGCCGTCATACGTCTTGTTTTAGTATACTTGCTATGAAGTCAGCATCGTATCCGGACGGCTTTGTATCTACGGTATTTATTTTTACCACCGGCACCGCCGCAAACTTGACTGGATACGCCTTGTTTATGTTTTTCTGTACCGTTACCAAATAGTCTGCGGATAT
>JAITIR010000018.1 GCA_031279285.1 Spirochaetaceae bacterium | reverse complement strand
CCGCCGCTTGCGGCGGTTAGAATCAGTAACACTGACAAAAAATGGTAGTAAACCCCCATATGATAAATTTCCTTACGGAACGAGCCTCCCCGCCGCTCTACATATGATACCCCGCCGCTTGCGGCGGGGAGGCTCATTCTGCCGTGGGCGCTGCTCTCCAGCATTCAGGGTGTAGAAGCTTCATCAGGCGGCGCGCCATCTTGACTAACGGGATTTTGCGGCGGCATAGTTAGAGAACGAAACAGTATGAATAAGGTTATATTGAAGGCGGAAGACCTGGACGGGTTTTTGACGGAGAGCGATAAAACGGCGATTGCCGGCATGGACGGCGTTTACCGTGAGGTTTTGGCAAGTTTCAGCCTGTATTCGGCGTCCCATCTTGAAAGGGAACGCGAGAAAGAAAAGGAAAACCTGATACGCCTGTACAACGAAATGGGTAAGATGATGCAGGCCATTTGCAGCGAAGAGAGCGGAATTCAGGTTTATAGCTTCCGTACCCCGCACGAAACCCATGCGGAAATATCACGCATCATCGCAAAACTGCGGGATGTCCGCACGGACAACGATGAATTCATTTATTACATTCAACGCGCCTATGAAAAGTTGTTTTACTTTGCGTGGGGCGGCATGAACAGGGCCGAAAAAAATTATTTGATGATAAAGACGCCGGTAACGCTACCGATACAGAACTATGCCGTGCATAAAATTACGAACATCGACAGCAAGATCGAGAACACCGTTATGTGCGTGTTGCTGCGCGGGGCGCTGCTTCCCGCGATGATAATGTCGAAGGAGATCGAGGAGTATTCGTCCAACGCGTATGTTACGCCGTTTGCGCTGTTCAGGATCAAGCGGGACGAAACAAAACGCGAGACCGACATGGAGTACATTCTCGACCTTGACCGCTCCTACTTTAACCCCGCCGACCTGGACGGCAAGGACTTGATCTTTGCGGACCCGATGAACGCTACCGGCGGAAGCCTTGTTACCGTTGTAAAATACCTCGTAAGCCAGGGCGTAACGCCGCATTCCGTGCACTTTTTTAACGTTATTTCCGCGTTAAAAGGCGCGTTGCGCGTGGTGCGGGCGGTGGATAACTGCACGGTTTGGACCTGCTGGATGGACCCGGTACTGAATGAGGCGGCCTACATACTTCCCGGACTGGGCGATGCGGGTGACCGTATAAACGGCAGAGATTCCGGCGATAAGGGCCGCAACATCATGCAGTTGATAGCCGATTACGGCAGCAACATAGCGGGCCTCTACCGCTCCCAGCTCCGCGAAATTGAAGACACGGTTTTGGGGAGGTTGTAGGTATGGAACGCTTGCCAAGAAAAATCCATGTACCGGTAAAAGGCCCGGGTCTCAAGACTGCGGGGCGTAAAGGCGCTTTGCGGGTTGCCGGATGAAATTACTTTTAGGACGCGGCCTGCCGCACGGCATATATATTCTGACAATGAGCGCGCTGTCCTTATTCACATCGTGCGCCGGTATTGCCACATCGGCGGAAGAGTACTATTCGATCGGCATGGCCTACTTCGAGATGGGCAAGTACGAGGAGGCCGAGCGTTGGCTGAACCGCGCGTTAAGCCTTAAGCGTACCATGAACGCTTCGGAATACAACCTTGGGCGTATAGCCTTTGGTACCGGCCGTTACAGGGAAGCCCTGAAAAAATTTAACGCAATACTGAAAAAAGACCCCAAAAATGTTATGGCGCTTAAAGCGGCGGCCTATACGCAGATAAAACTGGGAAACATAGAAGAAGCACAGAAGCTGTACGATAAGATTTTGGAACTGGAACCGGAGGAAACGGATAACGGGGTGAATTACGCGACCGTCCTGTACGCTATGGATAGACCGGCCGAGGCGGAAAAAGTGTTGAAAAAGTATGACTACACGATTCTTGATGATAAGGATGCGTTGCTGCTTTTGGCCCGTGTACAGAAGGCGCAAAAAAAACCGGAGGCGATCGATAGTTACGACATCTGGCTCTCAAAAAATAACGACCCCCAGGTTCGCTACGAATATACCCTTGCGCTGGACGACGGCGGTTTTTACGCGCGCGCGCTGGAGGCGGCGCGGAAAACTTTGAGCGAACTTTCCACCGACACGGAAACTTTGAAACGTTCAACCATACGTTTCGTGATAGCCCGTCTGTTGCTGGTAAGCGACGGCGAAAGCAACGAGGGCATAGCTGAACTTACCGAGGCGATACGCGCCGGCTTTGACGACAAGGATACGATAGACGCTTTGATAAACGATGAGCGCCTTTCAAAGTCCTTACGCGACGATGTGCGGCGGACAATAGACGACGCAAAGAAGCCCGCGCAGGGGGCAGCCGAATCGATGGAATCCGTTTCAACGGAAAGCGGCGAAAGCACAGCAGAGGGAAGCAGTTTGTCAACAAGTTCAAGTGAAAATTCGACAAGCGCTTCAACTGAAGGAGAAACAAATTGATACGCGCCGCTTTTCCGGGATCTTTTGACCCCCCTACGTTCGGGCATATCGACATAATTGAACGGAGCCGTTCCATTTTTGACGAGCTTGTTGTTGTAATCGCTGAGAATAAGCAAAAACAGTACTTATTTTCCGCCGGAGAACGCCGTGCCATGATGTCCGAAATGATAAAAGAATGGAAAAATGTTACCGTAATGCTGTGCGATACACTGATTGTTGACCTTTTGAAACAGCAAAATATAAGAATCATGGTGCGCGGCGTGCGTAACGTTACCGATTTTTCGTACGAGTCTGAACTTTCAATAATGAACAAGGCGCTCTCGCCCGGCATAGAAACGATTTTTATGATGACACGCCCCGAATTCCTTGTGCTGAGATCTTCGTCCGCGCGTGAACTTGCGGCATTTAACGGCGATCTTTCGGCGTTCGTCCCGCCCATTGTGGCGGACGCGCTACGTAAAAAATATAATTAAATTTTATAAAAGACAGGTATAAAAATGTTTCATATTCAAACAATGAACAACATTGCGGCGGAAGGGTTGAGTTTGTTTCCTTCCGGCAATTATGAAGTGGGGCCTGGCGTAAAAGATCCGGACGTGATTCTGCTACGCAGCGCGGACTTACACAGTATCGAAATTCCGCAAAGCGTTCTCGCCATTGCCCGCGCCGGCGCCGGGTACAACAACATTCCCGTCGATGTATGCAGTGAACGCGGAATTGTTGTGTTCAACACGCCGGGAGCAAACGCTAATGCGGTAAAGGAACTCACCCTGGCGGCGCTGTTTCTATCATCCAGAAAGATTTCAGATTCGATACGCTGGCTCTCGTCGCTACAAGATTCAGCGTCAGGTGGCGGCGATATTCCCGCCCTTGTTGAAAAGGAAAAGAACCGCTTTGAGGGGCCCGAAATATCCGGTAAAACGCTGGGCGTTGTGGGACTTGGGTCCATAGGGGCGATGGTTGCCAACGACGCCGCCGCGCTGGGTATGGATGTGGTAGGCTACGATCCTTACATTTCTGTACACGCCGCCTGGAATCTGTCCCGTTCCGTCCGCCACGCCGAGACAATCGAAGATGTTTTGCGTAACTCCGATTATGTCAGTATACATGTTCCGTACAGCGATGAAACAAAAGACATGTTAAGTACCGATAAGATAAATATGATGAAAAAAGGAGCGCGGCTCTTAAACTTTGCGCGCGGCGGCCTGATAAAAGAGGCGGATATAATTTCGGCGCTGGCAAGCGGGCGGATTTCCGTGTACATAACCGATTTTCCGACGGCGGGTCTTGTGAAACACGACAAGGTTATCTGTATACCGCACCTCGGCGCCTCCACACCGGAAGCGGAGATAAACTGTGCGATAAGCGCCGTAAAACAGGCAAAAAATTTTCTTGAAACCGGCGTGATAGAGAATTCAGTAAACTTCCCGTCCTGCCGCCTTGTCCGTAATTCGCCGTACCGGCTGCTTGCATCGAACCGCAACATACCGAACATGGTCGGTCAGATCACCACGCTGCTGGCAAGCGGCGGTATCAACATAACCGACCTGATAAACCATCACAAGAACGGCTATGCGTACAATATTATTGACACGGAACAGGAAATTCCGGCTTCAATGCTTGTTGCGCTTGAAAAAATTCCGGGTATAATACGTGTACGCACCATAGTCTGAGCGGGGTTTACCGGCGTATCCTTTTTCTTAAGTCATTTTGGCGGTATAATGTTTATTATGGGAAAAGTGTTATTTTCTGTGCTTTTTACATTTAGCGCGATTGTTTGTCTCCAGGCGCAGGAAGACAGGGCTGTGTTCAAAATTCAACCGTTACAGGCGGAAGGAACAAGCCCGGAAGAAGCCCGCCTGCTGGAAACTTTGATATACTCATATTTTTCCGATAAAAACGACGTGGTAATACTGTTGCCGGATGACGCGCCTGAGATATGGCCAGGAAACGATCGCCTTTCGTCCGGTAGTATTGCCGAAAACAGCCCTGATTATTTCATCGAAACCAGCCTGTACCCTGAAAACGATAACTGTGTCTTTGAGATCGTCGTTAGCGATTCTTCTTCCCGTGAACTTTCACGGCAGACCGTTAGGTATAAAACAACGAAGGACATAGCGCTAAATATGCACAACATCGTAGATGCGGCGTTTGAATGGCGTGACGATTCCGGTGAAACGCAGTTGTTGCCGGACGCGGAGCTTATCGTTCCTGAAAAATTGTTTGGTCTCTGGAGCGGGGACACCGGGATCAAGCTGATTCGAATTTTGCCGGGCGGAAGAGCTTTTGCGTTCTTTGCCTCTGGCGTAAATATGATGCTGTCTTACAAGATTGAGAATAACACGCTCATCATAACCCAAATTTCACCAAACAATGAAAATTTTTATTACCCGCTGCCGCTTCCGATCGCAAAAATACTGGTAAATGAAGCGGAACCGATGCACTGGGAATTCATGCTGTATGAAAATGAAAATTTGCTACGGGGAAGCCGTATAGAAACAACTGTCGAATTTGAAGATTACGAAAAGATCGTGATACGCCACAACAGCATACGCAAATCGGAATGGAACAGACTCCCACGTTAGGCCTTTTTGAGCCGGCTCTCAGCCAGATGAAGTTAACGGCCTTCACTACCTGGCGAAATTCCAGGACATCTTCGACTCTACCCTTGTATGTGAAACCCACCGGTGGGTGGGCTTGTCGGGAGTGTTATTGTCAGGTTATAATGAAGTAGTAAGTAATGTATTTTAACTAAATTTTTAACATTTAGCAAATTTTAAACGGAATGAATAGAACAATTGTTTTTGTTAATCAAAAGGGCGGTGTTGGAAAAACGACATCCGCAGTTAATATCGGCGCCTACTTGGCGGAGGCCGGCAAAAATGTATTGCTTGTTGATTTTGATTCGCAGGCGAACCTTTCGAGCGGGCTTGGCATAAAATCCAAAAAAAATGGGATTTACGAGGTGATTGCCGGTAAAATCCCTGTAGAAAAGGCGGTGCAAAAAACTGTCTGCGACAACCTTTTTGTAATTCCCGCAAGCATGGACCTTTCCGGCGCAACCGTCGAGCTTATCAACGAAAACCGCTACGATCAGTTCTTAAAAAAAGCGCTTTCACCGCTTGTAAATAAATTTGGTTTTATACTTATCGACTGCCCCCCGTCGCTCGGTGTGCTTACGTTGAACGGTCTCGCCGCGGCTAACGGTGTGCTTATACCGATGCAGTGCGAATACTTCGCGCTTGAAGGGCTAAGTATGCTGCTTCAAACGATAAAACGCATTCAATTGAGCATCAACCCAACCCTCACGATAGACGGCATATTTTTTACCATGTATGACCAGCGGACGCGGCTTGCACAGCAGGTGGTCAAACATGTCACAGCTTATTTCAAGGACAGGGTATTTTCGACGATTATTCCGCGGAATGTACGCCTGTCGGAGGCACCCTCCCACAGGCTGCCTATTTCAAAGTACGATGCAGGGTGTGCAGGCGCTTTGGCCTACAAGAGTCTGACACAGGAACTGCTGCTCCATGCGGAAGGTAAGTATGGCGGGAATTAAATTCGGTCTTGGCGATGGAATAGAGGCGTTGCTTCCGATAGGCATTGACGAAGAGGTAGACCGTATAGCCGGCAGGAACAGCGATATTATGTTGCCACTGGACAAAATTTCCGCGAATCCGGACCAGCCGCGAAAGAACTTCGACGAGGACGCGCTTAAAGAACTTGCCGAATCGATTAAGCAACACGGTGTGATACAGCCAATCCTTGTTGAGGAAGAGAAGGACGGATCGTACACGGTTATCACTGGCGAGAGGCGAAGTCGTGCGGCGCGTATCGCCGGTCTTTCCGAAATTCCGGCCATAATACGCAAGTTTAACAACGAACAGCGCATCGCGGTAGCACTTGTCGAAAATATTCAGCGCGCCGATCTAAACCCGATAGAAGAAGCCGTCGCTTACAAACATCTAATGGAGGCGGCAAACATTTCACAGGATCAGGCCGCGCTTCGACTCGGTAAAAAACGTTCTACACTGGCAAATGCTATGCGGCTTTTGAAGCTGCCACCTCCAATGCAGGACGCGTTAAAGACAGGCGGTCTAAGCGCGGGACATGCGCGAGCCATTCTATCCCTTGATTCGGAGGCAGCGCAACAGCAGCTCTTTTCAGAAATACTGACGGAAGGCATCTCCGTACGTGAGGCGGAAAAACGGACCGTCACCCTAAACAAGTCGGCTGTCAGCGGCAAATTGCCAAAGCTGACTCCGCCCAACACGCTTCCAAAAACCGATCCGGAAATTGCCGGTATAACACAAAAATTTATCGAAGCGCTCGGTACAAAAGTTTCTATAGACGGTTCCGTCTCAAAAGGCTACATCCGTATAGAATACTTTAACGAAGAAGACTTAAAGAGAATTTACGATATAATTATGCATAACGCTGTCTAGATCTTTTATTTTTAAGACTGCATCGGAAAAATGGAATGCGGCGGTCAGTCTGTAAATTTCGGCAAGCCTTGTATCGACTTCCTCATTGAATGTGTATTTTTCCAATTCAGCGGAAATATCGGCCGTATCCTTTGCCCTGAACGAATTACAGGCCTCTGCCAGCGCATTCAATTTTTCTTTAAGCGATACGGCGTCAATCTTTGTTTTTTCAGACTGCTCTATTTTGGCAAGCGACGTTATTCCCGCAAGCGTGTCACGTAACGCCGTTATCGCATCGCACAGCGAAAGCGTATCCGTCTCGCAAAGTTCAATGTTTTTTTCTTCGAGCTGTTTTGCCGCATCCACATTTTGGGGATCATTTTTTGATTCAATAATATACCTTGCCGCCGTTTCGAGATGGAGCGCGCGTTCAGACAGGCCCTGCATGCCGATTATCGCCAATACTCCTTTGTAGGCGTGAACATGGATCAAATAATCCTGCCAATTTTTGTCCTGTAAAGCGGTTTTTATTTTTGCGATATTTTCATCAACGCCGTTAAAAAACTGTTGCAGCACTTTTAAATAATCCGCCGATCTGCTGCCGGCATGGGTAAGCATTTCCTGTGTGTTGAGCCCTTCAATTGAACTTAGCTCACGGAAAATTCTTCTTTCTTCATCACTCCAGATCTCCTCTGCCTTGTGTTCGGGCGTGGCATCCACATGAAATGTCTCGGTTATTTTTTCAGGCGGCAAAAATTTTGAAAGAACCCTGTTTAACTGGATTGAGTCTATAGGCTTTGGTATAAAATCATTCATGCCTGCTTCCAAAAAAAGTTCACGCGCGCCGGAAAGCGCATTGGCGCTCAACGCAATTATCGGAAGTTTTTTATATTTTTCGCCGTCAGTCCGGCGGATGTGCCTGCATGTTTCAATTCCGTCCATTTCCGGCATCATGTGATCAAGAAAAACAAGATCGTAGTCTTTCTGTAAAATTTTATTAAGGGCCTCGCGGCCGTTTTCACAGGTTTCGGCCTCCATGCCGTGAACCGCTAGATGCCTGTTTATAACGGTTAAATTTACGATGCCATCGTCCGCTACCAGTATATTTATGCTGGCCCCTTCGCGTGCGCTGACAAAAGTTGAATTATCGGCCTCTTTCTCGATTTTAAGCGGATCTCCCGGCACTAGTGGGATGTATATCGTAAAAACCGAGCCTTTTTTGTATTCGCTTTTTACATTGATTGAACCACCCATCAAATCCAGAAGCTGCTTCGTTATTGCAAGCCCCAGTCCCGTTCCCGATATATGCCTGTTTTTATTTGTGTTGAGCCGCTGAAAGGTGCCGAATAATTTTGGAATATCATCCTTCTCTATTCCTATACCGGTGTCTTCCACCACAGCCTTGATATATTCTTTACCGTTGTTATTAGTCTCTTTTTCCAGTTTAAAATTGACAAAGCCTATTCGCGTGTACTTTATCGCATTGTTTATTACATTTGTACATATCTGGCGTATGCGAATTTCATCGCCGTAAACAACATCCGGCAGACTTTCGTCCCTGTATGCAACGAATTTAAGCGCTTTGAGCGATGCCATAAAACCGCACATCGAAACAATCTCGTTGAACAATGATGTCATATTAAAATGAACCGGAACAGTTTCCATTTTTCCGGCTTCAATTTTTGAAAAATCCAGAATGTTATTGATTATTCCTAAAAGGTCCTTGGACATTTTCCGTATATCCCGCAGATAATTTTTTTGGGTATTGTTAAGATTATCCAAAGGTATAAATTCAGACAGGCCGATTATCGCGTTCATCGGCGTTCTTATTTCATGGCTCATATTCGCAAGAAAATCACTCTTTGCCTTGTTTGACTCTTCAGCCTTTTTTGTCAGCGATTCTACCAGCCTGTCGTTTGTAAAACGCAGAATTATATTTATGATGGTCAGCAAAAAAAGGAAAAGATATAAAATGCTGTTTATGCTTTCATGCAAAACGGAAGTTGAGTAGTAACAAAAAATAAGGCCGATACTTATGACCGTACTGAGTACAAAAGGTGTTTTTTTTACTATACCTTTTAAATTTCCCATACGTCCTCCTCGGTATGTCGCTGTTAGTTTGAATAACCTGGTTTGAATATAGACCAGCGTTCCGGTTTTTCCAGTTTGCCTTCACGGTATTCACGAAAACTTTTGTAACCGCGTGATATATGCGAGTAGAATGCCGAATTTATCTGTACAATAAAATATTCATCCGTATAAAATACAGTGTCTACTTTATTCTTTTTGATAAGTTCTTCAAAATCATCAATGCTGTAAATAATTATGCTGTCCGCAGCGTATGCATCCTCCGCCCTGACAAAATTCAACGGCTTTTCTGTAGCACAACGGGCAAAGAAAATACTCAACAGTAAAACGGCATAAACCGGTTTTAAGTATAGTATATGCATATACGTTAATTAAAAACCAATGTCCGGGTTTTGTCAATGAGATTCCGTTTTTTATGTGCTTAACAAGTACTGCCGCCAGGTTAAGAAATTTCTCCACAGATTATATAGATTGCGAACAAAAGTTAGTCACAGTATAAAATTCACTTTAAATTCGTTTTAAGAATCTTGCCGGCGGTTTCAGTGTATTCTCAGGATATTTTTTCAAGGGTTGTTTTCGCACGGCGGGAAAGGCTTGTGTTTTTGTCTTTTGTCAGTTTTTCCACCTCGTCTTTGAAGAGGGTAAAGCGGTTGTTTGCTGTTAAATCAAGGGCATAAAATTTTTCTGTAACATCTTTTGACGCAAAAAGACGGGCGGTAAGACTTTCGACCTTACCTGTCTTTGCGGCACTGAGAACCTTCAACAAACCTTTGTACAGGACACTCTGATTCCCGGCCTTTGCCTCGTCAAGTTTTGCGATAACTTTTTCGGCATACCGATCAGCGTCGTTCTTGATAAGCATTTCGGCAGAGCGGGAACGAAGGCTGTCGCTAACCTTTCCGTCGTCCAAAAGCGCTAGAAGCGCCGCATCCGCTTCCGGGTTATTCATCTCACCGAGCGCTAAAACCGCCTCATCCTTAACGGTTGCAGCCTCGTCCCTTTCGGCACGGTAACGCAGATACGGGATCGCGTCCGTAAGCCGCCGCGCCTTTGCGGAACGTACAGCGGCAAGACGTGTTTTAAAATAGGTGTCACGAAAACCTTCCAGTATTGCGGAGTCAACCGCGTCCCCATCGAAAGAGCCCAGAGCCTCAACCGCTGCGAAACGTATGTTTGGGTCGGCGGACGATGCGGATGCGATTATGCTGTCAAGGGTTGAGTTATCCTTCAGCTTGCCGGCTGCTTCCAGGGCCGCCATACGAAGCGATGTACCCTGTTCATCACTGTTTATGATTTCGAGCAGAAACTGCGCCGCGTCCTTTCCACCGCTTCCGCCAACCGCGGACACTATCGCCTGACGTACACCGTCGCCAGGATCGCGGTTGTTGTAATAATCGATCAGGATTTCCGTTATTTCAGGCCTGGCGCTGCCCGTTTCGGAATAAGCGATCTTTCCAAGCGCCCTTATTGCCGCGTTATGGTGGGTGGTATTATCGGAGGATATAATTTCCATAATTACGGGGATTGCTTCCTCTTCCTTTACAGTGCCGAGATAATCAAGCGCGGCGTTTATTTTTTGCGGAGCTTCTCCCTCACGGCCGGCAAGAATCGTAAGGGCAGGCTTTTCCAGCCCTTCTCGTGACCGTTCATAAAAAAAAGAAAATATTCCAAGAATTATGTTTTGATTTTTTGTTTTCGACACAAGCCTGACGAGATCATCGTCCATATAATCAATACTGCCAGCACGTAATTTTTTTATCAGTTCCAATATTTCGTTATCCGTGCCGTAGTTTATTGTTTCCCGCATGGCGGCGTCTTCCGTCACGGCGGAGGGAGGCTCTACCGCACCAGCAAACAGCACTTCTATAGAAAATAAAACCATTGCAAAACAAACCTTTTTCAATTTGACTCAGAGCCTCCATAATAGTTTTTTAAAAATTTCTGTTTATATTTTGTAAAACAACCCGCTTCGATGGCAAGCCTTGCATCTTTAATCATGCTGTGCAAAAAATGCAGGTTGTGGTAGCTTACCAGCATGGGAAAAAGTATTTCTTCCGATTTGAAAAGATGCCGCAGATAAGCCCTGCTGTGATTTTTACAAACCTTACAGTCACATTCACTGTCTATAGGAGAAAAGTCAAAAGCATAATTCTGTTTTTTTAGCGGGAGCGGTCCCAAATGAGTCAGTGCCTGGCCGTTGCGGGCGAGTCTGGTCGGTAAAACGCAGTCAAACATATCAATGCCGCTCTCTATGGCCGCAAGAATATAATCGGGGGTGCCTATACCCATCACATAACGTGGTTTATCATCCGGTAAAAGGCCGCCTGTAAACGATACATACTCGTTAAACACTTCACGCGGCTCTCCTACGGATAGTCCGCCTATCGCGATTCCGGACGGGGACGCTTCTATAACCGCTTCCGCACTCCGTTTACGCAGGTCTTTATAAAAATTTCCCTGTACTATAGCGAAGAACTGTCCGCCGTACCCCGCGTCCCGCTGTTCCTGCCAGCGTTGTTTGGCGCGCAAAAGCCAGGCGTTGTTCGTGTAGAGCGCCTGCAAAGCCTTTTTGTAAGGCGTATCGTAGCTAGTACAAACGTCAAGCTGCATCTGTACATCGCTGTTTAATATAACCTGTATGTCTACAACTTTTTCCGGTGATAAAAGATGCTCACTCCCGTCTATATGAGAACGGAATTTTACCCCGTCATCCGTTATTTTCCGCAGTGATGATAGTGAAAATATCTGGAAGCCGCCTGAGTCTGTTAAATAATTCCGATCCCATCCGGAAAAATCATGCAGTGACCCTTTAGTTTTTATAACATCCATTCCCGGCCTGAGATACAGATGGTAAGTGTTTGATAAAATTATTTCAAAACCTATCTCGTAAAGATCATTGTTTGTAAGAGCCTTAACCGTCGCGTTGGTTCCGACAGGCATGAATACAGGTGTAGATACAGTGCCGTGTGGCAGCGTCAACAGGCCTGTCCGCGCCTCTGTATCATTGTCCTTATGCCTTACAACAAACATTTATCCTCTTACGTTTTGGCGTACCTGACAAGTATCATACCAACGATAGAGAAAAATACCACAGGAAACCACGCGCCTATAATGGGCAGTATGTAACCAAGTCCTGCCATCAGCATACTGATCATTTCCATTACATAAAACACAACAGTCGCAATCAGGCTTGTCAAAAGGCTCATCAGCATAATATTTTTTCTGAAACGTCCGCCCATTGAAATAGAAAGTATGATGACGATGAATGAGACCGCCGAAAACGAAAAGCGATGATAGTAATCCGCCTGTGCATCCGCATACGGAAGGCCGGACCGTTTTAAATCTTTTACCAGCAGGGCCGCGTCACTTACGGAAAGATCCGCGGCATCAACGGAACTTCGGCCAAATATATCGGGTTCTTCCGTGTAGTCGGTAACTGTAGGAAGCGTGTGAACACGCAGCAGGCGGTTTTCCCATTCATAGATGTAGGCATTGCTAAAAATCCAATACTTCCCGTTCCAGCGGGCAATGGACGCGCGTATCTGTGACACAAAACTACCGTCATCACCCCGCTCAACAATGCTTACGCCGTTAAGCGTTTTATTATTGCTGTCGTAGTAATCAACGGAATAAATTCGGTTGCCATCACGTGTTTTGACAACAATATCAGAATTTTTCTCCGGCTGCTTTTGGCGCCGTAGCCTGCGCGTTATTGTATTTTTTTCCCTGAATGTAGGAATAACGACAATATCTTCAAAAAAAAACGCGAATATTGAAGCCAGAATTCCAATTATCATAAAAGAACGTGTCAAACGCCAAAACGGGATTCCGGATGCTATTATTGATGTCAACTCGTTTCGTGCTGCGAGGTCGCCCAGCGTATACGCCGATGCGAACAGCAGCGCAATTGGAAGTGCCAGCGAAAAACTTTTCGGAATATAATAATAGCTTGCCATCATAATTTCCGAAAAAGGCGCTTCGTAATTCAGGTAGTGTACAAGATTCATAAAAAGATCAATAAGGCAAAGGAGTGTAACAAACATGAATGAGGCAAAAATAAATACAGGTATAAAATGCCTTACCATGTACCTATCCAGTATCATCGTCTAATCCTTTGAATACACATTATGAAACCTATAATAAACGTGATCATATTGGGTAGCCACATCGTCCAGAACGGAGAATAACCGAGCCGTATGCCCATGTTTTGTCCGCCCAAAAGAAGTGCCCAGTACACAACCGATATGATTATACCGAGTATAAAGCCAACCGTTTGCCCGCTTTTCTTTGCCAAAAGGCCAAGCGGAACCGCAAGAAAAATAAAGCACAGCGAGCCAAACGGGATGGAAAATTTCTTGTAGAATTCCAGCCGCCATACAGAAAGTACACGATCCGTTTTAAGCGATGATGTAAGCTGGTACTCACGGAGAAAGTTCTGCATAAGCGTGTTCCGCTGAGCCCAATTTCGCATGTTTACCCCGCCGCGCAAAACATCTTCCAGGGCAAGCTCTGCGCCAAGCAGCCTGTTGTACCGGTCGAAAAGGGTTGAATTAAGCGTATCCTCCTTTTTTTTTATCTCGGTCAACACATCTATGGAACTCATTTCACGCGGTCCTATCGTGGATACCGCAACTATAAAATCGTCCTGTTCAATACGGTAACGCAAGGCACCGCTCCGTGCATAATCATAATCATTGTGAACACTTTCTTTTGTAGATTGAATAAAAGCGTTTTCCATATCGAGACGCAGCCCTTCAATTCCAGCATCTATAAATTCCGCGTTTTTTGCCATGATAACGCGCCGCTCGCCATCGGTCGTTTTGTCAAGAATAATGAGGTCAGAAATTTTCCGTCCCAAAACATTTCCCGTAATTACAACCGTGTCCTTGAAGCGTTTAACGGAATTGGCTTCCAATTCAAGCGCCGGGGTTGAAGCCATGATTCGCCTGTAAAGTTTTGAAAATTCAATAGTCCCAGCGGGAAGCATAATATCATTTACGGCAAAAGAAACAAGCGATACAAGTATTCCCACAAGCAATGTCGGGAAAAAAATGTTTTTGTACGACAGACCGGAAGACAGTATTACAAGAATTTCATTATCGGTGTTCATCCTGCCTATGGTCATAAGCGTACCGAGCAGGGTGGCGTACGGAGTTGACAGCGCGACAACGCTGGGAATCGAGTACATAACGAGCAGTGCAACCTGTTGAAACGGAACCTTTTTTGAAAGAATCTCCTGTGCCAAAAGTAAAAGTTGGTTAACAAAAAATATTATGAAGAAAAATAAAAAAGAAACAAAAAAAGCAAGCAGCGTTTCTTTTAGCATGTATCTAAGTATTGTCCCAGACATGCCGCCCCTTAAAGAATTCGTACTCATAATCCTGTAGAACCGAAGCCCCCCTTCCCCCTGTCCGTTTCCGAAATGTGGCTCGTCTCTGCCAGTGAGATTCGTAAAACCGGTGTGCAGACAAGCTGCGCTATGCGGTCTCCGTGATGAATCGTAAAGGGCGCGGCGCCAAGGTTAATTAAAACAACGGCAAGCTCGCCGCGGTAATCCGAATCTATTGTTCCGGGCGAATTGAGTACGGTAATGCCGTTTCTGCGTGCAAGTCCGGATCTGGGCCTTACCTGAATCTCGTAACCATCTGGAATCTCAAAGATTAAGCCTGTAGGTACCGTTACTATACAGCCCACAGCCGCCAGGACCGGCTCGTCAAGGCAGGCGCGTACATCCATGCCCGATGAGCCCGCCGTTTCATAGCTTGGCAATTCCGCGCAAGGCCGTAATTTTTTTACGTTTACCGTGATCCCCAATCCCACGGAACTCCTCCATAGATAAATGAAGCCGTCCAGTAACGTAGCGGGATATTAAGCTTCATTTACAGATCTGTCTACCAGTGTCATATATGCACAAGCACCCTGTCAATGCCCCTCCGCCCCTCCTGCGGGTTTTTGCGGCCCCGTCAGTCTCGGAGTTTTGCGAAGCAAAACTCCGGAAATAAGCGCCTAAGGCACTTGTTCAATCTGCACAAAACCGGCCATTGCTTTATCCGTTTACCTTCCGTGGCAGTGCTTGTATTTTTTGCCGCTGCCGCAGGGGCATGGGTCGTTGCGGCCTACCTTTGGCTGGGAGCGGACAACCGTTACCGCGGCGCCCTGTGGCCGGTTTCCCGCCGAGCGGCTTGGCGCCGTCGCGGCCGGGACGCCCGTCTCGGCTGCCATCCCGAATGCCCCTGTGCTGCCGTGGCTTGCCGACATAGCTATACTACGGGGCTGTACCGTGCGGCTGTCTGCCTGTGTTATGCGCACCAGGTGCGTCCGCGAGGCAATTTCGGTACGTATCGTGTCAACCATCGTATCAAAAATATTGAAGCCCTCAAGTTTGTATTCCGTAAGCGGATTCTTTTGCGCATAGTGGCGCAGGTAAACCGCCTCGCGTAAAGCCTCCATGTTTTCAAGATGGTCCAGCCACATACGATCAATAAATTGCAAGTACTGCATCCGAATAAACGAATTCATTACACTGGTCCCGATCAGCACGACCTTTTCATCAACATCCTTTTTCAGGCCTTCAACAATAATTTTTTGTATCTGCTCAGATGGGACGGATCTATTTATTTCGGGGGGCAGCGTGTAGTTGAACTTTGTTTTTAAATACGCGGCAAGGTTTTTCAATGCGGTCTCGGCATCGCCTTTCAGGCCGGACTGATATTCCGCGACAGCGGCGGAGACCATGTCCTCCGTAGCATCGTTCACACGTTTTTGTAAATCGTCATCTTTAATGATCGCGTCCCGTTGTTCATAAATAAATTTACGCTGCTGATTCAAAACATCATCGTATTCCAGTAAATGTTTGCGAATTTCAAAGTTGCGCTCCTCTACCTTTTTCTGCGCCCGCTCTATGCTTTTGTTAAGCAGAGGATGATTGATAGTCTCGCCATCCTCCATCCCGATACGTTTCATAATATTTTTCATCCTTTCGCCGCCGAAAAGACGCATAAGATCATCATCCATCGAAATAAAAAATTTACTCCGGCCAGGATCGCCCTGCCGCCCGGAACGTCCACGAAGCTGGTTGTCTATCCGGCGGCTTTCGTGCCGTTCTGTGCCTATCACATAGAGGCCGCCCAGCGTCTTAACCTCGTTATACCTCTGTCTCCACTTTTCCGTTTCATCCTTTAAAACGGCGGCAAATTTCTCGGACGAAGCGTCGACGCCAGACTTTTTGCGGGCATGATGTTCCGGGTTGCCGCCAAGTTTTATGTCCGTGCCGCGCCCGGCCATGTTTGTCGCTATCGTAACTGCGCCTTTCTCGCCCGCCTCCGCTATTATCATCGCCTCGCGGGCATGATTCTTCGCGTTCAGTACTTCGTGCCGCACGCCGCGTTTTGTAAGCAGCGCGGACAGCTTCTCGGACTTTTCAATCGACACAGTCCCTACAAGCACGGGCTGCCCGCGTTTATGCGCGTCGGAAATCTCTGTACAGAGCGCGTCGAATTTATCGGACTCGTTCAGGTACACGACATCGTCTTCATCAATACGGACAACCGGCACATTTGTCGGAATAACAACAACGTCAAGGTTGTAAATTTTGTTGAACTCCACCGCCTCCGTGTCCGCCGTTCCCGTCATGCCGGAAATTTTTTGGTACAGCCTGAAATAATTCTGAAACGTGATTGTAGCGAGCGTACGGTTACGCTGCTTGATTCTGATATGTTCCTTCGCTTCGATCGCCTGGTGCAGTCCGTCCGAATAACGCCTGCCGTGCAGGATACGCCCGGTAAATTCATCTACAATCTGCACCTCGCCGTCTTTCACGACATAATCAACATCAATATGAAACAATTTATGGGAGCGCAGGGCCTGCGTAAAGTAATGCAGGTATTCAAAATTTTCTTCATCAACTATCTGATTCTTTATGAGCCCGCGTTTTTGCAAAAGGTTTTCCATTTTTGCAAGCCCGTCATTTGTAAATGAAACACTTTTGTTTTTTTCGTTTAACTTGTAATCCCCGATAACTTCCTCACCCTGAGTCTCATCGGGATAGTCGCCGTTTTCTTTTTTCAGGACTTCGGTAAGGGTGCCCAGCATCTTGTCAACTTCGGCAAACTTAAACGTGTCATCCTCAGCCGCGCCGGAAATTATCAGCGGGGTGCGAGCCTCGTCGATCAGTATCGAATCGATCTCGTCAATTATACAAAAATTATGACCGCGCTGCACCCGCTGTTCAAAACCCGAATGCATATTATCACGCAGATAATCAAAACCAAATTCGTTATTCGTACCGTAAGTTATATCGCGGGCATAATTTTCTTTGCGCCGCTCGTTATCCATGTCCGACAGGATTGTGCCGACGCTGACGCCTAGGTAACTGAATACGGGACGCATCCAGTTTGTGTCGCGCTCGGCAAGGTAATCATTCACCGTTACAACATGGACACCGTTACCGGAAATCGCGTTCAGGTAGGCGGCGGCCACGCTCATCAACGTTTTACCCTCACCGGTCTTCATCTCCACAATTTTGCCCTGATGCAGGACGATGGAACCCATAACCTGCACGTCAAACGGGCGCTCACCGAGCATACGCTTCGCGGCTTCCCGCGCGAGAGCAAAAGCTTCCGGCAGCATCGCGTCAAGCGTCTCACCCGCCGCGTACCGCTCCCTGAACCGCTCCGTCTGCGCGGGAAATTCCTCCGCGCTCAAGGCCGCCGCCCAGGGTTCCCTCTCATTCACCGCCTGCACGATCGGTACAAGGGCCTTTAAATCCCGTTCCTTCTGCGATCCAAAAAACAGCGTCAAAATCTTTTCGATCATGAGTTAAGTTTACATGCCACACTCCTGTTTTTCAAGGCATTAATAGTGATTTCATTCATAAAGAATCCTGCCAGTGGTTTAGAAATGAAGCACCCCGCCGCAATCGGCGGGGTGGTATTAAACCCCACTGCGAATGAACGCGATTACTGCTGTTTTTGGCTATGAAGAACATGGAGGCAGTTAGGATTGCAGACCGGCAGCGTTGGGATCGCCTCGTGGAGAATCGCGCGGAGCAGTCCGGCGTCCCGGTAACATCCCGAAGAAGCCTCATCGAAATAGCATACAGGAAGCAGCTTTTTGATCAGAGCGGCCATATCAATTTCCGGCGTAAACGGTAATAGCTGTTCATCGCGGTACTCTATTTTTTTTATACGGGAGTACTGGGTGTCAACCGGTTTTTCGTGGGACGCCCACAGGTTCTCGCCAAGCCGCTCGCCGGGACGCAGCCCTACCGTTTCAACCTTTATGTCAATTTCCGGCTCGTACCCGCAGAAGCGTATCATCTGTTCCGCGATGTCGCGGATCGCTACCGGCTCGCCCATGTCCAGCAGGTACAGCGACCCGTTTTCACCAACTCCGCCCGCCTTCAACACGAGGGAACAGGCTTCCGGTATCGTCATAAACCAGCGCTTCATGTCGTGATGGGTGATCGTAACGGGGCCGCCCTTTTCGATCTGTTTTTGAAACAGCGGCACGATGGAACCGCGTGAACCCAACACGTTGCCGAAGCGCACTACCATAAAGTTTGAGGCCCCGTCCGTATCCGCCTGGGCCGCGTCAAGAACGAGCCGTTCGCACAGGTATTTTGAAACACCGTAAACCGATACCGGTTCCACCGCCTTGTCGGTACTCACCAGCACAAAACGCTTAACGCCGTGCTTTTGCGCGGCGTTAAGCAGGTTATCCGTACCAAAAAAATTGTTTTCGATCACCGCGACCGGATTTTCCTCCATTAGCGGGACATGCTTGTACGCGGCGGTATGAAAAACGGCGTCCGCCTTCAGCCTGCCGATTATATAGTCCATGTAATGCCGGTCTTTAAGGTCGCCTATCACCGGCACGAGGGAGGTTTTTTCACCAACGCCTTCGTCCCGCAGGATGTGCAGTTCCCTGTCTATCTGGTAAATGGAATTTTCGCCGTGCCCAAACAGGTAGAGCCGCTCGACACCGCCGGACAAGAGCTGCCGGCACAGTTCCCCTCCTATCGATCCGCCTGCTCCCGTAACAAGCACCCGTTTGCCGCGCAGGTAAGCCAGGCTTTCTTTTAGGTTGATCGCGATCGGCGTACGCCCAAGCAGGTCCTGTGGATTTATCGAGCGGGTCTGTATCAGGTGCGCTTCCCCGTCGACTATCTGCGATATGCCGGGCAGTATCCGTATCCGTTCAAATCCCGCCTTTTTCAGGATCGTGTACAGGTCTTGCAGGTGTTCGCCAGATACGCCGGGCATCGCGATAACGGCTTCGTCCGCGCTTTTTCGCCGCAAAAGCCGCGCCACATCCCGTATCGGCCCCAAAACGGGAATACCGTCAACGCTTTGTCCTATTTTTTCACGGTCATCATCAAGAAACGCTACAACCTCGCCAAATACAGCCTTGCCGCGTATTTCGTTCGCCAGCGTCCTGCCGGCAAAGCCTGCCCCTATGATGTATAAACGGCGGGATTTCTTAGTTGCCATTCCGCTAATTGTAAGCCCGCCGGCAGCTTTCACGCAATGCCCCGTCCGCACACCAGTGAGCCTCACCCTTTGCGTTTAGTACGGAATGAGCGTTCGGCTCACGACAAAGCCAGCTTCCTCCACCGATAGGCCGAGTCCCCGGCGGGCCACTATTCACTCGTACGTAAACCGGCCCGCAAGGACGACCAGCAACCCGCCTAACGGCGGGCCGCCTACTTTACTACTTACTCCCAGCCATCGTTTTTCCTACTATCCAGGTCTACCCCCGGCCCCGCCGTAGTATCGCGCTTTCTTATAGGATAATTGAGTCTATATACCGCATGGCCGGAACTGCTGCCGCTATCGGCGGCGGCGATGTTTGACATACTGTCCTCGTTCGATCCGTAAATGATCCCGCCCGATTGTTTTTTTATATTTGCATTGTCCAGCCACACCCCGCCGCCATAGGAATTGTCGTAGGCGGAAGCGGTGTTGCCGCTGATTTTCCCGCCGTTCATCGTGAATGTACCGTTGTACACATTCACCCCGCCACCCGTAACGGGGGAGTTGGAAGAGTGACCCCCGTTGTTCCTTATCTTCGAGCCGGCTTTCATCTCCAGCTCACCGCCCCTGGTTACCCTTACGAGCGAAGTCTTATTGTTGCTAAGCCCCTGCAAGGTGATGTTGCCGTCTAAGATCAGCGTTACGCCGCTTCCCACGGTAAAGAGCGAGCCGCTTGAAGCCAGGCTGACAGTCCGTTCCGCAGTATCGCCTTTGAGGGTGATACTTACGGTTTTTCCATTATAGGAAAGCGTCTCTGGCGAGACAGATTCATCGCTGCTTAAGGTGATAGTGTACACTCCGCCTTCCTTCGCGTTCTTGCTTATCCATGCCAATAATTTGACAAACGATAGATTCGTCCATTTGGCGTACACCGTAATATCCGCATTTACCTCCGTAGCCTCGGTGAACGGCGAACCGCCGCCGTTCTTTTCCGTGTACCAGCCGTCAAAGGCGTAGCCTGTTTTGGATGGTTTTTCAGACATATTTTCCTCGCCGATAGAAGCGCCGTCTGCTGCCGTCCGCGTCTGTGTTTCGGTGCTTCCCCCGTCCGTATCGAATGTTCCACCGTCCGCATCGAATGTTACGGTGTATAGAACATCAGCTTTGCCGTCATCGCCGCCGGCGTCCATATCGCATCCTGAAAAGATCAGAATCGCGCAAAACGCCGCCGGTACGATCCGTAAAAAGTTCCGAAAAATCATTGTGTTGGTCATATTTTTCTCCTGTAAAAAAAATGAACCCCCATAAGGGTATAATTTCCAAAGTGAAAGAGAATCCTGAAAGACCTTCTCCAAAACGCGGGTTGAATCTTCGGTTGTAAATAAATTACAGCGGACGGAAAAGAAAAGGCGCGGAATTAACGCCGCAGGCCTACAAAAGTATCTAGATAGTATTGGGAGGTACATGGCGGCGGTGTCGTTCATAACGATATGTTCGCTGTCAGCGCCGTTTCCATAAACGTTTTTCACGGCAATTCCCTGTAAGGAACTGTGCAGAAATAACATGCTGTGCATTTTATTCCGCCTTGGGGTTTAATACCCCGCCGCTTGCGGCGGTTAGAATCAGTAACACTGACAAAAAATGGTAGTAAACCATTGCCTCCTACCGCGTGATTGGCGCGCCGCAGGCGCCCCAATCAGCGGCAAGCCGCAGAGCAGCTTGTCTTACGGAACGAGCCTCCCCGCCGCTCTACATATGATACCCCGCCGCTTGCGGCGGGGAGGCTCATTCGCAGTGGGGTCTAAACCCCGCCTACCCTTCCTTATCGGGTTAGACAAGCGGCAGGCCGCGGGGAGTGCGTTTCTTTTGGCGGGTGAAAACGGCCAGCGATTCGATGTGCCTTGTCTGCGGGTAAAAGTCGTAAAAAGACAGGGATTCGAGTTTTAGGCCGCCTGAGTTTTGAGTGTCAAGCAGCACCGCGGCATCGCGGGCGAGGGTTTCGGGGTTGCAGGAGACATAGCAGAGGATTTCGCAATTGTCACTGAGAAAGCGGCACATAGCCCCGCTCAAACCCTGACGGCTGGGGTCAATAACCGCAAAACCATAAGGCTCGCGGACCGCTTTCCCGGCGTTCATCGCCCATACGGTATCGCGTTGGCCGAAGAAGCGGGCCCCTGCCAACGGTACATTCACGCGGGCAAGCCTCAGGGCGGACTTGTTTGATTCGATCAGGTCAATGCGTTCAAATATATCCTGGAGGTACAAGGCAAAGGTTCCAACGCCGCAGTAAAAGTCGGCCGCAGGAAGCTGCCTGTCCGCGGTCCGCGCTATGATCAGCAGTTCGTCTATCAACAGTTCCAGCAGCGCCCCGTTACTCTGAAAAAAGATACCGGCATCTATCCGTATATGCTTTTGGTGTATACGTGTAACGCCGAAGGAGTCCCGCCCCTCCACAAGCAACGTGGAATCCCTGCCGTACACCGAAAAACGGTCCCTGTCAATAGGAGGCGTGATGCTTGAGGTCTTTAGCGCCCGCCGTATCGAAGGGTCGGCTATGAGACAATCGTCCACAGGGACAATTTCCGCAGTGCTCTTGCTCCCGCTCCGCGTCATAAACCCGCAAAGCGTTTCCATTTCCCGCTCAAGTTTGAGGGCACGCATGCGCGATTTTCCGTCAGGAAGCTCGGCTTCCGTGCCCCGCGGGACACGGTGAAACTGGACGCGGTTACGGTACTCAAATTGACGGGACGGGATCACCCTAATATCCGGTATGCCGGAAAGTCCGGCGCGGGAGAATGCCTGCCCCAAAAATTCTTTTTTGCGTGACAGTTGTTCCTCGTAAGCGATGCCTTGCAACGGACAGCCGCCGCAACGTCTATTGTATGGGCACAACAGGGCCTGTTCATGGTTTGTGTTCATAACGGTTCATTTGCGGGGCCGCGCGGTTTTCACGCGGCGCCGCAGCGAAGCCCAAGCCGCTACGCGGCTTGGGCTTGGTAATCTTAGTCTTTTTTCTTTTGTGGCTGTTTCTTTGCGGAAACAGCTTTAGGGACGGTGGTGGTTTTTTGGACAGTGTCCTTTTTTTCCGCGTCAGACTTGGCGGTTACAGGCTTTGCCGAAGCCGCGGCGGCTTTTTTGACAGACTTTTTGCCACCCAGCGCATTTACAAGCTCCGCCAGTTTGTAGTTGGACTTCAATTCCGCGTTGGAAAGTTCCGCGACAACGGCGGAAACCGCATCTATACCGGCGTAGCCCGCCGCTATCGCCGCCGCATAGAACAGCGTTTCCTCAAAGGCTTCCTTGTTGAACCAGTCAACGCCCCCCCATTCGTTTACGCCGAGCAGGCGGCGGAAGTCTTCCGAATCATGGGCATTTTGCACGATAGAAAGGGCTGTCACCGAAGCGCCGGATTTGACCCAGCCAGCCTTCACCCCCGTTTTATCGGGTACAAGGCGGCGGGTAAGAGCCTTTGCTACCTCGATAAAGCGGTACGCGGCGCCCCCGTCAATCCCCAGTTCCTGGAAACATTCGCGCAGTTTACGGTCAAAATGCCAGAACTCGAACAGGGTTACCGCTTTCGCGCCGTTGGCATTCTTTCCGGCGATCGAGGCGCACAGGCCAAACACGCTGTAACCGTAAACAAAGGCGCTAAACTGAAGCCCGTTTACAAGCCTGTCCCGCAGGCCGGCGGCAAAATCATTTTTTCCGGCCGCCTCTGCCGCGGCCTTGAACGATGCCACATAGGCGGCAAGAGTCTTTTCCCAACAATCTACAGCGGTTTTAACATCTACGGCGGCGCCGCTTCTCTCACCGCCGGCAAACGGATCGTATGCCGCATCTTTGCGTAATTCTTTCGCGGCCAAAAGGAATCTTTCGACCGCCTGTAGCGTTTCCGCGTCAGGTCCGTCAGACTCGCCTGAGAAAACTTTCCGCGCGTCCTCAATCCGCTCCAACCTGAAAAGATCACAGAAAGGTCCAAAAATCTCATCCAACAACATATCTTCCAAAGCCTCCTTGGGGTCTCTCATACCCGCACCGTTTAATTCAGCGTGGAGGCGCGCCCATGTCGAGAAATCGCCGTCCTCCACCTCGTATATGTCCAAATAAACCTGGGCTCCGTAACCCGGTAGGTTTATGAAAAGCCCCCGTTCAAACATATCCTTACTTGACCGGATAAACCATTGTCCACTCCGCATCTCGCGGAGAAGCGCAAAGCAATGCGAGTCGTTGTGCAGCAACAGGGCCTCCGCCAGGCTGTCCTGCCGCTGGCTGCCACCCTCCTTTTGCGGAATATCCACGCAGCCCGAATTTATCCAGCCCGCCGCCTTGTAATACGAATTGTTGTAAAGTACCAGCGCCCTGTCCGTGCCGAGCCGGTTTGTATAGGCAAAGACATTTTCGTTTACATGATCGTCCTGCCACATATCGAAGAGGCAGAAATTTACGCTGCCTGAGAACAGCATACGCCGTTTCATCAGCGGAAAAATCTCCCTCTCATGCCTTTCGACAAGATCGCTGTCCGGACTTTCGTCGCGGTAGGCCCTGCGGTACTCCATCCCGTACTTTTCCTCGTAGCCTTCAACCTGGCCATGCCCGAACATCGGCAGGCCGGGCATCGTAACCATCAGCGTACATATCCCAAAGTACTTGTCCCCCTTGCCGAACTG
>JAITIR010000132.1 GCA_031279285.1 Spirochaetaceae bacterium | reverse complement strand
CTCCTCATGGCCGCCACAATCGGGGTTCCCCTCTATATGTGCGGCGGAGGAACCATACCGCTTTTGATGACTTGGCTGTCGGACGGTATGAGTATGGGAAGCGCGACCGCGTTTATGATAAGCGGCCCCGCGACAAAGATTACCAATCTGGGGGCGGTGAAAATTGTTTTAGGGTTATGGGATTTTATATTCTACCTTGCCTTTACTGTCCTGTTTGCGCTCCTGGGCGGATTCTTTGTTGATTATGTAGTCGGGTTATAAACCGGATGCGTATTAAGGACACGCTGATGATTCGTGCCATTTGCGGATACGTTCATACGCAGCGTTTATTTTGGCCGATTTTGCCGTCGCCTTTTTCATGTTGCCTTCGTGGGAAGCGTGGCGGTCAGGGTGGTGTATATTGAGAAGGCGCTTGTAGGCCGATTTGCACTTCTCCGCATCGGCGCCGAATTCCACCCCAAGTTCCGCGAAGTCCGGTCTGAGCGCTTCCGGAATAGGCGGTTTTCTTAGCGGAGTGGTGTGTACGCTGCTCCAGTCCGCTGCCTTTCTGCCGCCGGACCTACTCCTTCCACCCAAATACTCTTCAAGCTCTTCGACCGCCTCGGCAATATCCGGGTCGCCAGAAAAGCGCCCGCCATAAGAGCCTTTTACGTCTGTCCAATCGTTGTCATCTTTCAGATAACTCCTTAAAACATCGCCCAGTCGATCAAAAAAACCCACAGTGTTTGTATAACACACAAATCAAAATGATTCAATCAACAAACCAACAAGTGAAAAATGGCCGGAGATGGTGTATGACAACCGGTCTGATTTTGTGCTTATATATAACGGGTATAACCCACCGCGGGCTTGCTTGAAAGGCAGCGTAGGGCTATTCTGTATTCTGTATATAGTTGTTAATTTTGAAACAATCATAACAAAGGCAGGTTTTATGGATTATTTAAGTGAACTGATAGCGCGCTACCCTTGTTTGTCCGTATGCGGAGATTCCATCGGCGGAGCGTACGAAATACTGGAAACAGCTTACCGGATGTCCGGGAAGGTTTTGATTGCGGGCAATGGCGGAAGCGCCGCAGACGCGGACCATATCACCGGTGAATTGATGAAGGGTTTTGTAAAAAAACGCCGCCCGCCGCCGAGGTTCCACGAATCGCTCAGTCAAATTACGGACGATAAAACGGCGGACAGCCTTGCCTCCCGTATACAGGAAGGACTTCCAGCAATCAACCTGGCGAATCACAACGCGCTGATAACTGCGGCTATAAACGATATAGACGGAAGTATTATTTACGCGCAGCAGGTTTACGCCTACGCGAACAACAATGACGTGTTTATCGGCATATCAACCTCCGGCAATTCGGAAAACGTGTACCTGGCCATGCTTACGGCAAAGGTGAAAGGGCTTAAAACAATAGCCTTAACAGGCGCGTCCGGTGGTAAAATAGCAAAATTGGCGGATGTTTCCGTAAAGGTGCCGGAAACCGAAACGTACAAGGTACAGGAACTGCACCTACCGGTGTACCACTGTATCTGCCTCATGCTGGAGGAGCATTTTTTTGATTAAAGCCGTAATCATGGCGGGCGGAAAAGGTACACGCATCGCCGCAATTGCCTCCGATATCCCAAAACCAATGATACCTGTAAACGGAAAGCCGGTTCTTGAGTATCAGGTTGAATGTCTTAAAAAAAACCATATTTCCGAAATAATTATAGTTACGGGACATTTGGGGCATACAATAAAAGATTATTTTTTGGACGGCAAAAAATTTGACTGCCATATTTCTTACTACACGGAAGATACACCGCTTGGTTCCGCAGGCGCCCTGTACAAAATACAAAATGAATTAAGCGATGATTTTTTGCTCATTAACGGTGATGTAATTTTTGATGTTGATTTTTCACGTTTTGTTGAATTTCACCGTGAGCGCGCGGCGCACGCGTCCCTTGCCGTCCATCCGAACAACCACCCGTTCGATAGCGCGCTGCTGGAAACCGATCCGGAATCGCGTGTCGTTTCGTGGCTCAATAAGGAAGACCCACGGAAGTATTACAGGAATCAGGTGAACTCAGGGCTTCATATACTGTCAAAAAAATTGCTGGAAGACGCGAATTTTCCGCATGAAAAAATAGACCTCGATCGGGATATACTCAAGCCGGGAGTTTCTTCAGGGCGAATCTTCGCGTACCGTACGCCGGAATACATCAAGGACATGGGCACGCCGGAGCGGTACCGCCAGGTTGAAAAAGATATTAAGTCCGGACTTGTCCAAAAAAAGAATCTTGCAAACAAGCAGCGGGCCATGTTTATCGACCGTGACGGAACAATTACAATGCTTGACGGATTCGTAACAAGACCGGAACAACTCGTGCTGGCGGACGGCGCGGCGGCGGCGATACGGATGATAAATGAAAGCGGATTTCTGGCAATCGTGATAACGAATCAGCCTGTTATCGCGCGCGGCGAATGTACGATAGCGGAACTGGACGAGATACACCGCAAGATGGAAACGGACCTGGGTTTTTCCGGCGCTTATATCGACGATATTTTTTACTGCCCGCACCACCCCGACAGGGGTTTTGCGGGAGAACGTCCCGAATACAAGGTTGAATGTGAATGTCGCAAACCCAAACCGGGGATGATCCTTGCCGCCGCAAGAAAATACAATGTCGATTTGTCAGAATCGTATATGGTGGGTGACAGCAGCAAGGACGCGCTTGCGGGATTGCGGGCGGGCTGCCTGCCTGCCCTTATTAGGGCAGGCAGGCAGAACAGCACGGAAATGATTGACGGCCGCGAAGCGCCCGTATTTGAAAGTCTGTACTGCTTCGTTAAGGAGACACTCAGGCGGCTGTAACGAAGAATACTTAGGAGCCGCGCACGATTCCGTTACGCTTTTGGCGCGTCCGTATCGGCCTTATCTTTTTTGCGTTTGGCGTGTATAAAAGTAAAATCTGTATTGAAGTATTTATTCATATCGACATCTTGAAAAATACGCCTTAACAGCGCACGGTAAATTACAAAAGACAGAAATACGGACACAATGAATACAATGGGCAGGACAAATACTATAAAATTGTCACTTATAAGCGGCTTTATGAAAACAAAAAATAAAAAAAACATGCCAATGAATAACAGTGACGTTAAAAAAATATTAAAAGCTGTCGCCGCGATAATAAAAATAATTGTATTTCCTTTTTTTGTCATGGAGCGATCCTCCCGTTTGCGTTTGATGTGGAAAAAAACAGTGAAATCAGCCATATAAAAATGCATACAACGACGGATGAGTCCGCAATGTTGAACGTTGGCCAGCGCTCAAAACCAAGTATGCCAAAAAATTTAATGCTGATAAAATCAACAACGCCTTCCGGGCGAAATATGCGGTCTATCAGGTTGCCTATGCCGCCGCCTATGATTCCGGCAACGGCCCAGCGCTGTAAACCTGTAAACTCGTTGGATTTCCAGTAAAAAAAACATAAAAAGCCCAGTACAATAAGCGGCAGCACTATGAACAGCGCCGGACGGACCGTCTCCGGCAGCCCGGCTCCCAGACTAAACGCTATCACTTTATTGCGCACATGGCACACACGGAGCAAATCATTGTTAAAAACATCAGCAATCATTGTTCCGATAGGCCACCTGTCGGCTATATAAGATTTTGTCAGTTGATCGAGCAGTACTATCAGCACGGTGAGCGAAAAAGGCAACGCCTTCTTCAAAACAATTGAATTATTTTCAGTCATCCATATCCCCTGTAAAAAAGCGGCCGTCACGCCGCTTGCGTTATCCGGCATTGACCGGAATTGTTAATGTGTAGCCCTATAACCCGGTCGGCACATCGATAAATTCGGTATCGATGTTTAGCTCCTGTTTACAACGTTCCATCAATTTACGGACTCCCCACACCTCGGTGGCGTAGTGTCCGCCTGAGATCATGTTTAGGCCGCCTTCAAGCGCCGTATGGTAAATCGAATGGGAACTCTCGCCTGTAACGTACAGGTCAATGCCTTCTTCAATGGCCTCTTCCGCTTCCATCGCGGCCCCGCCCGAAACAACGGCACAGGAAGTATTACTGGCCTTGCCGAAAGGGAAGACAGCAATGGGCGGTGTGCCGCGAAAACTGATGCGCCGCGCCGCCTCATCAACCGTGAGCGGTTCATGCAGCCATCCCTTAAAGCCTATTTTTATGCCGTGGTACAGGCCAAACGGCTCCTTGTCCTCAATGCCGAGCAGTACGGCCAGCACCGCGTTGTTTCCAAGCTCGCTATGTTTATCAAGCGGAAGGTGCGCGGCGTAAAGGGCAAGGTTATTTTTAAGCAGGAAGTCCAGCCGTGAGCGCAGGACACCCTCGATTCTGAGCGGCGCACCCCAGAAAAGCCCGTGATGAACAAAAAGCAGCCCCGCGCCGCAAGAGACCGCCCTCTTGAACGTTTCAAGACAGGCGTCAACCGCAAACGCTATTTTTTGCACATCGGCGCCGTCGTTGTCCGCCTGGATGCCGTTCAAAGACGAATCGACCGCGGTAAAATCATCCAATTTCAAAATATCACGAAAAAAGTCGTCAAGCTGACGGGTTTTCATATGATTTCAGCATACATTAAAACTCTGAAAAAGAAAACCCGCCGGCGGGTTTTTCCATTACGCGCGGTAAGGTAATAGAGGGAGGCCTTGAATGACGAGGGCATTAAAATGTTTTACATAAGGAAATTCGTAACCTGTGGTAGAATGAGGCATCCAGGGACCTCTGATTGACAAGTTTCATAGTTTATCCATTGACATTGTAGGAAAAATGATTAATCTATTTACCTAATAGAGGAGTTTTATGACACGACAGATAGCGATTTACGGCAAGGGAGGCATTGGGAAATCGACAACCACACAGAACCTTGCCGCGGGTCTTGTGGAAATGGACAAAAAAATTATGGTGGTAGGCTGCGATCCAAAGGCGGACTCTACGCGTCTCTTGCTTGGAGGCCTGAACCAGGACACGGTACTTGACGTGATTCGGGACAATGTTTCAGGCGCGTCACTTGATACGCTGATAAAAACCGGCTTTAGCGGGATAAAGTGTGTGGAATCCGGCGGACCGGAACCGGGGGTAGGCTGCGCAGGGCGCGGTATAATCACCGCGATCACCATGTTGGAAAATCTTGGAGCCTACACGGAAGAACTGGACTATGTGTTTTATGACGTACTGGGCGATGTGGTCTGCGGAGGTTTTGCCATGCCGATCCGTGAAGGCAAGGCAAAAGAAATCTACATTGTGGCCTCAGGAGAAATGATGGCGCTGTACGCGGCAAACAATATCTGCAAAGGCATCAAAAAGTATGCTCAACACGGTGAGGTGCGTCTTGGCGGCATTATATGCAACAGCCGAAACGTTGATAACGAAAACGATCTGTTGAGGGCTTTCGCGGCGGAAATAGGGAGCCATCTTATATATTTTATACCGCGTAATAATGTTGTTCAGCACGCGGAACTTCACCGCAAGACCGTCATTGACTATCAGCGGGAAAGCTCCCAGGCGAACGAGTACCGTTCTCTCGCAAAAGCGATCGACACAAATACTGTTTTTACGATCCCCAAGCCGGTTGAACGCAACCGCCTGGAAGAGCTGATGCTTGAGTACGGTACGCTGGACCTGCCTTCAAACTACAGGATTTAAGCGGCGGAATCCCCAAAACGTGCTGTACCGCTGCCGGCGGCCTTATGGCATTACCTATTCATTACCCATCTTTGGGTATATAATTTGGCATGATGGTATGTAACACGGCCATCGGATTGCCGGATATATCCGGCGTATTTGCTTATTTATTAGGACGCTGTTTTGCAAATTGCACGAAAAGCTGCTGTTAGTTTACTTGTTTGTATTCTCCTGTTCGCCGTTTTCTGCATATTTGCATTTACAAGTCTGTTTGATACCATTGAAACGCGGTTTTATGACAGTGCCATACGTAATGAACTTAATAATGAACTTGCCGAAGATACTAATTTTATAGACAGGTATACCTCTGATCTACAGAAACGGTTTTCTGATATCCTGCTTGAAAATGCGATTAGGCGCAGTTTTTGGGTCAACCAAAGCAGTGAAGATATTTATGAGCGCAGCAGAATATTTGCGTCACTGGGTGTTTCGCTACCGGGCCTGCAATGGGTACGTTTTGTCGATTTTTCCGGGAGCCGCATTCATTATTCTACCAGTCCGGATGACCAGATTATAACGAATGATGGGACAATTCTGTATAAAAATTACCCTGAAGTAACAGGGTACCGGCCTTTCGATCAGCAGATGCTCTCAGGAATCAGCATGGAACGCATACTGTTTGATGATGAAAACGAACGCCTGATTTTCTACTATCCATTTTACGATTCGATGGATATACGCCGCGGTGTGGCCCTGTTTTCCGTCTCCATACGAGCGTTTAGCGAGCGCCTTGCGGAAAACAGGCAGATAAAAGTAAGTGATAATGTTTCCGTTATTTCCAATCCGGACGGCATCGTGATCGGTATCCCGCTGATGGAAATTGCACCTGTAAAAGAGGCGATCGCCTCTGTATGGGCTTCAGGGAGCACCGCCGTCAGCCGTATCTATGCGCCACAATCCGACCCGTTGACGCTGCTCTCCGCAAAAACGAGTCATGGGATATTTGTCGGACACGTTGTATCGGAAAAACTTTTTATATTTCCGAATGTGTTGAAGGCGCTGTTGATTGCTGCTGTCTTTATCACATTGTTTGTAGTTCTGTTCCTCATTTTCAATGTAAAACCCGATGCTGTTGCCATCGTTCAAAGCAGACTCAAAGAATTACAGGTAAGCCTTATGCATGAATACTATCAGCTTATGGGCGATATGGATTGGGCGGTATGGCGGCGTGAGCTGGAACAACGGCGCGATGATGTTAGAGATGAATTATGCCGGGGAATTAAAATAAAAAAAGGCAGCGGTATTGAAAGTTATATCAATTCATTTTTTAACAGATCGTGGGACAGCCTGCTCGCCGCAATAGGCAGCAGAACCGGAATGATTACAACTTTTGACGAAGCTAAACTTGAAGCGATTCTTGGCCGTGTTTTAGGTTCGTCAAGACCGTTGTTCTATGATGGTGATAATTATAATAATAACGGCGGTACACAAAATAATGGATTTGAAGAGATGCAGGATGATGGTAATGATATTTTGGACGACAGTGTTGACGGCATGGATGAGCACTACGACGACATAGAGGAGTTGGAGTCACCGGACGAACCTGCGGCGAAAGAGGCGCCGGCGGAAGCGGGGGAACGCTACGACGACATAGAGGAGTTGGAGTCACCGGACGAATCTGCGGCGAAAGAGGCGTCGGCGGAAACGGGGGAATACTACGACGACATAGAGGAGTTGGAGTCACCGGACGAACCTGAGGCGAAAGAGGCGCCGGCGGAAGCAGGGGAATACTACGACGACATAGAGGAGTTGGAA
>JAITIR010000041.1 GCA_031279285.1 Spirochaetaceae bacterium | reverse complement strand
GGCGAGGTACTGCCCGACAATGCCGACGCTGAAAAGCTGTATGCCGCTTGTAAACAGGATTATACAGACCGTAGATGCCCAGCCGTAAACGTTTACCGTATGGCCCATCAGCTTTTCCGCCAATATCCACGCGATCAGGAGAAGCGCCGCAAGAAAAAGCAGAATACCAAGCACGGACGCGATGGCAAGTGGTTTTGACGAAAAAGCGAATATTCCGTCAAACGCGTATACCACCAGGCGCCAGAATGACCACTTTGTTCTACCCGCGCCACGTTTTATGTTTTCGTACTCAAACCACTTTGTCTTGAATCCTATCCACGGAAAGATGCCTTTTGAAAACCTGTTCCGCTCCTCAAGTGAAAGAATCGCATCAACATAGGTGCGGCTCATAAGCCTGAAATCGCGCGCGCCGTCAACCACGTCGATTTCGGCAAACTTTGCCATCATGCGGTAAAAACACTTCGCGAAGAATGACCTGACAGGCGGCTCGCCCTTCCTTGTAACCCGCCGCGCCGCCGCGCAGTCGCACTCGCCGGCGCTCACGGAAGCCAGCATTTCCGGTATCAGCGCCGGTGGGTCCTGCATGTCCGCATCGAGCGTAACGACATACTTCCCGGTAGAGCGGGCAAGCCCGGCAAGCAACGCAGCCTCTTTGCCGAAATTCCTGGAAAATGATATGTAATGCACACGCTCGTCCAGCGCGGCATACTTTTTTATCTCATCAAGCGTGCCGTCCTTCGAGCCGTCGTCAACAAAAACGAACTCCATATTCCGGATACCGGCGTCTTCTTCCAGAACCCTGAGGATTTCTTCGTAAAGGGGTTTTATCGAGGCTTCTTCGTTAAAGCAGGGTACAACAAGGGAAAAATCTGGCGTCCCGCCGGAGGCGCCACCGCCTATGCCGTTCCTTCCCACGTTATTCATGGACATAAGCCGTTTTCAGTTTTCCAGAATCAGCAGTGTTTTGGGATCCAGACGGACGATGCTTTCCGTCTTATAGTTGCCGTGTTCTTTTGAGACGCGCAGTTCTGTATAAGTAGTCCTCGGATCGAGGACAATAATCACGTCTATGAGGTCTTCAATATCCTTTAAAACGACAGGTATGTTGTGTTTATCGTACGACGGCGGAGGCGGCAGATCGCAACTGTACCAGACGGAAACCCCTATATCTTTTGCAAAGTCTTTCAGCGTCGAAACGCGTCCGCGATCCGAAATCGTAAAGTCAAACCCGTCGATTATGATCGAATCGGCCTTGAATCCACCCTCAACGATCATTGATTTAAGGCTCCGCCGTATCACGTCGCTGTTCACGCCTTCCTGGTTAAAATTCATCAGAACGCGGTTTCGGATAATTTCGTCTGCGACATCACGCTCGTTTTCCAGTTGTTTTTTCCTGGCCATCTCTTCAAATATGTTTCCGTACCAGTTTTGAACATGACTGGCGTGCTGGTTAAAAGAAATATGTATTACTTTTTTGTCCTGCATCAGTTTATCCAGCGCAATCTGCACCAGTACCGAAGTTTTCCCAATACCTTTAGGTGCAGACAAAATACCAATCTCGCCGGCTTTTAAGCCGCCCTGGATAGTTTTTTCAAGCAGTCTGACCGGACTGCGCTGCACAAGCTCGTTTTTTACCACATTGGTCTCCTTAAAAAGCTCCAATTCATTTTCCACAATCTACCAGAACGTCGTCACATTTTCAAGGCACTGATCTACACGTAAGCGCTGTTTTGGTGTAACATGGCTTATGGCTAAATCGCAGGATGACAAGGACATATTTGACCGGTCATTCAAACAGATAATGGGTAGTATCTCATCAAGGGCGATGGTAAGGTTCATCAACGGACTGTTCGACAGCAATCACCCGCTGGACAGCGAGGTGAAACGCCTAAATACGGAATATATCGACAAGGCTCTCAAAAAGCGACTGTGCGACGAAACGGTCTCTGTAGGGAGGACTATCTACGTAATTGAGGAACAAACAACAGATGACGCCAACATGGCGATTCGGGTATTCGAGTATGGGTACGCACAGGCGTTGCACGACAAGGAAACTCAGGGCAGGGTGATCGAGCTAAAGTTCCCGCGAATGATAGTGCTATACTTGGAGGCGTTGGCGTCTACTCCGGACGTGTTGACGGTGAGGCTGAGGTTTCCCGACAGTTCTGAGCACGATTTCAACGTGAAGACTGTAAAACTGCTCGAGTACAGTGTAGAGGAACTGCTGGAGCGTGGCATGGCTGTGCTGTTGCCGTTCTACATAGTGCGTCTACGGAAAGCGGCCCGGAATGCCAGGACGGAGGAGGAGCGTGGCAAGGCAGAAACGGACTTTAAGAACCTGGCGCTAAAACTGAAGGAAGCGATAGAAGGCGGCACGGATGAGAATATATTTAGCGAGGAGGACATAGCAACGTTGCTTGAAAGATTATTCAGGCTTGTGAAATATGTAGGTGAAGGATACAAATCCACTACGGGGGTAAGGAAAATGATAAAGAAATCGCTAATGGGTTATGGGCAAGTGCTTGTTTTGAAAGGCGAGCGGAAAGGCATTAAGGAAGGCAAGCTGGAATCCGCAAGGAACGCGCTGAAAAAAGGACTGTCCATCGAACAGGTTGCGGAAATAGTAGATATTCCAACGGATGAATTAAAGAAACGCCTGTAAGGGACTGTACAGTTTCTGGTTTGCGCCGCAAGCCCGCGCTTGCTCAGGGCGAAACTCCACGCCCGTAGCAAACTCCCAAGCCGCATGGTTTGGCCCCATTTACAGCCAAAACGCCGCCAAAAACAACCCCGCCAGGTGAAACCTGGCGGGGTTATTCCATTTCCCGGCTATCACGTGCGCCGGGGGCACATTAGACTAGCTCCGACTTGTTGTAACACCGATGTTGAAAGTGGGTAAGGCCGGGGAAATAAGTGTCCCGCTTTTGAGCTTAACATTGGTGAAGCCCAAAACGGCGACCTTCGCTGTACTCGAAGCATACTGACTGTCGGTAATGTTCAGTTTGTTAGATGCAATCGTCAGCGTGAAGTTAGCGGCGGTAAGATCCGCATTTGTCCCGCTAATACTGGATGCGGTCACCGGAGTCGTCACTAAATCCGTACTGGTACTAAGCGTGATCTCAGTTCCACTAGCGTACGTAGCGTTGTCTTTAACCACAGTGGCATTGGTGTCGCTTAACGTTACCGAGCCGATGCCGGTAGTAGACGCCGCTCCGAATATAGTGCTCAAGTCGATGCCATCTTTATTTTTAAAAGCGGCCATATCTGTAGTAAGCGATGTTAACGCATCCGCGATGCCAGAGCCCCCTATACCGGCGGTATCTACTGTGAAACCTGCGATATCGCCAAACGTGATGGTGCTGGCGCCGATGGTTTTAACCGTGCCGGACCCGTCGAATGCTGCGCTGGTCTCTACGGTAAGTATCCCGCTGGTTACGGTGAGAGCCTTCCCGCTTTCAATCGTAAGCGTCAGCCCCCCCGGAATTGTGGTGTTGTTCGCCAGCGATACATCGTCTGTAAGCGTCA
>JAITIR010000039.1 GCA_031279285.1 Spirochaetaceae bacterium | reverse complement strand
TAGAACTTGTGGAGAGCAACAGCCTCCCCGTCTCGGAGGGTAAGGCCAAGCGGGTGCTGGACAAGCGCCCAAAGGACGTATAGACGCTAGGGCGCAAGCAGCGGGGTGTCGAATTGGGGGGGCAACTTTGACGGCACGCCCCTTTCATCAACGAAGGCCCAGGTTACCTTCGCTTCGACAATGGTATCGTCTCCCCGCGTAATCTTCTGTGCTATCACGCCGCTTACCGCGCCTTTCTTTACCGGCCATGACTGAATCAGAATCTCGTCGTCCATCAGCGCGGGGCGTTTGTAATCGATCTCTACCCGCGCCACAAACACGCCATAACCGGCCTTTATCATTCCCGGGTAATCAAAATTTATATCGCGCAGGAATTCAAAACGCGCGTATTCAAGATAGTTCAGGTAATTGGCGTTGTTGACATGGCCATAGCTGTCACACTCGTAGGTTCTTACCCTGATTTTACGCTCCGAAATCATTTTTCTGCCACTTCCCCCGTAAAGAAAATCTTAGTAACATAAAGTATGTTTAACTACTGCCCTTCATGCGCCTCTACAAATATAAACTTTGAAGACGCCCATGTTTTTAGGTGCCCGGACTGCGGCTTTGTTTACTACCACAACACTGCCGCCGCGACCGCGCTGATCGTGGACACAGGCGACAGCATAATGTTTGTCCGCCGCGGCAAGGAGCCGGCCCGCGGCAAACTGGATTTTCCCGGCGGTTTTGTCAACCCGCAGGAAGGCGCGGTAGACGGACTCCTCCGCGAATGCCGTGAGGAACTTGGCTGGACGCCGCACCGCTCATCCCTTACTCTGTTCGCTTCTTTCCCCAATGTATACCCTTACAAAAACATTGTCTACAATACCTGCGATCTTTTTTTCAGCGTCCGCCTGGACGGACCGCCGGAAAAAACGGAAAGCTTGTTCCGTCTGGAAAAGCAGGAAATTATGTCCGTCGTTTTTGCCGGGTATGATAAAATAAATTTGGATGAGATCGCGTTCGATTCCGTGCGTGCCGCCGTAAGCCTCTACATACAGAAGTTAAAATGATTCCTGTTTTGCCGCCTGGCCTTTTCTGACATAGAGCGGGATGGAATCGATCTCTTTATTGTCTATGTACAGTGTAAAGTTGATCACGCTGGGCGAGGTGAAGCGCAGGTTGTTGATGCCGAAAACAAGGTGAGATACGGCTGTCGCGTTGCCAACCCCGTTCACATTTATCGTGCCGGAAACCGGCGCTATGCAGCTTTCGCCGTCCAGATCGCGAATTTCGATTCGGAAGTTGTGCTGGGTGAATTCGCCTATGTTAAAACGTATACGTATTACTACGGACAACTGCGGGTGAACGCAAGGAAATGTGCGCGCTATTATCGTGTCAAATGTACCGACTACCGTCAGTTTACCGCCGCTTTCCTGCGCAAAATCGCAAAATGTGAATATTTCAGGCTTCATTCCGTAGATCCTCCTGGGTGGGCTGTTTTTCCGTGCCGCCCTCTTCAAGCAGTGTCTTGAATTCCTTCTCGTCTATCGTTTCCTTTTCCAGCAGCAGCAGCGCGATCCTGTCGAGAAGGTCCCTGCGGCTCTGAAGCATTTCCTTCGCCGCGGCGTAACGCTGTTCAACGGTGCGGGCTATCTCCTCGTCAACATACTGCTGTGTCGTCTCGGCGTACTCGCGGTGGAATACCGGCTCCTGCGCCGTGCCGACTCCGCCCAGCATACCCGCCCCCCGCGAGGTAAGCGCGACATTCCTGAAGCGTCCGCTCATCCCATAATCCGTTATCATTTTGCGGGCAATGTCCGTCGCCTTGGTGATATCGTTGGCCGCCCCTGTAGATACCTTGCCGAAGACCAGTTCTTCCGCGGCGCGCCCTCCAAGAAGCACGTCTATTTTGCCCAGCAGTTCCTCTTCCGTCGAAAGGTAGCGGTCCTCAACCGGCATATTCAGCGTATAACCCAGCGCCCCAAAACCGCGCGGGATGATCGAGATTTTCTGCACCGGATCGCTGCCGGGTGTAAAGGCCGAGACTAGCGCGTGTCCTGTTTCGTGGAACGCTACGATGCGACGCTCCTCAGGTTTTATAACGCGGGTCTTTTTTTGCAGCCCAACAACCGTTTTTTCAATCGCCTCGCTAAAATCCTGCTGTTCAACAGTTTTACGCCCGGCGCGGACGGCAAGCAGGGCCGCCTCGTTCACGATGTTGGCAAGGTCGGCCCCAACAAAACCGGATGTCCTGCGTGCAATCGCGGTCAGATCGGTGGAGGTTCCCAGCTTTACCGCCTTTGCGTGGATTTTCAGTATCGCTTCGCGGCCCGAAAGGTCGGGGCGGTCAACCAGCACCTGCCTGTCGAAACGGCCCGGACGGAGCAGGGCGGGGTCAAGAACGTCGGGACGGTTCGTGGCGGCCACGATGATAAGGCCGGAGGTGCCGTCAAAGCCGTCCATCTCGACAAGAAGCTGATTCAAGGTCTGTTCACGCTCGTCGTTCCCGCCTGAGATGCTGTTTATGCGGCTCTTGCCTATCGCGTCCAACTCGTCGATGAAGATGATGCAGGGCGCCTTGCCGCGGGCCTGCTTAAAAAGGTCGCGCACACGCGCCGCGCCGACGCCGACAAACATTTCTACAAAATCCGCCCCGCTCATCCTGAAGAACGATACGCCCGCCTCGCCCGCCACCGCGCGGGCCAAAAGCGTCTTCCCCGTACCGGGCGGCCCTACAAGCAGCACCCCCTTGGGTATCTTCCCGCCTATATCCGTGTACTTTTTCGGACTTTTCAGGAAGTCCACCACCTCGACAAGCTCTTCCTTGGCCTCGTCCACACCGGCAACGTCTGCAAACCGCGTAGTGATATCCCCTTCCGCGACAATAACGGCACGGTTCTGGCCGACTGACAGCACATTCCCGCCCAAATTCCCCATACGCTTCATCAAAAAACGCCAGATGAAGAAGAAAAAAGCTATCGGCAGCACCCAGCTAAAGATTATGTTCAGTATCGTGCTGCCTTCACGTGAAACGGCAAAGTACGAGACTCCTTTTTCATCCATCAGCTTTACTATATCGGGATCGTTTATCGGAACGGTTCTGTAAACATTCTCCGTGTTGCCGGTGTACAGCGACGGGAACGGCGACCTTCTCGTGTTGCTCACCGCCCCGGTCCGGGTATAGCCGGTAAAGTACGAATCGGAGAGCTCGACGCGCTTGATCTCGCCGGAAGCAATCTTGCTTTTGAACTCGGAATAATCAACGGTCGGATTCACCTTGTGCATAAAAACATAGTTAAACAGGCTCATCCCCAGTATCAGGACAATTATGTAAGTAATTGAGAACTTCCACCCGCCGAATTTTTTGGGATCGCCAAGGTTTGGACCGCCCGGCCCGCCGAAGTTAAAAACCGGCCCGCCGCCGTCCCTACCTTTTTTCCGTCCGCCTTTGCGGCCGCCGTTGTTCATGTAATCTCCTCATCAAGCTGTTTTGAAAAATGCGGCACGCCTGACTCGAACAGGCCACCTACGGCTTAGAAGGCCGTTGCTCTATCCGGATGAGCTAGTGCCGCATGCCTTCATAATACAATATACAACAATTTTATACGACCCCATGCAGGCCCAATCTCTAAGGAAGCACTGATTTATTCCGCCTTGGGGTTTAATACCCCGCCGCTTGCGGCGGTTAGAATCAGTAACACTGACAAAAAATGGTAGTAAACCCCCATATGATAAATTTCCTTACGGAACGAGCCTCCCCGCCGCTTGCTGCGGGGAGGCTCATTGCGCAAATGGGGTAAACTTTGTTTACCTTGCGTTAAAGTAGCGCCGATTG
>JAITIR010000017.1 GCA_031279285.1 Spirochaetaceae bacterium | reverse complement strand
GTAATCACCTATTTTGTGGCGGGGCCCGGCTCGTCAACGCTGCCCCTGTACATATACTCGGCGATACGTTTCGGCGTATCGCCCGTGATAAACGCTCTTTCCGTCGTGATGATACTTGGCACCGTGCTGCTCACCTACCTGCTCCGCAACTTTCTCAAGTACATCGCCGCCAAGTAGCAAGCCGTCCGGCGTCCGCTCGCTTTACATAGGCGGTAGAGTTGTCCGGGAATTTGATGGGGGGCGAACTATGTTGTTTACCTGTTCCTTCACATTATAACAAGGATCAGAGATTTACGGCCACGTAATGGGGACAGGGAACCCGGATCAAGGGTTAAGATGGGAGCTTTTCGACGACAGCGGCAAGGCTCCTTACGGCAGTGGCACGGGAACGAGTATTTTCTGGGACGGCTTGTTGAAAGTGGATGTCTACGGGGAGGCGGTAAAGCTGACGCTTGGGAATTGTTACGAAATAATATTGACAAGTAAGAAATGAACCTCCTCCGCCCTGAAGTCGCAAACTTGTTTGCGCGCAAAATTTGCGGCGGGGTATTAGACCCCACTGCGAATAAAAACTTACAAGTACAACAGGCTGCCAGGTCATTCCCCGCCGCTCGTCACGGTATCACAGCCCGCCGTCAACGCGGCGATGATGTTTACCACCCAAGTGCTAATTGTTTTTCCCTGTCATTTTTTCTCCTCCTATTTTGACCATTTTTGACCATTATGTTTGATATTTTTAATTTCTGCGCCTGACTGCACACAAAGGCCTGGAGTTTTACGGCTTCGAAGCACGCCCGGCTTTCAAACAGCGCTGAACCGCCACAAAATTCCGGAGTTTCGCTTTACGAAACTCCGTGCATGGACAGTTGATGGGCAATGGGGTAGGATTGGGGCATGAAGTATTCACAGTTTTTTATACCGACATTGAGGGAAGCGCCCGGAGACGCGGTGGCTGCGAGCCACAGGCTGATGCTGCGCTCCGGCATGATAAGGCGGCTTGCCAACGGACTTTTCGCCTACCTCCCGCTTGGGCTGCGCTCGCTGCGAAAGCTGGAGCGGATAATCAGGGAAGAGATGGACTCATTAGGGGCGCTTGAGGTTAAGCCGACAGTCATCGTGCCGGGAGAACTCTGGAAGGAGTCGGGGCGCTGGGATACGATGGGGGACGCGCTGCTCCGCGTGAAGAACCGGCTGGACGGTGATTTTGTCGTTTCGCCGACGGCGGAAGAGGCGGTTACCGCGCTCGTGCGGGACGACCTTTCGAGCTACAGACAGCTTCCCCTCAACCTGTACCAGATAAACACGAAGTACCGCGACGAGGTGCGCCCGCGTTACGGCGTGATGCGGGGGAGGGAGTTCATAATGAAGGACGCCTACTCGTTCCATGCGGACGACGCGAGCCTTGATGAGACGTACGAGAAGATGGGGCGAGCTTACCGGAGGATTTTTCGGCGGGCGGGCCTCTCTGTGATAGCTGTGCGGGCCGATTCGGGGGCTATGGGCGGGAGCGGCTCGGAAGAATTCATGGTGGAAAGCGAGATTGGAGACAACACGCTGATCCTCTGCAAGGGCTGCCGGTATGCGGCGAATGTTGAGAAGGCCGCCTGCAAACCGGACTTTGCCACGCTCTCCACAGCAGCCGCGAAGGAGGCCGCCGCCGCGCTCCCGCCGGTGAGCAGAATCGACACCCCCGATGTAAAAAGCATAGCGGATCTGTGCGCGTTCCTTAAAACCGACGCGAAGGCGTTTATCAAGACGCTTGTTTACCGTGTCTCCAACATAGAGGCGGGCGGCCCGCTTGACGGCTGCAAGAAGACGGGCGGTTTTGTCGCCGCCCTGATCCGCGGCGACCTTGAGGTGAACGAGGCAAAACTTGCCGCGCTGCTCCGCGCCTCCGAGGTGAGCCTTGCCGAGGATGCGGATGTCGAGCGGCTTACCGGGGCGCCTGTCGGCTTTGCCGGGCCCATCGGCCTTGAAGGGCTTACCGTCGTTGCGGACGAAACGGTGAGCGCGATGGTGGGCGCGGTTACGGGCGCCCTCGCCAAAGATGTCCACTACCGGGACGTCGCGTTCGGGCGTGATTTTGAGCCCGACATCATTGCAGACATCCGTATCGTTACCGCCGGAGATCGCTGCCCGCTCTGCGGAGGGGAACTGTACGAAAAGAAGGGCAACGAGTTGGGGCATATCTTCAAGCTGGGTTACAAGTACACAAAGGCAATGAAGGTGAGTTTTCTTGACGTTGACGGCAAGGCGCGGACGCCGCTTCAGGGCTGCTACGGCATCGGCCTTGACCGAACGCTTGCCGCCGCGATCGAGGAGCACCACGACGAGGCGGGGATCATCTGGCCGATGTCGCTCGCGCCGTTTGAGGCGCTCATCATGCCCGTCAAATACGAGGGCGCCGTGAAGCAGGCCGCGGACAGCCTTTACGCCGCCCTTACCACGCTCGGTGTCGATACGTTGCTTGACGACAGGGCGGAGAGGGTCGGTGTCAAATTCAACGACGGGGACCTTACCGGCATACCGTTCCGCGTCGTGGTGGGCGACAAGAACCTTGCCGCGCAGCCTCCACTCGTAGAAATCAAGCGGCGTGGCGGAGGCGAGGCCCGTCTTGTCGGCTTGGACAGGGCCGCCGCCGTCATAACCGAGGAAATCAGGGCCGAGCTTGACGCCCTGAACCTGGAATAAACCGTCCGGTAAGGTTTGAACATGAGTCTGATGGAAGCGATAATCCTGGGGGCGCTCCAGGGAATCACCGAATTTTTGCCGGTAAGCAGTTCGGGGCACTTGGTACTTTTGCAGATGGTTTTCGGGATTTCGGAGCCGGTGTTGCTTTTCGACACGATGGTTCACGTGGGGACTCTCGTGGCGGTTTTTGTGGTTTTGCGGCAGAACATTCTGGCAATTCTCAGGCGGATAATCCAGCCGGTGACGGGCTTTCTCGTTCTGGCGACGATTCCGACCGTCATCGCCGCACTGTTGTTTAAGGACCGCATCGAAACGGCCTTCGCTTCCGGCGCTTTTCTGGGTTTCGCCTTTCTTTTTACAGCGCTGGCCCTGTTGATTTCAGAATACCTGTCTGGCGGGGGCGGCCCTGCGAAGTCCGCGGGACGGACCTATATGACATTGCTGGACGCACTCGTTATCGGGCTCTGCCAGGCAGTCGCGCTTGTTCCGGGTGTGTCCCGTTCCGGGCTCACCCTCTCAGGCGGCCTTTCCCTAGGACTTGACCGGGAACTTACCGCCCGCTTTTCGTTCCTGATGTCGATTCCGGCGATTCTGGGTGCCCTTGCGCTTCAGGTAAAGGACCTGGCGGAAGGGGTTGGTGTCGGCGGGATCGGGGCCGGGCCGCTTATCGCGGGAACGCTGACCGCCGCGTTTACCGGTTTTTTTGCCGTAAAGTTCATGCTCAAAATCGTAAAGGAACGCTCGCTTAAAGGTTTCGCGGCATACGTTGCGGTGCTGGGCACTTTGACGCTTGTAGACCGTTTTGTAACGCATCTCGTGTAAGCGCCTTAGGCCTAACGTGCCGGCTTAACGGCTCAACCGCGTAGCGTTGAGCCGTTAAGCCGGCGGCGGTAGAATACTATTTGGGTACGGCGATGTATTTTTTTAGTTCCGGTTTTTTCTTTAGCTCTTCGACAAGGCCTTCGGCGCGGCCCTTGTTCACATAGTCCTTTTTCTGGAAGGAGTACGTAAACTTGGAGTGGATGTCGTAGGTTCCCGCCATCAGCGCGTAGGCGTCCTCCGTCATGACAAGCTCTTCGTCCGTCGGGATGATGTAAACAGGTATCTTTGAGTCCGGCTTGCTGAT
>JAITIR010000103.1 GCA_031279285.1 Spirochaetaceae bacterium | reverse complement strand
ATAACAGAAAGCGCTTCTATATTCATTTGCAGATAAAAGAATTCTAATAGTTATGAATCGGTTTGAACAGGAGACGGAAAGGCTTCGAATCCGCGTTCTTTTAGGCGGGATATGATGTTTTGCACGGCGGTTCCGGGCGGGACGTTGACGAACACCGCCCAGTATGCGCCGCGTTGTACAACGGATGCGCTAAAGCCCGCCGCCTTTATCCGTTCCACCTGCGCCGAGGCATTTTTGGGGTCCTTGTACAGACCCGCCTGCAAGGACCGCAAAACGGTTTTAGGCGCAGTCTTGTCCGATTTCCCCGGTGCCGGCCCCGTCTTTGCAGTTTCAACATGGATGTTTTCCCTGCCGGGAAACAGAACCCAGTGCGGCGCGGGCAGAGTGGAGACAAGTTTTGTAGCGCCCGGCATGATAGAATACGCTTCGGGGCTGCCGGGAAACTCGTTGATAAGTTTTGTTTTGTAAATATCCTTTCCGCTTACCTCGAAAAGCATATAGTAAACGGCGGGACGAAACGAGATGAATTCAGGATTATCGGCAATCGCTTCCAGCGCCCCGGAATCCCCGTTTTTGAACATCTCTATCTGCCCGTTAAGGTATGCCGCCTTGTTAGAGATATTTTTATCATCGCGGGATGTCAACAACAGGAGTTTTACTATGTCCTCAGCCTTGTCCCATTCGCCCATAGAAACATAGCAGGACGCGCCTTCTACCAGCGCCGTATCATCCCGTTTTCCGCTGATGCTGTAGGCGGCGTTCTCCCATGCTTTGGCGGCTTCTTCTATGCTGCCGGACAACTGCAAGAGACGGGCAAGCCTTGCGAATGCGTCATGCCGCGCCGCCGGGCTTGACGTGGAGGATTCAAGCTCAGTTACCGCCGTATGGAATTCATCGGCTATATAAAGCGGTTTTTCGGCGGACGCGCCTGAGTCAAACGCAGACAACGCTCCGCCCGCCCCTGCCGCACCGCCCAGCGCCGCGCACAACAGCGCTGCAAAGCGCCTAAAACCGCTCACCGTAGTAAACCCCCGCCCATTCCCAGCGCCCGTGTATGTCCGGGTCCAGTGGGAAGTATATTTTTCTAAAGTACAAATACCATATAGGCGTGAACTGCGACCATCCCCATGTACGCAGATAGGCTTCGTTTGAGTTGGAACCGACGCTCAAACTGTTATCATAGTAGAGTTTTCCGGCGCGGAACGATGAAAGCGTGAACTCCGTCATCCCGGAATCGTCGCTGTCCGCCTGCGCCCATGAATGGGCAAAAAAATTGACGCGTGCACGGCACTGCCACAGTTGAGCCGTATCTCCCGTGTCCAGATTGTATTTTATAGTAGCCACAAGCGTATCAAGGCTGTCAAATGTCCAGTTTTTTGCCGAATTGTTAAAGTCAACCATACGTTTGGCATAGGAATAAGCATCGGGGAAGCCCGGCACTATAGTACCGTAATACTGCACAAATTGAGTATATGCGGCGATGGCGCGGTTCCAATCCCCCACATCTTCATAAGTCTGCCCCAGCATGAACCATGCCACACCGGTGTCGCTCTGCTCCGGAAAACGCGAAAGCAGTTCCTCGTAGCACCAGATTTTCTGTTCCGGTTTTTCCTCCAGGTTTATCAGTTGCTGCAAACAGATAAAGTGTATGGATTCGCCGCGTACGATAAGGTCAGGAAAGTTCTTTACTATCATGTTAAAGTACAACGCGGCGACAGGCGGCGCATCAAGCTCCAAATAGGCGTAAGCCGTCATAAACAGGTAGTAGGTGTTGAACGGGTCATCAGGGTGTTGGTCAACCCATGCCGAAAGAAAATTGACAAGCCGCCCGTAGTCGTCGAGCCGCTTATACTCGTTTGCAATCGCTCGTACCAGTGAAAAACGTTCAGCTCCCGGCTCATTTTCCAGCGACAAAAGCTCAAATAGGTTATCCAACACCTCTTTTTCCTGCTTTGTCCCATTTGTAAAGTACAGACTGGGATAAATCTCGCCATCCGTGCTGTTTTCGCTGCCGCACATAATAAAGGCGACGAACAGCAACAGCCAAAGAGGAGTAAGAGTTGTATAAATCCTCCGCATTGAAATCACGACCTATATCTCATATACTAAATATTATGAAAAATGCAGCAAAAAGAAAAATTTTTGCCCGAATAGTATTCCGTGTGGGAGTGATTCTATCGCTGCTCAGTTGCACGGTTCTGCTGGTCAGTCTTGCATCAATCACACAACTGCAAATAATAGGTTCTTTCCTGCTTCTTATTATCGGCGGATTATGTGTATTTGTTGCAATAAAGTTAAAACGCCGTTCCCTATACCTTTTTTTTGCGGCGTTCCTAATCCTCGTGGGGCTTTTCATGCTGCTCCATGTAACCGGCGCCGCCAAATTAACGTTTAAGCAGAGTTGGCCGCTGCTCTCCGTGTTTGCCGGCCTTGCATTGCTGCCCGCCGGCGGTTACCGCTATGGGAGTGTGCGCAGGATATACCTGATTCCGTCTATTGCTTTGATACTGCTGGGCGGCTTCCTGATGCTATTTTCGCTAAAAATAACAAATTTTTCGTTCAAGCAGTTCATTCTCAACTGGTATCCGGTGATAATACTCGTGTCCGGAATCATGTTGATACTCCTTTCACTCAGCAGTACTAGAGATCGTGTATGACCTATGCGGGGCGCGTGTGTGGATAGGGGGGGAAGTCTCCCCCCTACGGCGCACAAGGTTGCGCCGTACCCCCCTCTACTGGGGGGCTGGGTGGAGGCTTTGACTACCGTGTCGTTCCCTCCTACCGGGCCAAAGGCTGCCGCCTTTGGAACTGCCTTCCCCCCAAACCCCCCTCATCATCTCACCGCTGACGCGGCTGCCGCCCCCAGACCTCCGCATCGCCGTCCCGCTGACGCGGCTGCCGCCCCGTTACGCCAGTCTCCCGCCTGCATGGTTTTTCTGCTGCTGGTTTTTTCGTGTTCCGGTACGGCGGCGGTGCGGGAAATCCCGATAGACAGACCGCGCCCCGAAGCCAAGCCGGAACAGCCTTTTCAACAGGCAAGGCCCAGGGAAAGCTCAGGAAGCGTTTCATCAACCATACGTGCGCTTTGCGACCAAGGTTCGTTTTATTCCCTGCATCAAGCCATGGATTTACTGCAAGCGGACGGCATAAGCGAGTCGGAATTCGGCAGAGTGATGAACGCCGTCTCAGTTACCCTGTTAAATAAAGTGTACGGCGAGCAAGTCCCCTCCCCGGACCCGCCAAAGAATCACCTGTACAGCAGGATAATCAGCGAAGCCGAGCGCGGAATCTACAAGGAACCGCCTGATTCATCAACGAGTTACCTGGAGCATATCCTGCCTTTCCTTGCCCTGTTTGACGACACGGCGCAAAGCCGCTTTGCCATAGCGCTGCCGGACCTGGAAAAGGCAAGGCGGCTGAATCCAAAAGGCGTTCTTGCGCCATACTTTCAGGGTATAGCCGCCGAAAAGATGCACAAACGCGATGAAGCGCTGGCTTTGTACCGCACGGCGCTGGATTTGGCCCCGGACTGCTATCCCGCCGCCTTTGGCATGGCGCGCATAATGGAGGAACAGGGACGTAACGCCGAAGCCGTAGAACTCCTTGCCGGTATGAACGAAAACTGTCCTAACAACGTGGTTATCAAACGCGAACTTGGCGGTGTATATATCAGGGAGCGGGACTGGAACGAAGCGGCGCGAGTGATAGAGCAAGCGCTTGAACTTGACCCGGATATACCGGCGCTTATCCTAATGCGGGCGCAGGTACTGTTTGAAACCGGACAATTCGTTCAAACTCAGGCGCTTTTGGATAAATTTGCCGCAGAAAACCCGGAAAACCGCGATTACCTGCTTTTACGCGCCCGATTGCAGAATGAAGGCTTCAAAAACAGGGAAAACGCGATAAACATCCTACGCCCCCTCAACAAACAGAATACCGCAGATTTTCCTGTCGCATTGTACCTGACGCGGCTGCTGCTCGAATCCACTAACGTATCCGAGCAGTCCGAGGGCAGAACCATGCTGCAAACATTGATGCGGCCGCTCAGGGCGGGAGAGGATATTCCTATAGACGTTATCCTGCTTGCCTCCGAAGATGCCGTGCGCCGGGCTGATTGGCAAAGCGCGGCAAAATATCAGGATAGAATCCTGTCGGAGCGCAGAACGCCCGTCGCGCTTGTAAACGCCTTTAGAATAGAACAGGGCTTGGGCAGCAAGAATACCGCCTTTGCCTTTGCACGGGAACTTACTGAGAATTACCCGGATTACGAGGAGGGAACGGCGGTATACGCCGAGGCTTTGATAGACTCAGGCAGGCACGGCGAAGCGTTGCGGTTGATAGACGCCCGGATCACGGCGCTGGGCTCCGGACCTTACAAAAGCCGCTACTACTATCTGCGCGGCATCCTTCGCGGAGACTTCGACTCAGCGGTAAGCGACTTTCGCGCCGCCCTGTTTGAAAACCCCCGCAACCTTGACGCGCTAAAAGGTCTGGTAGAACTCTATCATAAACGCGGCGATGAACGCCACGCCTTATATTACCTCCGCCAAGCCCTTGCCATAGACCCCAAAGACCCCTCCCTGTTGCAGTACCAAAAAGATTATGAAAGCATCTCACGGTAGGGCATCAGACACGGCGTCCGGTTATATACCGCTGTGATTTCCACTTTGTGCCGTTAAACGCTTCCGTGAACATTACTGCACAATGTCCGTTATATAATATAAAGTAATAAACATAAGGAGAATACTATGAGTGAGTTAAAGATAATAAAGCCCTTTATTAACGGCCGGTCTGTGGAATCAAAAACACAAAAATATACCGATGCCTACAACCCCTCTACCGGGGAAGTGATCGCCAAAGTACCCTGTTGTACGAAGGATGAGGTAGAACAGGCGATTGCGGCCGCCAAGTCCGCATTTCCAAGCTGGTCGGCGACTCCGGCAATCAAGCGGGTACAGATACTGTACAAACTACGGGAGCTGCTGATTGAACACATGGATGAGTTGACGCACTTGGTAGCTTTTGAAAACGGCAAAGTCTGGGAAGAAGCCGCCGGGGACGTGCTCAAAGCAAAGGAAGCAACCGAACAGGCCATAGCCGCGCCCTCGCTTTTGATGGGGGAAAGCATAGCGGATGCTTCTTCCGGGTTTGACACGGTGCTCTACCGTGAACCACTGGGGGTCTTTGCCGGGATAGTTCCGTTTAATTTTCCGTCCATGATACCTATGGGCTGGATGACGCCTATGTGTATAGCCTGCGGTAACACCATCGTGATTAAGGCGGCAACGTTTACCCCGCAAAGCTGCCTGCGTATTGCGGAACTCTACAAAGAGGCGGGGCTTCCTGACGGTGTTGTCAACATTGTTACCTGTTCCCGCGATGAGGCGGAGTTGTTTCTCTCACATCCGGATATTAAAGGGGTAAGTTTTGTGGGGTCAACCTCAGTGGGGCTTCACATCTATGAGACCGCCGCCAAAAACGGCAAGCGGGTACAGGCGCTGTGTGAAGCGAAGAACCACGCCTTGGTGCTGGAAGACGCCCCCATTGAAAGAACCGCCGCGGGGATTGTCAATTCAGCGTTTGGCTGCGCCGGGGAACGCTGCATGGCTTTACCGGTGGCGGCGGTGCAGGAATCGATAGCCGATAAACTCGTGGCGGCCATCGTGGAGAAAGCAAAGGCCCTAAAAATTGGTCCGGCTTACGAAAAAAGTACCGGTATGGGACCGGTTGTAAACGCCGGGCATAAGAAATTCGTTGAGGGCTGGATACAAAAGGGAATAGACGAAGGGGCGAAGGCGGTGCTTGACGGACGGAATATCAAAGTACCCGGTTATGAAAACGGCTTTTACATAGGACCCACGATTCTTGATCATGTAAAGCCCGGCATGACGGTGGGGGACAGTGAAGTATTTGGACCGGTTCTTTGCATTAAACGGATTAAGGATTTTGCGGAGGGCTTAA
>JAITIR010000020.1 GCA_031279285.1 Spirochaetaceae bacterium | reverse complement strand
AAGTTATTTTTGAGCAGGCGTGAAATTGTTCCTTTGACCGAAGAGATCAAGAACAAAGCCATTGAATTCCGCCGTAAGACAAACAAAAAATTACCCGATTCCATTATTGCCGCAAGCTCTATTGTTTCTAACGCAACGCTTATCACCAGGGATAAGGAACTGCTCAAATTACATTTTCACGGACTCAGGCTCAACGCTTTGCGTTGAGCCTATGTTGCGAGGCGGTTCATTTATGAACAGTTACCAAGTATGAATGAAAAAGGCAAACGAATTAGGAATGAGCCGCCGCAAGGCGTACTTGCGGGTGCGGGGCGGCTATAGTTTTTTCCGCGTCATGTTGTACATTGAATACATGGGTATAAATTCGAAACGGCGGAAGCGCCGCGGCGAGCCTGCCGCCCTTACCTTGACGGACAGGACCCGCCGCCTGGTACGGGTTGCGCTCATTATTTGTGGCGCGCTTTTTATCGCAGCCGGCATAGCGCGCGGGGACGCTGCCGCCCTTTGGCAAAAGGCTGTATTTGTATGTTTGGAGTGCATCGGAATTGGTTAAACGGCGCTTGATACAAACCCTATCCCTGCTCCTCTACAACGCGGACATCGTCAACTTCAAAACCGGTTCCGTTTCCAAAAGTCCGCTGAAAAACGGCTGCGTTCCGGGCCTCAACTGCTATTCCTGCCCCGGCGCGGTAGCGTCCTGCCCGCTAGGAGCCCTGCAAAATGCGATAGCGGAAGGCCGTCTGCCGTTTTTGGCCGTGGGGATACTGCTGCTGTTCGCCGTTACGCTTGGCAGGACGGTGTGCGGCTTTCTTTGTCCATTTGGCCTGGTACAGGAACTTTTGTACAAGATACCGTCCCGCAAACTGCCGAAAAGCGCCTTTACGCGGAGACTGACCCTGCTAAAGTACGTCCTACTCGCGATCCTTGTGATCGGTTTGCCGCTTACCCTATTCCTGGTCCGGGGCTACGGAGCCCCCTTTTTCTGTGAATTAGTCTGCCCGGCGGGTACGCTTGAAGCGGGCATACCCCTAGTTCTGGCTGACACCGCCCTCCGCGGCGCGGCGGGCGGCCTTTTCCTTTGGAAGCTGGGCATCCTCGTAGCGCTAATGGCGCTGTCCGTTTTCTGTTTCCGCGTGTTCTGCCGCTTCCTCTGCCCGTTAGGGGCATTTTACGGCCTTTTCAACAGGTGGGCCTTATTTGGCCTTAAGATCCGTGAAACGGCCTGTACGCATTGCGGAAAATGCGTCAAAAATTGCAGAATGGATATATTGGCGGTCAACGACCGCGAATGCGTCCACTGCGGCAAATGTATCGGAGAGTGCCCCGGCAGGGCGCTGGGACGTTCGTTTTTTAAGGAGAGAATATGAAATATAGCGTGAAAATACCGATGCGTTTTGAAGCAATGCGCCTCGTCATCTGCGCCGTACTTCTTTTGAGCAGAGCGATACCCGTCTTTGCGGATCAGCCTACCGTTGGCAAGACAGCGCCCGACTTTGTATTCACCGCCGACGTGCCGTTGGGCAGGCTACGAAAGCTGTCCGATTACAGGGGAAAGCCGGTAGCCCTCCACTTCTGGGCTACCTGGTGCGGCCCCTGCATCCGTGAACTTCCACTGATCGCGGATCTTACCGAGTCAAAAGCGGACAAACTTACCGTTCTTGCGGTAAATTGCGCGGAAATGGACAGGACTGTTTCCTCGTTCCTTTCAAAAAGGAATATCCGGCTAAACCTCGTGATGGATACCGACGGAAAAATTTCGCGTCTGTACAACATAAACGCGATTCCGCAGACTTTCATGATAGACTCGGATGGGGTGATTCGCTCGGTACAGGTCGGCTCCTATACAAAAAAAGAGCTTGATTACGCGGTAGACACGCTGTTTGCGCGCCGCTAACCTCGCGCCCCGCCGGCGGGCAACCGTCATTGCTTGGCTCCTCGCAATGACGGTTGTGGTGCGTTAACCCCTGTTCCTTATCACCGCCTGCGCGCCGGCAAGACGGGCAACAGGCACACGGAACGGCGAGCAGGACACGTAGTTAATCCCGGCGCGGTAGCAGAAGTCTATCGTTGCCGGATCCCCGCCGTGCTCGCCGCAGATGCCGATCTTCAAATCGGTTTTTGTTTCACGGCCTTCTTTTATGGCGAGCCGCATCAGCCTGCCCACACCATTTTCGTCTATGCATTTGAACGGGTCCACGTCCAGCACGTTCTTTTCAAGGTACGAAGGAACGAAGGAACCCACGTCGTCGCGGCTAAACGCGAAGGTCATCTGGGTAAGGTCGTTAGTGCCAAAGCTGTAGAAATCGGCGTACTGTGCGATATGACCGGAGGTCAGCGCCGCGCGGGGCACCTCTATCATAGTGCCTATGCGGATTGGAATATCGACGCCAGCCTTTTCCATCACCCGCTTCAGCACGGACTCGGCGTTCGGACGTAGCAGTTTGAGTTCGCGGGCGCTCATAACTATCGGTATCATGATTTCAGGGTGAACCGGGATACCCTTGTTTAAACATTCGCAGGCGGCAAGCGCGATCGCCTCGACCTGCATATCGTAGATTTCAGGGTAGGTGACGGCAAGACGGCAACCCCGGTGACCGAGCATAGGGTTGGACTCGCGCAGCTTGGCAATCTTGGGTTCAAGTTCCTTTGGCGGAACGCCAAGATGTTCGGCAAGTTCGGCAATTTCAGGCTTTGTATGCGGCACAAATTCGTGGAGTGGTGGGTCAAGCAGGCGTATCGTAACCGGCTTACCATTCATCGCCTTGAATATGCCGATAAAGTCCTTTTTTTGCAGCGGCAGAATCTTTTTAATCGCCTTTTTGCGATCTTCCAGCGTACCGGCGAGTATCATCGCGCGGAAATGGATCAGCTTGGCCTTGTCGAAAAACATGTGTTCCGTACGGCAGAGCCCGACGCCGTCCGCACCGAATTCAAAGGCCCGCACCGCATCTTCTGGTTGGTCCGCGTTGGCACGGATTTTGAACCCTTCGACATCACCGCGCACGGAAGCGTCGCGCACATTATCGCACCAGCCAAGGAAGGTCTCAATATCCTTGTTCAGACTAGGCTTTACCAACGGCAGGCTTTCACCGTAAACATTACCGGAAGAGCCGTCTATCGTTATCCAATTGCCTTCTTTGAATGTAACATCGCCGATCTTTACCTTTTTGCCGCCATACACGGACACGCCTTTTGCGCCCGCGACACACGGGGTCCCCATGCCGCGCGCCACAACCGCCGCGTGGCTTGTCATCCCGCCTGTCGATGTAAGAATACCCTGCGAAACGACCATGCCGCCTATGTCTTCAGGGCTCGTGTCCTGCCGGACAAGCAACACCTTTTCGCCCCTTTTATGCCATTCCTCCGCTTCGCGGGCGGTGAACACGATACGGCCCGAAGCCGCGCCCGGCGACGCGTTAAGCCCTTTTGTAAGCGGTTTTGCCGATTTTAACGCCTTTACGTCTATCATAGGATGCAATATCTGGTCGATATGCTCCGGCCCCACACGCATTATCGCCGTTTCCTTGTCGATAAGTCCTTCCGCCACCATGTCGATCGCACATTTTACCGCGGCGGCGCCGGCTCGCTTGCCGTTACGTGTTTGCAACAGGAAAAGTTTACCCTGCTGAATCGTGAATTCCATGTCCTGCATATCGCGGAAGTGGTTTTCAAGAATATTCTTGATGCCGACAAGCTGGGCGTATACTTCGGGATTGTTTTCCGCAAGATCGAACAACTTTTCCGGGGTACGGATACCTGCGACAACATCCTCGCCCTGCGCGTTCATCAGGTATTCACCGTAGAATTCGTTTTCGCCCGTAGAAGGATCGCGGCTAAAACATACGCCCGTACCTGAATCGTCCCCAAAATTACCGAAAACCATCGACTGTACATTCACCGCCGTGCCCTTAAGGCCGTGAATCTCATTCAACTCACGGTACTTTATCGCCCGCTCGTTCATCCACGAACCAAAAACCGCGTTTATAGCGCCCCAGAGCTGCTCGTCCGGTTTTTGGGGAAAGTCTTTTTTCGCGAATTTTTTGACAATTTGCTTGTACAAAGCGACGATCTTTTCAAGATCCTCGGCGGTAAGCGCGGTGTCTGACTCAACCTTCCTTTCCAGCTTAACGGCCTTGAGCACCTGTTCAAAAGCTTCGCGAGGCACGCCCATCACAACATCACCGTACATCTGGATAAAACGGCGGTAGGCGTCCCATGCGAAACGCGGGTTATCCGTTTTGTTGGCCAGCCCGTGGACGGCCCTGTCATTCATACCCAGATTCAGGATTGTGTCCATCATGCCGGGCATCGAAACCGCCGCACCGGAACGTACCGACACAAGGAGTGGATCGTCCGCGTCGCCCAGTTTCTTGCCCATCAAAGCCTCCAGACGCTCAAGGTTTTCGCGCACGGCCTCCTTCAACTCGTCCGTGTACTGCTCCCCGTTCTCGTAGTATGACGCGCATACTTCCGTAGAAATCGTAAAGCCGGGAGGTACGGGAATCCCCAGATTCGTCATCTCGGCAAGGTTCGCGCCCTTTCCGCCAAGAAGGTCTTTCATCTTGGCTTCGCCTTCCGCGCTTCCGTCACCAAAAAAATAAACATCTTTTGACATTATATTCCTCCAAATAAATTCTTTTTGTTATTATAACACACTTTGGTATAATAGCACAGTTCAAATTAAAAAGCCAGCAGTCGCATTGTCTAATAATTAATCTAGTCGAAAAGGGGCGGTTGCCCAGAAACAAAAACCTGGTTGAAATGCTTTAAGTTGCTATACCGCAAGAAATTATAAAGGGGGGTAATTCCAGATA
>JAITIR010000115.1 GCA_031279285.1 Spirochaetaceae bacterium | reverse complement strand
TAGGCCTTGAGTACGATCCGGGCAACTTCCTGCTGATGCACGCGATGGGCCCGAATGTCGCGGGCGTGATCGGTACCGCGATTGCCGCCGGCGTTATGATAGCAAGTTACGGTTGAGGTACGGTCTTGCCATGCAATTAATACTGTGGTATACTGAAACAATGGGGAGCGTTTTATGGCTGAACAATTACAGCTAGTTACTTTTCAACTTGCCGATGAACTTTATGGGGTTGATATTCTCGATGTGAAAGAGATTGTTCGAGTGGAGTCTGTTCGGACGGTACCGAACGCTCCTTACTATGTCGAAGGTTTCTTTAACCTGCGCAGTGAAATCATACCTGTTATCAACCTGCATAAACGTTTTGCGCTAAAAAGGAAGGAAATCGCCCCGGAAGATGAACTTTTATCTGGTTTTGTGATTCTTGATATTGACGGACTGAAGCTCGGTGTAGTTATTGACCGCGTTTCCCGTGTTGTTACGATCGAAAAGACTGAGATTCAGCCTCCTCCCCAGATGCTGAGCGGCATCGGAGCGGAATATGTTCAGGGTGTTGTAAGGCAGGAGGACGGTTATCTCATCATTCTTAACATACGGAATCTGTTTAACCTGAAAGAACTGCAAAAACTAATCGAAATAAAAAAGCAATGACTCTATCAGAGCAATGTAGTTTGGCGGTAAAAAAACGTTTCTTGCGCGGCGTTTTTTCGTACCTTATACTTGTCGTAATTATACGACTGTGGGATAATTAGCGCATTATGCGGTGCTAACACGTTTTACCGGTGAGGAGGTCAGTTGGCTGAAAAAGATTTACGGATAAATGAACAGATAAGGGTGCGCGAGGTACGGTTTATAAGCAGCAACGGTGAACAAAAAGTAATGCCCACCTACGATGCCCTGGCTATGGCTAAAGAAGAAGGCCTTGATCTGGTGGAAGTTGCCCCTCAGGCAGCGCCGCCTGTTGTCAAGATTATGAATTACGGCAAGTACAAATTTGAAAATGAAAAAAAGATTCGTGATTCAAAAAAGCGCCAAAAACTTCTTAAACTTAAAGAAATCCGTATGCAGCCCAAGATTGATGAACACGATATAGACTTTAAATCGAAGCATATTAAAGAATTTTTATGCGAGGGTAATAAGGTAAAGGTTACTATTCGGTTCCGCGGCAGGGAATTGGCGCATACCGAGTTGGGACTGGTGGTTCTGAAGGATGTTTTGGCAAGGATTGAGGGTGAGTATGTGATGGACAGGCCTCCCGTTATGGAAGGACGCTTCATGTCGATGATTCTAAGCCCAAAATCAAAAAAATGAGGCCGCTTGCGGCGGTTGCAAAAATATGTTGAAAAACAGAAACAGGGAGTTCTTAAATGCCTAAGATGAAGACAAGGAAAAGCGCGGCAAAGCGTTTTTCGTTTACAGGTACGGGTAAGGTTAAGTATAAAAAGCAAAATTTGCGACATATCCTTACAAAAAAATCCGCCAAAAGAAAGCGCAAACTGCGCCATGCCGGCATTTTGGCCGGTGAAAATGTACCGGTGATCAGAAAGAAACTGTTGCCTAACGGTTAGGGGGTAATAAAATATGTCAAGAGCAATTGATGGTTCCAAACGTAAGGAACACAGAAAAAAAATACTAAAGCAGGCCAAGGGTTACTGGGGACGGCGTCATTCTAACTATAAAACGGCCAAAGACGCTGTTGCAAAGGCCCTTTCTTATGCCTACCGCGACAGACGGGACAGGAAAGCGGACTTTCGCCGTATATGGATAATCCGTATAAATGCCGCTGTCAGGCCTTTTGGGCTAAGCTATTCGCGTCTTGTGGACGGACTAAACAAAGCCGGTATAACGATTAACCGCAAGGCTCTTTCCAACCTTGCAATCGAAGATGCTGCGGCTTTTGAAGCAATAGTTAAACGCGCAAAATCCGCGCTGGGAGCCTAAACGCCATGGTAACGGTAGAACAGGTACGGCAACTTGAATCTAAGGTTGCCAAGGCTATTGATTACATAAACAAGCTTACAGATGAAAACATCTTGTTAAAAAATAAGTTGGATAGCTACCAAACACGTATTGATGAGCTTGAAGTGTTGATCCAGCGTTTCAAGGAAGACCAGGCGCGTATCGAAGAGGGCATCCTGTCTGCTCTTGGCCGGCTGAACCAGTTTGAAGACGATGTGCATAAAACGATAACGCCGGTTAATGCCGGCGGCGTTTCACCATGTCAGACTCAAGCAAGCGTGCAGGAAAAACCGGAGCCCACAGGTACGGAGGATGGCGGTGAAACAATGCCCTCCCCCTCCCCTGCTCAGGCCCCATCTGAAAGATTCGAAGGGGATGACAGCGCCGTGGACGCCGCCGAAGAAACTTTAACGGCTGAAACCGCGTCTACATCGGAATTGGATATTTTTTAAAATATGCCGAAAAGCGACCTTCGTGTCGATCTGCTTGGAACATCGTTTTCTATCACGGTTGATGAAGATCCTTTTTACCTGAAAATTCTTCTTGACAAGTACCGCCGTGTCATTGAAAACACACAAAAGACAACCGGGTTGGAAGATCCGCTTAAAACGGCCGTATTAGCCGGTTTCCTGCTCTGCGACGAGGTTGAAAAGTTACGTGCCCGTGAAAACACTGGTCTTGGCGTGTTCAATTCCATGCAGGTTGAAGAACTTACGCTGGACCTGATCAACCGAATCGATAACGTTTTGCCAAAAGAGATTTAGCATGTCCGGCTGCATTTAGTCGGTTTTTTGCCCTGCTCATTTAAGGAGATTTTTATGAAATTTGTTTTTTTAGGGCCGCCCGGCGCCGGAAAAGGAACTCTAGCGGTAAGGATGACAGAGCTTTTGAACGCGCCGCACGTCAGCACAGGCAACATCTTCCGCGAGGCAATAGCGGCAGCCAACCCTCTTGGACTCAAGGTAAAAGCGATTATTGACGCGGGAAAACTTGTTGATGACGGCACAACTATCCAGTTGGTACGGGAACGGCTAACGCAGAGCGATGTCAAAGACTCTTACATCCTTGATGGTTTTCCGCGAACGATCGCGCAGGCTGAAGCCTTGGCCGGTTTTTCCAACATTGACAGGGTGATAAATTTTGACGCCCCCGACGATGTTGTGATCGAGAGGCTTTCCGGACGGCTCGTGTGCCGTAAATGCGGCTTCAACTGGCATAAAACGTTTAACCCACCCGAAAAAAGCGGCGTTTGCGACAAATGCGGCGGCGAGATATACACACGGGAAGATGACAAGGCCGAGGCTGTGAAAAAACGGCTCGATGTATACCGCGAACAGACGGCCCCTCTGATCGAATACTACCGCAAGAAGGACCTCATGATAGATATTGACGCGCGCCCGGATGTCGACTCCATCGTTGAAAATTTGAAAAAACTCCTGCGGCTTTAACCGTAAAATTTTTACGGCTTTAACCGTAAAATTTTTACGGCTTTGACCGTAAAATTTTTACGGCCTTGACCGTAAAATTTTTACGGCCTTGACCGCCTGCGCGCGTATTCTTATGCTTAAAGTAAGTCTAAGACAAGGAGTATTTTATGACATCTTATAAAGAACTTGGCTTGGTTAATACCAAAGAAATGTTTAAAAAGGCTATAAGCGGCGGTTTTGCCGTGCCCGCTTACAATTTTAACAATATGGAGCAGATGCAGGCTATAATCCAGGCCTGCGTAGAGACAAAATCACCGGTAATCCTACAGGTTTCCGCCGGTGCGCGGAAGTACGCGAATCAGAATCTGCTGAAAAACATGGCGCGAGGCGCGGTTGAGTACGCTCACGAGTTGGGCTGCGACATTCCTATCGCGTTGCACCTCGATCATGGTGACAGCTTTGAACTCTGCAAGGATTGTGTCGAGACAGGTTTTTCAAGCGTGATGATAGACGGTTCTCATCTGCCTTACGACGAGAATGTAGCTCTGACAAAAAAGGTCTGCGATTTTGCCCATTCACAAAAGGACTATGTTACCGTTGAGGGAGAGCTTGGCGTACTCGCCGGAGTTGAAGATGATGTAAGCTCAGAGCATTCTCACTATACCCAACCGGAGGAAGTTATCGATTTTGTCGGCAAAACAAAGGTCGATTCGCTTGCCATCTCGATCGGCACTAGCCACGGGCGCACAAAATTCAAACCCGAACAATGTACGCGCGACGCAAACGGCATACTGATACCTCCCCCGCTCCGCTTTGACATACTTGCCGAAATCGAAAATAAAATTCCCGGTTTCCCGATAGTCCTACACGGTTCCTCCTCAGTGCCGGTTCAGTACGTCAAAATCATCGAACAGTACGGGGGAAAACTACCCGACTCGGTTGGTATACCTGAGGAACAGTTGCGTAAGGCGGCAAAGAGCGCCGTCTGCAAGATCAATATAGACAGCGACGGGCGGCTCGCTATGACGGCGATTATCCGCAAAGTCTTTGCCGAAAACCCGACGGAGTTTGACCCCCGCAAGTACCTGGGCCCGGCGCGCGACGAACTGAAAAAAATGTATGCTGAAAAAAATAAAAATGTTTTAGGCTCGGCGGGTAAGGTATAAAACCGCCTGATGCTGCGGAAAATCATCAGGATTGACGAGGCAAGATGCGATGGTTGCGGCCTTTGTTCCACTGCCTGCCATGAGAAAGCGATCGCAATCGTGGATGGCAAGGCAAAGCTTTTACGGGACGATTACTGCGACGGGCTCGGCGCCTGCCTTCCGGCCTGCCCCGCGGGCGCGGTACTGATCGAGGAGCGCGAGGCGGCCGCGTTTGACGAGTCCCGTGCGAGTAGCGATAACGGCAACGTAGCGGCCGGTGAAAGGCGGGACGGCGACGGTAGGGCGCACCCTAACTGGCCTGTACAGATTAGGCTTGTTCCTACAAAGTCGCGTTTTTTTGACGGCGCGGAGCTGTTAATTTCCGCGGACTGCGCCGCCTACCGCTACGAGAATTTTTACCGCGATTTTATCAAAAAATCAGACGTTAATTCCGCCTGGACCAACGTTACACTTATCGCCTGTCCCAAGCTGGATAACGTAGATTACAGCATAAAACTTTCGGAAATTATCCAGCAAAATGACGTTAAAGCGGTAACTTTGGTCAGGATGGAGGTGCCGTGCTGCGGCGGCCTCGAATGGGCTTTGTCAAAAGCTGTAGGCGGCGCGGGGGAAAAAAGCAAAAAACCGGGATGCCGCGTGGTAACGCTTTCCGTTGA
>JAITIR010000109.1 GCA_031279285.1 Spirochaetaceae bacterium | reverse complement strand
CCTTCAGAACGGTAACCCTCTGCGGGTCTAACCTTATGCCGTTGTTTACCGGTATGGGCTCCTCCTCGTTGCCGAGCACCGTCACGATTGCCGTGCCGTACAGGCTATCCTGACTCGCTCTTACCGTCAGTGTTTCCGCCTCTTCATTGCCGGCTACCACAAGCTTCCCGTTTTCAACAAAATAATCATCCCTATCGTCCACGCTCCACTCAATATTGGGCTCGGCAGCGCCCCCGTTCTCCGGGTCGTCCTGTAAAAGTACCGCCTGGAATGTCTGTGAATCGGACGGGGCAAGTATTACAGTGCGGGGGCTTACCGCTATGCCCTCCACTGTCGGGCCAGCCTCATTGTCCAGTATGTATACGTATGCCTCTCCGTACTTGCCGGTACCACCCGGGTTCGCCATGACGGTGAGCCTGGCCGCCGTCTCGTCCACGCTCACCGTCAAAACGCCTTCCAAGCTTATCGTCGTGCCATCAACGCCGCCGGAAACGCTCCAGGTAAAGTCTTCAACGCCGTCGCTGCTCGCTGTAAACAGCTGCATTGAGCCCTTTCCAAGCATAATGGCATCGGGATACACCGTTACCCCACTGTCGTTTGTCGGCCTGGTAGGTTTTTTGTTGTCACTGCCACCGTCCTGGGGAAGTTCCTCCTCACCACCGCTGAGTTGGCAGCCTCCAATAACGCCTGCCAGTACCATAGCGAGTACCGGCCACACAAGGTTCTTTGTTTTCATAACATGTCTCCTGTCAAAAAATTTTGTCTGTAAACCGCCATGCGGTTTTGTATATATAAGGGCACGGCAACAAAATGTTTGCAGTCCGTGCGGTTTTAGCAGCCTGGATGTAGTGTTGGGGCCTGTTAAAGCGGTTTTTGATGGGGGGGGGGGGATAACTGGCAATGAGGAATGACGGAGGGCGGGCGTTGCGCACCCGCGCCGCTACAGAAAAGCCCCTGGAATTATCGTTTTCGCTCACAGACATAATGTCCATGTATGTTATTTAACAAAAATACTGATTTTTGTCAACTATCTTTAAAGCGTAGGCAATTCCGGTTTTTCAAACCGCAAAACAGCGTTGTTTGCCTCTCTGTACCGGCCACATCCTTCATCTTTAACCCTCCGTTTTTGGCTTTCACTTAACCGGCTTCGAATTGGAGACCACGAATATAGCCCTTTACTTTTGGAAATTGCTATAATATAATGAAAAAAATCAATAATACAAAATCTTGTTAAAAATGGAGACAATTATGAATGGTTTGGCGATTCTTCTCATAGCGGCGGTCGCGTTGGTGGCGGCTTACTTTGTCTACGGCAGGTTTTTGGAGCGGAAATGGGGAATAGACCCGAACAAAAAGACTCCTGCCTATGAATTCGAAGATGGTGTTGATTATGTGCCGGCAAAACCAAGTGTAGTTTTTGGTCATGAATTCGCGTCGATAGCGGGCGCGGGGCCGATCAACGGGCCGATTCTTGCCGCGCCTTTCGGCTGGCTGCCGGTGCTACTGTGGATACTGTTCGGCGGTGTGTTCTTCGGAGCGGTGCAGGATTTCGCCGCCATGTACGCGTCCGTCAAGAACAAGGGCAAAACGATCGGCTACATTATCGAACAGTACATAGGCAAGACGGGCAAGCGCCTGTTTCTGCTCTTTGTTTGGCTGTTTTCGATACTCGTCGTGGCGGCCTTCGCCGACATAGTTGCCGGTACCTTTGCGGGCTTCAACGCGCAGGGGGCGGAAATCGAGGCCAACGCGGCCGTAGCGACAACATCGTTAATGTTCATCCTGTTTGCCGTTATCATGGGACTTTTCATTAAAAAGGCCCAGCCCACCGGAGTCGTGAGTGGCGCCGCTGCCGTACTCTCGCTGATAATCTGCGTCTCGCTCGGCATGGCCTTTCCGATATATGTTTCAAAAACCTTCTGGCTTTACCTGGTGTTTGCCTATGTATTTATCGCTTCGATAACGCCGGTCTGGCTGTTGCTCCAGCCGCGCGATTACCTCAACTCGTTCCTGCTGATAGCGATGATAGCGGCGGCGTTTGTCGGGGTGGTGTTTGACATGCCCGCGATGAACATTCCTGTATTTACCGGCTTTAAGGTGGGGAACAACTACCTGTTCCCGATCCTGTTCGTAACGGTGGCCTGCGGTGCGGTTTCAGGCTTTCATAGCCTTGTCGCGTCCGGCACAGCCTCTAAGCAGGTGGAAAACGAGAGGCACATACTGCCGATCAGCTTCGGCGCGATGCTGGTCGAGTGTCTGCTTGCCGTAATTTCACTTATCACGGTGGGCGCGATCACGATAGGCGGAAAGTTGCCGGACGGCGTTGTTACGCCGCCGCAGATTTTTGCCACGGCGATAGCCGGATTTTTAACCAGGCTCGGTTTGCCCGAGTCTATCATCTTTACGCTGATAACCCTTGCCGTTTCCGCCTTCGCGCTAACGTCGCTCGATTCGGTCGCCCGTGTGGGCAGGCTGGCGTTCCAGGAACTCTTTACCGAGGATTCAGGGAAGCAGAGTCCGCTCAGTAAACTGCTGTCAAACAAACATATCGCGACTCTGTTGACGCTGATCTTCGGCTACCTGCTTGCCATAATTGGTTACGCTACAATTTGGCCGCTGTTCGGCGCCGCCAACCAGCTTCTTGCCGCACTCGCCCTGATCTCCTGCGCCGTCTTCCTGAAAAAGACAAAGCGTCAGGGGGCCATGCTCTGGGCGCCCATGTTCATAATGCTTGCCGTAACTTTTACCGCGCTGGTATTTACGATAAAAAACAAGGGCGGTCTGCTGCTTGGCGGCGGGTTTAAATTCGAGGCGGACGGACTACAGCTTGTGTTCGCGATTCTGCTGTTGATTCTGGGTATCATGGTAGCGGTTTCCGGCATAAAAAAACTCGCCGAAAAAAGTCAATAGTATTATTAAGGGCTTACCATTAACGCTTTTGTGTTAATGCCCGCTTAAACGTAAGCGGCGATGCCGCCGTTTTTCCAGGAGTTTATTATGAAAGAGATTTTGGATTTTATCGCAGGGTGCAAACTGTTCTTTTTAGCCACGGCGGAAGGCGATCAGCCCCGCGTCAGGCCCATTGGAGTTGCTTTCGATTACAAGGGTAAGCTGAGTTTTTGCACAAACAACAAAAAGAAGATGTTTGCCCAGATGAAGGCAAACCGCAAGGTTGAGATTTGCGCGGCGGACGGCGACAAATGGGTCCGCATTAGCGGTACTGTGGGGTTTAACCCCGAAAGGGCGGCCAAAGAAAAAGCCCTTGAAGCCGCGCCGATGTTGAAAACCATGTACAAGGCCGATGACGGCATCTTCGAGATTTTTTATTTTGAAAATGCCGTCGCCGTGTTTGAGGATATGCGGGGAAACAAGAAAGAGCTAACCCTGTAGAGCCGCCGGACAGAAGCAGTTCCATATTCGGCCTCGTTGAGTCATGTGTGGGCGGGCTTCGGCGCGGCCTTCCGCCCGTTGATCTATTTTGCTTTTCCGGAAGGGCGCGCAGTGGAACGGCGCCCTTCCGGCCTATCGCGGGAGGCTTAACGGTGATCGTCCGGAAATTATGGATTATTTTGTGTAGGGATTGACCATTTCGGGCAAGCCGGAGTTGAACCGGCGACCTCTTGGTCCCGAACCAAGCGCGCTACCAACTGCGCTACTGCCCGTAATTAAATGTCTTTAAAAGCGTACTGTAGACCGGCAAAAACGTCAACCGCCCTGACCAACACCCCTTCATAAAAACCGATAAGGAACTGTACATAAATAAAATGCACTGCATTTTATTTATGTACAGTTCCTAAGCGCGCCGTGAAGGGCGGCTGTGACGGGAGATGAGGGGAATATCGTACAATGAAACTATCCACTACCCGCCGATCGCTTCTTTTCAACAGGGGAATTATTTTATATACTTGCAGCACCAATTAAATATTTTAATTGAAGGAGACCCATGCCTGAAAACGACAAGCAGGACAACGGTAAAAATTACGAGCCGGGGCAGTACGAACAGCGGCAAGACCGTATTCCTCCGGCGCCAAAACTGGAAAAGCCGCGTTTTGGATTTCTGATATCGCTGATTATCGCGGCGGCTGTCGGTTTCCTTTACCTCCGTCAAACTTCTATACCGGTCCAGCCGGTGGCCTATACAGATTTCATGGATGCTGTTACCCATGATAAACTTACAACGGTAACGATTTACGATAACAGCACTATAGAATGGAGCCGTCCCGGAAATAACGGCGCTGTCGACAAATATAAAACCATCATCCCTTACCAGGACCCTGCCCTGCTTCCAATGCTCAGGGAGAAGGGCATCCGCGTGACAGGCAGCGCAAGCCGCATAACTTTGGGCCGCGTGCTGATTGAACTGGCGCCCTGGCTGGTAGGCTTCTTCCTAATATGGATGATGTTCCGGAGTATGCAGGGCGGCATTGGGGGCAGGAGCTTTCAGTTTGGCAAGAGCAGGGCAAAACGGTACATCGATCACGGCAAGAAGGTTACGTTTGCCGATGTAGCAGGCCAGGATGACGCAAAGGCAGAGCTACAGGAAGTTGTTGCCTTTCTGAAGGCCCCGGAAAAATTCACCAGGATGGGAGCGAAGATACCCAAGGGCATACTTCTTGTCGGGATGCCCGGCACAGGCAAGACGCTGATGGCGCGGGCCGTCGCCGGCGAGGCGGATGTCGCGTACTTTCACATGTCAGGCAGTGATTTTGTTGAAATGTTTGTCGGCGTTGGTGCAAGCCGTGTACGCGACCTGTTCGAGCAGGGGCGGCGGGCGAGTCCTTGCATCATCTTTATCGACGAACTTGATGCGGTGGGGCGGACACGCGGGGCGGGCTATGGCGGCGGCCATGATGAACGTGAACAGACCCTGAACCAGATGCTTGTCGAGATGGACGGCTTTGATTCGAAGGAGGGCGTGATCATCCTTGCCGCGACAAACCGTCCCGACGTGCTTGATCCGGCCCTGCTCCGGCCCGGACGCTTTGACCGACAGGTTGTTGTGGCGATGCCGGACATGAATGAGCGGGAGGCGATACTTGGAATCCATACCGCCAAAGTTGCTCTTGCAAAAACGGTTGACCTTTCACGTATCGCGCGCGCCACGCCCGGCATGAGCGGGGCCGATATTTCCAATTTAGTAAACGAAGCGGCGCTTCTGGCTGCCCGCAAGGACAAGGAAACTGTCGATATGTCTGATTTTGAGGAAGCCCGCGATAAAATACTGATGGGTGTGGCCCGGAAATCACTGACTATCTCTGAAAAGGAGCGCAGTATGACGGCTTTTCACGAAGCGGGACATGCGCTGCTACATTATTTCCTCGAAAATGCCGATCCGTTGCATAAAGTTACGATAGTTCCTCACGGGAAAGCGCTCGGTATGGCCGTGTCGCTGCCTGAACAGGACAAGTACGCCCACACACGCGCGTGGCTGCTTGACCGTATCGTGATCTGCTACGGCGGTTGGGCCGCCGAAAGGCTTGTATTCAACGAAACCACGACGGGTACACAGGCCGACCTTGAGCAGGCTACCGGCATGGCCCGGCAGATGGTCTGTGAGTGGGGCATGTCCGAAGAACTGGGGCCGGTAACTTACGGACAGAAGGAGGAGCCTATCTTTCTTGGCAAGGAGATTGCTCGTCACAAGGATTATTCTGAGGAGACGGCTCGCCACATCGACGCCGCCATACGGCGCATCCTGGATGAAGCCCGCAACGCCGCGGAAAAACTTCTCTCCAAAAACAGGGCGAAACTTGAACGCCTGGCAGCCGCCCTGCTTGAAAAGGAAACCCTCATCGACGATGAGATACGCAACCTGCTAGGCTTCCCCGCAAGGGCGGATACGGCCTCACTCGCCGGATAGTCGCGGACGCCGCAAGCGGCTTGCTAAATGAAGAAAATCCGCCGGCCTGCTACATCTTGCCTTCGTACTCTTTTTGGTACTGTAGCAGCGCCGGGTCCCTTGGGGCAATGGCCAGGGCCTGACGCAGATAGTAAACAGCGTGACGCTCGTCACGGTGTCTGTGGTATAGCCCTATTAAAGCCTTGAGCGCGTCAATGTTGCGTGGATTTTCGAACAAACTGGAGCGAAAATCGCTAACGGCAGCGTCAAATTCGCCGCGTAGCGTACCGCGGAGGTAGAAGTAGCGGCTCTTGTAGGCGCCGGCGCCCAACACGGCGACGCGGGCGTCAATCAAGCGTAGCGCTTCTCCGTGCCTGCCCGAATCTATCAGCGCCTCGACGTACACTATCCTGCCGTCCTCGTTGTTAGGATAGTTCTGAATCAACTCCTGTGCCAAGTCAAACTCTACGCTTCTGTTGCCAAGCCCCTGCTCAACCTTAAAAGCGTTTACAAGGGCCGAGGGGCTCCTCCGTTCCTCCAGTATCCTGTCCTGATACTTACGCGCCTCCTCCCAATCGCCGCGCCTCACCGCATCCTCCGAGGCAAGCTGTATAACTGATATAGGTATATCTTCTCCCGTACGCAGCGGCCGCATCAGAGTCAGAAGCATCCTTTCGCCATCGGTCCGCTCAGCCGCATTGTCCGATTCGAGCAGGAGTCGGGCAAGGTACAACGCTATCGGAAAATCGCCGGGATTCAACTTGTACAGCGGGCGCAGGATATTTACCGCGCTTTCCCTATTCCGGAATCCCTCGTTCTGGAGACGAGCGCGCAGCAACAAGTAATCGCGATTTTCCGGGTTTTCCGCCACAAATTTATCCAGGATGGCCTGCGTATGAACAAATTGGCCATTTTCAAACAGTACACGCGCGCGCATCAGGGAGAGTGACGGATCCTGCGGCTTTTTTTCTAGGGCCGCGTCGATCACCAGGGCGGCGTTTGCCCAGTCACTTTCACGAAAATAGGCGTTTGCAAGCCGCTGCTTGACCACAATGTTGTCAGGGTACCTTTCGGCCAAATCGGAGAGCAGCGCGATCGCCTCGCTGTTTTGCCCGCGATTCTGCATGATACGGGTCACGCCAAATGCGGCAGGGTAGCAGTCCGGCGCGAGGAGCAGGGCAGTACGGTACATATTAAGCGCCTCGTCCCACCTTTCCGTACGTTCAGCGGCAAAGCCCAAAAAATAGGGCGCAAGTGTCCCGTTTGGGTTTAACTGCCGCGCCTTTTCCAGGTGAGGCAGCGCAGCGGCAAAACGGCTTTGCGCCGTGCTTTCGAGTAGGGCGAGGAAGGGCAGCACATTTTCGAGGTAATCGCCGGAAGACGGCGGCGGTTCACGGTAGATCCCGCGGTCAGCCTCGCTCAGTATTTTGCTGTACGCATGATTTTTGGGTGGATCCGGTGCGGGGCCGGGATCGCCGTACACCTTTTCCAGCAGGGTAACGGCAACGGCGTTCATCACCCTGCCGAACTCCGATTCGTTTATATTGTCCTCGTGGATCAGGGTGATCGCTTCACGCAATGCGGAGAAAGACCCCTTATCGCAGAGGAAACGTATATTGGCGGCAATCCCGCCGCCTGAGCTTTCACGTGGTTTAACCTCGCGAAAAGGCTGAGACGGTTTAGTCGCCGGAGGCGGCCTGCTCACAGGGATGGAAACCTCGCGCACCTGGGCTGCCCCGGAACAGGAAAAAATCAGCATCAGGGAAAAGCTGCCACTCAGAATGTGAGTATGACGCTTAACATCCCTGTCCTTTTTTCGGAAAAACATGATAAGGCTACATGCGCTCTTTACTGTTGCTGCCTTTACTGCTGCTTATGGAAAACAGAATCAACATAACACCGGATACAACAACTATGACAGGACACCAGTCCAGCACGAACTGTCTGAATGAGAAAGATGCTATCTTTAACGAAAAGAGTAGCAAAAAACATCCCAAAACTATCAATGCGATTGACGGTATCAGGTAAATACGGTATATTTTATCATACTGGTGAATGTCGGCGAGTAACAGCGCGATACCGGTAAACACGGAGAGCAGCGGCCAACTCTGTTTCAGACTTAATGGGATCACACCGCATACTTTAAACAGCAGGAAAAGCCCCACCAACGTAAAAAAAGCCGCAAAAAAGAGATACAGTGATTTTCTCCGTAATTTTACCGCAAAAAACACACATAACCCGCCGATAATGAGAAGAAAGAAAGATCCGATGGCCTGTAGACCCGTGATTGAGGTATAGTTGAACAGCAGAAAGACACTGCCAAACAGCGAAAGGACGATACCTATATAAAACATAATACGGGCGATTTTTTTTCTTTTAATTCCATGCTGCATTATGCAAGTATAGAGGATACATGCCTTGATTTCAATGCGGAAATTTTGCACAACCCTTATTCCTTTTTGGCTTCTGCTGCTCATAGCGCTGATAATGTGCGGCAGTGAAGTGAATGAAAAAAACTACCCTCACCTGTATTTCACGAGTGGAACACGCGAGGAAAAAGATGTTTTGAGCAATCTTTTTGCGCTTCTGTCAAAGGAAACCGATGAGGGCGCGGTGCGTTTTTCACTGGTGCGTGAGATTGCCAACGAGTATGGACGTTTAAATGATTATGGCCGCCTTATCAACTTTCTTTCAGACTGGGTGGACAAACACCCGGACGATCCTTTCAACACTTACTACCTGTTTATGACAGCCTATGCCTATTTGAAGCAGGACGCCGCACCTGTGGCGGCGCTGTTTTTCAACATGATTGTAAAAAACCATCCCGACCTGATAGTCAAAAGCGAATCTGTACACCGCGTTTGCCTTGAGCAGCTCATAAATCTTGAAGAAAAGCCGGAACAAAAAATTTGGTGCTATGAGGAGCTTCTCTCACGTTTCCCTGAGCAGAGTGAACCGGGTATAACCTGGTTCATGCTGGGGCAAACGTACGAAGATGTCGGCGATTGGCCCCGCGCTATTTCAGCGTATACGCAGTTTATCAGGTACTATGGTACGGTAGTTCCTGGTTTTCCCAACGCCTACACCTATGCCAAACAGATGGTTGACTTTAACAATTCCGCAAAGAATTGGACTTTTGAGAGTTTGGACGCGCTGGTTGACAAGATAAAACATGATTTGGACGATGGAAACGTCTGGCTTCTGTGGCAGTACCGCGCCCGCGTCAATTTTTTTGCCCGATCATGGGTGCAGGCGGACTCTGACGATTCCGGTATGGCGGAATTCAACCTTTCCTCATTCCGGGGCGTAAAATTGCAGTATGCCAACAGCCTGAGTGAAGGTTCCAACTCAAACGAAGCGTACCTCCGTACCTGGGGTTGGTCCCAGTTCACCCCGATATGGTACTTCTACTTCCGTAAAATCTACTTCCCGCTGGACCCCGACATACACGGACGCTGGGAATGGGCCGGCGTATACTACGGCGAAAGATTCTAGAGTATGAGGAGACAGGGACGCAAACCATCATCCTCCTTCTTTTCCCGCTGCCTGCCACCGAGTACCCGGATAAGGGCCTGGACCAGCCCGCGTTCCGTAGCAGCCGCCATATTCGCCTCAAGTCGAAAAACCGTGCGGGGAAGGTCCGTCCTGAAACAGCTTGTCGATTCTTTTTCCCCATCGGCATTTTTCCGACCATACATCCGCGCTGTCCGTCTTAACCATACCTTTATTTTTTGCTAGAATTAGCCGATAAAATAACAAACTTTACTTAAAATAATTTTGGGCTGTTCAAAATTTGGTTTTAGCGGCCAGCTCTAGTTGGATGTGGGAGTAACGCATGAAAAGCGGAAAAAAAGCCTCAATATTTAGTGATCGCAGCGCGATTGGCTCTGCCGAAGAGCTTGACGAATACGGCGTATGGGTAAAAAGCGAACCTGAGGATATTACCTTTGATGACAGCGCTTTCCTGGACGAAATAGGCAGAGTGTCCGAGGTAACGGGTATAGAAAGCGGCTTTGACTTTGACCTGCCCGGTACAGGTACGGAAGAAGTAGCTTTGACTTCCGACGATTTGCATACACCGGGCGATTCCGGCTTTGACGTGGACTTTGGGGAGGAGACGGTGGAGACGGCCGCACTGGACGAAATTCCTGCCGATTTCCCTCCCGGCGATGTGATCGTTGACGACCCCGGCTTTGACATGGATTTTGGGGAGGAGATGGCCGCACTGGACGAAATTCCTGTCGATTTCCCTCCCGGCGATGTGATCGTTGACGACCCCGGCCTTGACGTGGATTTTGGGGAGGAGCCGGCGGAGACGGCCGCACTGGACGAAATTCCTGTCGATTTCCCTCCCGGCGATGTGATCGTTGACGACTCCGGCCTTGACGTGGATTTTGGGGAGGAGCCGGCGGAGACGGCCGCGCTGGACGAAATTCCTGTCGATTTCCCTCCCGGCGATGTGATCGTTGACGACTCCAGCCTTGACGTGGATTTTGGGGAGGAGCCGGCGGAGACGGCCGCACTGGACGAGCATGATTTTGAGATCAGCCTTGATGATATTCCCGATACGCTGCAGGTTTCAGGCAATGAAATTTCTTCCGAGTCCGTTGCCGCTCTGTCTCCCTTGGAGGCCATAGCGGAAGATTCCGGCATACTGTCAGATAAATATGACTTTGAGATCAGCCTTGATGACATTCCCGAAACACCACAGATTTCAAGCGGTGAAGCGGAAGCGCCGGAAACGGGCAAGGCTGCGCCTGCTCAGGGCGAGTCCCTGGAAAACGAACTACTGCTGAAAATTGTCAGTGAACTTTCAACAATAAAGGTGGAACTTAACAACCTGAAAGAGGAATTTTCGACGATTCGGGACGGTGCTTTAAAAAGCCAACCGGTAATTTCTGAACCGGAGGCAGGTGAGGACGATTTCGGAGCCGAAACGCTGTCAGCCGCCGAGCTTGACGCGGTGCTAAGCAATGTTAAAATCGAGATTGCAGAGATCGGTGTGACGGAAGACGAGCAGCCTCCCGCCGCCGAACTTGACCTGCCTTCAGAAAAAAACGAAATTGAAGTGGAAACAGTTACCGACACGGAAACGCCGGAAGATGGTATCTCCGTAGATCTGGATTTGAACGAAACGCACGATGAAGCCGCTACAGCCTTTGATGACTTAAGCGGCGATTTCGACGTTTCCGAAAGCGCGCCGACCGAGGATATTGTCGTACCTGCGCTTGACGAGGAGAATGCCCTACCGGATACTGTGTCCCTGTCGCCGGATTATCTGTCACCGGACGATCTTGTGGATATAAACGAAAGTCTTGTGGCCGAGTCTGACCCGTATGCCGCAGCGGATATTCCCGTTGAGTCTCAGCCGGCCCTTGCTCAGAAACTGCCCGAAGCGGAGGCCGCTGTCCAAAGCCCTCACGATCCGCTGGATACGCCAGGCTTTAAAAAAGACTTGCAGGCTGTTCTTTCGTATATGGATAAACTGTTGGAAGCGTTGCCTGATGAAAAAATTGAAGAGTTTGCCCGCTCCGAACAGTTTGACACATACAAAAGGGTTTTCAAAGAACTGGGGCTCGTGTAATGCAGGGTTTGGAAACGCTCAGGCGTAAACTTGATTATTACAAAAAGATACACCTGTCATTGCGTGGTTTTGTTTTGGATTTTCCGAAAGAATTTGAAGAAAAGGCAAAGCAAAACTTTTATAAACAGATAGGCGGTATGATTTCGTCTTTTGGCACGGCCTTACGCCTGCGCAGCCGGCGTGTGCTGGTTTTGCTCCCGAAAAAGTATGATTGCGCCCTTGTCGCGCACAGGCTTTGCGGCAATCTTGAGGCTACAGCCATATTTTTTTTTGAATCGAATAATGCGGACATAATCGTAAACCTTATTCGTGATTACTGACGCATGGAAGAAACGCTTGTACGCTCACAATGCGGTTTGGACACTGTGCTTATCGGACGAAAAACGATCCATTCACGTTACAACCCGTTGACCGAAGCGGAACGTTACATCGTTTCACTGAATCTGAAGGCTAACATCCAATACATTATTTTGGTGGAATGCGGGCTTTGCTATTTGATTCTGCCTTTGCGCAAGAAATTTCCGGGAGCAAAGATTATCAGCCTGCACGCAAGCGCGTTTTACCGTGGTAAAAGCGCAGCCCCGCCTGACGCGGAGTGGCTGCCGGGCTCACCTTTGAATCGCGGCCTATTTCTGGAAAACGAGATTGACGACACCGAGTCGGATAAAATTAAAATTATTGAATGGCGGCCCGCCGCCGATGTGTACGGTGAAAAGTATTTAAATCTTATAAAAGACATTACCACATTTGTAAAAAGAGTGGACGCCAACAAGCGGACACGTTCCGCCTTTGGACGTCGCTGGGTAAAAAACGTTATTAAAAATTGTTTTTTGTTCAACAGTGCTACCGGCATGACGTTGCTTACACACTGTGATTCTGACTGCATCGTTGCCGGGGCCGGGCCGGGCCTTGAGAATGCTTACGGAGCGATTCGGCGTTTGGTAAAAGGCGGAGCGCTGTTGATAGCCGTCTCGTCCGCCGTAAGCGCCCTGTTTCACGCGGGGCTCCGTCCGGACATTATCGTCGCCTGCGACGGCGGAAACTGGGCGCTTCTTCACCTGTTCGAAGTTGTACGCCTCTTTTCAAAAAAAGGAGGCCGGGATGTTCTGCCGTCTCCGGCGCTTGCGTTTAATTTGAGCGCTGCCTTGCCTTCGTGGTGTAACGTGTTTAACCTGCTGCCTTTCAGCGACGGAACCCTGTTTCAGAATCTTGTACAAAAATGTTTTGATATGCCGCCACTATCTTTTCCGCAACGAGGAACGGTTGGGGCGTCCGCGCTCGATCTTGCTTTTTATGTGTCCGGCGGTACGATTTATACGGCGGGAATTGATTTTTCGCACAACGATATACGCACCCACGCAAAACCTTACGCCTTTGATAAAATTTTATTTGGCACGTCAAACCGGATGCGTCCGTTTTACAGCCTTCAGTTTGAACGCGCGGAAATGATCAACTCCTCCGGCGCGAATAGAATCTATGCCGAGTGGTTTGCGGCGCAAAATTATCGGCGCAAAGTATATTCTGTTACGGATTATACTGTTATCGCCGGAAGCGGAGGCGGCAAAAACAGCGTGGTAAAACACTTTAAAAAAAGCAGTGTAAAGAATCCTGTTACGCGCCTTATAACGGTACTTATAAATGCTCTTGGATCGCCGGAGGCGGGCGGAAAATTGACGGAGGAACTGTCCGGCCTGCTGCTAAACGGGCCGCCGGCGGCTGGCAGCAGCCTACAGAAAGAACTGCTGCGGATAGGCTTGAAGTACCGTGCTATGGAATGACAAAGTGGATAAACATATATTTTTTGAAAGGAATCTGCTCGCTCTTTCACGCGCCAACCCGACCCTGTGCGCAAGACTTAGCGGAGCTGAAACGACTCTGGGGCGTTACCGTTTTGTGGAGAGCAGCGAGGACGGGCGTGACATTCCGGCCTGGGTCGATCCGGGCGGCTCGGCGCATACCCTGCATTCATTAATATCACCGGAACGCGAGGCGGAAAGGCTGGCCGCAACGCTTAAGTATGAACAGTATATCATACTGATGGGCTTTGGGGCCGGCTACACGGCGGAAGCGATTCTTGCCCGCGGTGATACCGCTTGCCTGCTGGTAATAGAATACGATATTAACGGGCTTGCTGAACTTCTATGTCATTACGATTATATAAAAATATTTAACGATCCGCGTTTTTATATCCTTGCGGACCCAAAACCGCTTGAAATTGAACAGCATATTCTTGCCACATTTCAACCGGCGCTGCATAACGGCATACGGGCTCTTCCGCTACGCGCGCGTACAATCCATGACGATTCGCATTTTACACCCGCGGCGGAGGCGATTAAGTCCGCAATCGACAAGGTGGCCTCAGATTATTCAGTGCAGGCTATGTTCGGCAAGCGCTGGTTTTCAAATATTATCCGTAACATTTTTACGGCGGAAAAGCAGAGCGGCGTATTCGCGCCGGTAAAACACGCGGCTATATGCGCGGCAGGCCCCTCGCTTGATCTACAGCTTGATCTGATAGCGAGCAAGCGAAAAACATTTTTTCTTATATCAACGGATACGGCCCTGGCAACTTTGCTGGAAGCGGGACTGCCCCCGGACGCGGTAATATCCATAGATTGTCAGCATATAAGTTACTACCATTTTATGAAGCGCCTGCCGCCTGACATTCCGCTGTTCCTGGACCTGTCGAGCCCGCCGCTTTTAACGACACTCGCAAAAAAAACTTTTTTCTTTTCCGGCGGACATCCGCTGGGTATTTACATAACGCATTTTTTCAGGCATTTTCCGGTAATTGATACTTCCGGCGCAAACGTTACGTTTGCGGCCCTTTCATTGGCTGAACGGCTCGGCGCCTCTGTAATCGAACTTTACGGAGCGGATTTTTCATACCCAAAGGGAAAGCTCTATACACGCCCGGCCTACCTGTATCCGTACTTTCACAGAAAGCAAAACCGCTTCAAACCAACGGAAAATTTTGCCGCTTCGTTTTTGTACAACGCAAAATCTTTACGGCGTGTTGAAAGCGGTTCTTCATGGTACTATGAAACGCGCGCGCTCGGTATGTACCGCGAAAAATTTGAACAAAAGGCTTTATCCGCCAACATAGTACTCTACACCGCGCCGGGCGAAGGGGCGCCTGTCAGCCTTTCCACCGCTGGCGGTTACAGCAGTAATCCTGGTTTGATATTTGAAACAAACAGGCCTGTACAGCTTCTTGCGGCCGGAAAACCACTGTGCAGTGCAAAGGGGTTTTTGGAAACGTACCGTAAAAAAGTAAGCGAGCTGCCTTTGTCTGAAGATAATATCACAATATATCAGCGTAAATTGTCCGATATGCAGCATTTAATATTTACTACACTGCTGCCGGCAGCCGCCGCTATAAAATACCGTTGTGCGGGTTTTAGTACAAAAGAATTGTTATACGCCGTAAAAAATTATTGTATAGCGGAAATATCACATGTAAGCGAGGCTCGCTTAAGTTTTAATTGAATCGCGCCACACCCCGTTTTTGAATCGGGGTGTGGCGTCAGTAAAAAAAAAGGCCGCGACGGGGAGTTTTTCCCGGTTGCGGCTACGGTACAAAGGCAAATTACGCTTACTTTTGGTTAAGCTACATAAACCTGTAGAATCTGCTGACGAGCCGGATGCTGAAGGCGTTTGATCGCCTTTTTTTCGATCTGTCTTATCCGTTCCTTTGTCAGGTTGAAACGATCGCCAATTTCCCGCAGGGACATCTGAATCGAATCGCCTATTCCAAAGCGGCAGCGGATAACGGCGGCTTCTTTCTTGTCAAGTGTTCCCAACACAGCTTCAATGTCATCACGCATAAGGCTTTGCTCGGCAAATTCGTAGGGCGACTGGTATGTGTCGTCTTCGATATGATCCGCTATGATGCAGGAGTCTTTTTCGGAATAAACCGGCGTATCGAGAGAGATCATCTCGCGGCTTACATTTAGCAGCCTGTTGACGTGGGAGGCGCTCATATCAAGGGTACGGGCTATTTCATTTATTTCAGATTCGCAAGACTCAACATTCTGTAGTTCATTTTTTGTGCGCTGTATACGCAGTAATTCATCGGCACGATTCATGGGCAAACGTATCATCCTCGATTTTTCGGATATGGCTTTCAGAATAGCCTGGCGTATCCACCAAACCGCATAAGAAATGAAATGGTAACCTTTGTCGACATCAAAACGGCTCACGGCGCTTATCAAGCCTATGTTGCCTTCGCTTATAAGGTCGGTAAGAGGCAGCCCCTGACCCTGGTATCGTTTTGCGACATTGACAACAAAGCGTAGATTCGCCCTCACCAGTGTATTCAAAGCGGCTTTATCGCCCGCAGCTGCTTTGCGGGCCACGGTATCTTCTTCTTCCCTTGACAGTAAGGGGATTCGGCTAATATCTTTCAAATAAAGAGTCAACACATTTTCGTCCGACATCGCGGAACGCTTACTACTTACTGCACTTCGTTTCCTATTCATGGAAACCTCCTATAATATGTATTTATATTATAGCAATAAGCATGCCAACCACATAAATATCGTACTTTTAGTTTTATTTCTTGTTAAATTGTTATTATGCAAAGATTTATACGGGCTGCACCTAAGGTTTTATTTTCCGTCCATCCATTTATTATATGCGTATTAAACCAATATAGTGTAGGATTGACACAGTACGGTGTTTCAAAGTGATATATGTATCAATATGACACGATCGTGTTAAGCGAAGGGCTGACCGTACATGGCCTGGCGTTCATTTGTTGCTGTGAAGTCTATCGTTTTCACGGCGGACTATAGAAAACTTTTTAACCGTTGTTTTCATTTTTTATCAACAGGCTGAAGGTTTTTCCACAGCTATTATTAAATTTTCGCTGATTTTAACCCAAATTGCGCCTAGCTGACAAACAGGCGCAGGTCTTTTACTTCCAGCAGGCGCACCGCTTCCATCGCAAATTCCGGGTAGTCGATGATTTTTGCGGAAACGATGTGGCGGCTTGCTATCAACGCAGCCGCGCCGCCCACCGCTATAAGGTAGCGGCCGCCGTACCTGCCGGCGGCTTCCGTCCAAAGGGCCGAGCGGCTGCCTTTGCCGACGGTAACGAGCGAAGCGCCACGGGATAGGAGTTCCTCCGCAAAGCCGTCCATGCGGGAGGATGTCGTCGGGCCTATGCTGCCTATCACACATCCGGCGGGCGTTTCCGCGGGGCCGGCGTAGAATACCGGGTACTTAAAGAGGTAGGGAGGCAGCGACTCTCCCTTTTTTAACAGTTTACGCCAGGCAAGGTGGGCCGCGTCCCGCGCCACAAGCAAATTTCCGCTTGCAAGCAACGCATCGCCCGCCTTGAAACCGGATAACTTTTCGCAAAGCTCCGCGATCGGCATATCAAAGCTGACGCGGCGTGTTTCAATGTAAGACGGCGGCGTTTCCGCCTGCTGTAGAGCGCTTTTTAAGAGCGCCGCCGGGTTTTCCTCCAGTTTTTCGAGGAAAACGCCGCGTTCATCAATGAGTCCTAACATATTACGGTGCGCCGCGCACGAGACGCCTATAGAGACGGGGCAGGAGGCGGCGTGCCGGGGCAGGCGTAGTACGCGAACATCCAGAATGAACCGTTTTCCGCCAACCTGAGCCCCAAGACCGCTATGTTCCGCGATTTCCATTGCCCTGTTTTCCCAGAAAAGATCGCGGAAAACAGCCGGTGCGTACACGGCGCCGGCGGCGCCGTGTACGGCGGGCGTAAAATACGGCGCATCGTCCAGTAGTTCTGTGGTAGCCAGCTTTAACGTTTCAAGGTTTTGTTCGGGGCTAAGCCCGCCGGCGACGATCGCAAGGCGGTAGGGCGGGCAGGCGGCGGTTCCAAGCGCCTCGATCTTTTCACGCAAAAAATTATCCCAGTTATCGTGGTACAGAATGTCCGGCGAGGCCGGAAAGTAGGAAGTCTTGTTAGAGGAGCCGCCGCCTTTGGCGACAAACAAAAAACGGTAGCAGGGGTTATTTTCAGGCGGAGACACCTCAATACGGATCTGCGCCGGCAGGTTGTCCCCCGTGTTGTATTCGTCAAAAAACGAGGCGGGTACACGAATCGAGTCGCGAAGGCGGTGTTTCATGTACGCCAGGCCCGCCCCCCGTTCAAGGAGCGTCCGGTCGTCCGCCTCCGTTACCACGCCTTCACCCTTCCATGCGTAAACGCAGATGACGCCGGTATCCTGACAGAGCGGCAGGCGGCCTTCCGCGGCAATAACGGCGTTCTCCAGTAGATCGCGTATTAGAATCCACTCGCTTGCCGTTGTCCCAGCCCTGCCCAACGCAGCGGCGAGGAGTTCAAGCTGCGATCGTCGGTAGAAAAAGGCTATGCGCCGGAACGCTTCTTCAGACAGGGTTTCCAGGCACCCCACAGGGACGAACAGCCGTCCGTCCCGCAACAAGGGTTTTCCCGACGTCTCGATTGCGGTGAATTCCGTTTTGGCAAAACGCTCCCGCGCAAGTCGCCCAATGTACATCCGCTTTTTAAGTCTTACAGTTCCAGGCCGCTCAAGTATTCCTGATAGGCTGCTTCGGCTTCTCTGACGGAACGGCGGGCCGCATCTATAGCGTCGTTCTGGGCGTCGATTGCGGCGTCCTGTGCGGCGAGGCGGCGCAGGTACTCCTGCCCACTCTCGCCTTCAGCGCCTACGGCCTCAAGGTTGTTCCGTATCCGTTCCTCGTCCGCCACGAGCCGGACGCGCCGCGCCTCAGCATCCGCCAGCGCATTGTTCGCGTCATCGGCGGTACGTTTGAGTGAGAGGGCCTTGGCAAAGGCGTCTCTGACCTTTGCGGGTATCTCGGTGTTTGTCGAGAACGCGGCGAAGGCCGCGTCGTTAAGCTGGGACAGCGTTATCGTCTCTGATACAGGCGTTTCCTCGCTGACGGTAAAATCGAGCGTCGCACCCGCGGCAATGTTCTGCACGAAACGGTACAACGAGGCGGTCTGCTCGTCGAAAGAGGCCGGCTCCGTCAGTACAGCGCCCCGTGTTATAGGATGTTCGATTATCAGCTTCTTCGCGGTGGAAGCGGCGTTCCGTATCGTGTAAGTCTTTTCGTTAACATTTTTTCGTGAAAGCGTCATCATGCCCTTACTGACGGTTACGGCGGCTATCACGCGCTTGAATGAAGATGTTACGCTGCCTGAAACTGAAAGATCGTCCCCATAGGAAATTATCCGTCTTTCATCTTCCGGCAGGAATTCAAGCAGCGCGTCTCCGGCGTACACCCCGTTGTCAAACACCGTTATCGGTCCGGCCGGCAGCTTCATGCCGGTATTGTTCGTAAGCTGGGCGCTGATCGCCGGATGTATCAGCCCGCCGGAAAGCGCCCTCTGCCCGGAAAATACGAGCGTTTTTTCCATCGTTACCGGCCCCTCTACAAGGGGAAGCATGGCGCTCTGCTGACGGGCAAGTGTAACAGGCTTTTTTAACGTGAATTCAAACTGATCGCCTGAATCAGCGCCCCGCGCCGTGTCGAGCACGCCACCGGCGACAGCCGCCTGAGTCCGCGCCAGTAAAGGAGCGGACCCCGCCTCCGGCCTGGGAGCAAACGAATTACTATCTTCATCCGCCATAGCGCCGCTCCACACCATATCGTTCTTCATCATTTGCCTTTGCGCCATGGGGGATTCGGCCACAGCGCCGCCGTAGCCTGAGTCATAAGTCCGCGCCTCCGCCGCGCCCGCTATGGCTAGTGGGAGGACGGGACGGTTCACATAGTACGGCGGGTACAGATTCTGGATGAACGAAACCGGCCTACCGGTAACTAGCGAGATTTCCACGTCCGTCCAGTCAATATCGCCGTCGTTGTCGATTATCGCCCAGCCCTGAAGGAAAGGGCTTGCGCCGGTCAGATCGAGCCGGTACGAAACCTTCCAGACCGGAGACGGAATCACGTAACTGAGGCTTACTTCCCGCCGGTTCCTGCCGGGCAGGGCTATGTTCAGCGTTTTTACGCCGGAATCGTTTGAAGACCGGACCATGTCGAGGGCGCGCGCCAGATCAGCATTTATCGCGGCATCCCTGAATGTGAATGACTGAATGTCCCTGAGTTTTACGAGACGCACGCCGTTTGCCGTGGAAATCGTGAGCGCGGGTTCGCTTGCGCTCTCGCCGCCCCGCAGAAAGGACGGCGAAATCTCAACCGCCACGATTCTGCCGTCCAGTGATACCGGCGTGACAACTGAGGCGGAGGTCGTTATCTGAATCTCCTCACCCCTGAGCGAGCTCAAAATTTCCGCTATGCCGGGGTTGCCGGCAAGGTTTATCTTGAGGCTCTGTAAGGTTCGGATAAGCGTGGATTCGGACTGATAAGTGATGACGGGGGAACTTGCCTCCGGGTCGTTTATAACAAGGGATTTTAGCGCATCGTTCACCGCGTTAACGTTAAAATTGAGCGTGAATGAGGCATTGGAATCGACAGTCGCCCTGTGTTCAAAGTATCCGACGCCGGATGAAAATATGCTTATCTTTTTTAACGGCAACTGCCGCGCATCACTGCCGTCCGCCACTTGTTGGGCGAATAAGCAAACCGGCAGCATACAAAGTAGGCAAAGCAACCCTACCCAATTTTT
>JAITIR010000083.1 GCA_031279285.1 Spirochaetaceae bacterium | reverse complement strand
ACCGTTAAACCCGGCCCCGGCGGATTTTTTTGCCATTACAACGATAGTTTTTACCCTGAAGATGTATTCCCGTCCTTGGAGGAGGCCCAAACCGAGGCTATGCTCCACTGCGCAGGGGATGAATTCTATTCAATGATGGGGAATATAACGATCCAATATGATGGGAAATGAGACGTAGTCCGACGATAGCCGCCGGTTGCGAGTCTGACGGGGGGGGGGGGGGCAGTGAGTAGTGTAAGGGATTATAATTATTGCGCAGTTTTAAGCGGCTCTCTGTATATATTCATAGTCAGCTTCTTATTAGAGTTGTTCAGAAACCTCAGTTTCTGAACAACTTCCGCTGAAAAACCTGTTCAAGAACCCGTGGGCTTTTGCCCACATTCAAATAGGTTCTTGAACAAGTCCATTGTACGGTTCAACGAATGTTTCATCAGGATAATTACTTTACGCCGCGTTTTTTAACCGCTCTTTTTGTTATTCTTTACGCAAAGAACTGATTATTTTTTCCGCTATATACATTCTTTGGTTTGCTGGCAATATCTGTACGGCATCCAGTATTTCTAATGTTTCCATATAGCCGCCTCGTTTTACGTTGATTTTTTCCTTCCTAATCCTGTCATTTTATAGGTTTTTCCGCCTGAAACAAGACGCATACTAATCTCTATACCGTTTGCCGGACCTGCTGGTTTGCTGATCGCGAAATTCCAGGCATTGACTGCCTAGTATGTGGAGATGGCGAAGGAAATGATAAAATCTATGCCGGATGAGCCGTCGTCGCCGGGTACGCCGCCTATGGCGCCGCGCTGCCACTGGAACACGCCGCCTGGGGTGCTGAAGCGTTTCAGGAACAGGAAACGGAACGGGAACTGCGGCAGCGCAAAACGCAGCCCGCCGCCAAAACTGTAGCGCATATCGTCCGCAAACGTATGATCTTCCGCGGACACACTCCTGAACATATCCTCAGGCTTGGGACGGCGCGCCGCCGCGTCAAAAAATAGGTCAAGGGCGAGAATTCCAGGAAAGACCGGTATACGTACCTCGGCCCAGTTTTCCCAGAGCGCCAGTCCGCGGTTCAGGCGCTCGCCGGTCCAGCCGCGGCCTATGAACATTCCGTCGACAGAAAGTTTGTTGGCATCCTCAATGACCGGCTGGTCGTAGGACAGTCCCGGGAATATGAACGAAATGCCGGAATGTATGCCAAAAACGCCCTTAAACGCCCACTTTTCGCTCAACTGCCAGTTCCAAAGGGTGTGAAACCATTCTACCTTCGTGTCGCTGCGGGTATAGTATTCCAACTCTATTTTATTGGGCAGTAGGCCGTAGAACCCGAAGCGCTCGCTGATATAGTAACCTTTTGAGGGATCGTAGTAGATGTCGCGGTTATCCAGGTATATGCTAAAGGCCAGCGAATTGGAGGGCGTCCACTGCTTGTTGCGGTCCCGTAGCGATGGGTCAAAGGCGCGGTAAATTTCGCTGTTAAAATCATTGTACCTGATGCCGGTTCTTATACTGCCGCCCAGTCCTAGTATGCCGAAGGGCGGTAAAAGCCAGCGGTACCCTGTGGAAAATCCCAAAGATATGTACCACTGTTCGTAGTTCATCAGAAAGGCGTCGGAAGGCAGTTTTCCGGCGCTGTCGTACTCTTCAAACGAAGAGAATCCGTCCGGAAAGGCCCTGTCCTCGTTGCCGTTGAAAAAGGGTGGCTGGTTGTCCATCATGGCCAGGCGCTGCGAGTGCTGGAATGTAAGGTCAAAACCGCCGGAAAGCGGCAGACCGAAGAGCCAGCGGTGCGTGTACTGGAGTGAAACGGTCTGTATTTCGGGCGCCGCATTAATTTCCGTCCCCAAAATGTTTCCCGTACCCCTGAAATTCTTGTCGTTCCATTTTAGTATAACCGAAACTGGAAAGGCGTCCGGATCGTTAGAACCGGAAAATGAAAGACCCGCCTGTATCTCGGTAGTAGGCTGTTCGTCAACATTGATTATCAGGTCCATCAAACTGTCCGCGCTGCCCTGCGGCGTTTCGGGAAACACGTTTGAAAAGTACTGTAGGTTGTACAGGTTGCGCAGGCCGTCCATCACCTTTGTTTTGGAAAAAACATCACCCGGCTCAAGCGGCATTTCTCGCAGGATAACATAATCTTTGGTTTTTTTGTTGCCGCGCACGACGATCTTCTCAATGTGCGCCCTGCCGCGTTCTACAATGGGTATTGTGTACGAGATCGTTCTTGTGGCCGTGTTACGCTGCTCCTGGCGCCCTATCGTGTTGAAAATATAGCCGTTTTCAAAGTATAGGTCGGCGACACGTTGTAAATCCTGTTCAAGCCTGCTCGCGTTTACCGTCTCGCCCACCTTTGAATTTACCAGTTTTTTCAGTTCCTCCGTCTGGAAAATATGATTGCCCTCGAAGGTAATGCCGCCGAATGTGTAAGCGGGGCCTTCGTATACGTGGAACACGAGCGTAAGGAGATTCCCCTTTTTGTCCACGCGGATCTCGCGGGTTACATCCGTTATGTCCGCGTCTATATAGCCGCGGTCGTGATAGAAACGGGTTATCGCGGCGCGGTCCGCTATAAGTTTTGCCTCTTGAAACGCGCCGTCGTTAAGCAAAGTTTTTCTCTTTAGAGACAGTTGGTTCTGTAACGTGTTGTTGGAAAATACGCGGTTGCCCTCAAACTGAATCGCCTCTATCGTGATCTTTGTTCCTTCACTGATTACGAAGGTAACCTTTATGCTGCCATTGCTGCCTGTTTCTGTTCTTGAGCTGACGCTTACATCAGGGTAACCTTTTTCCAGGTATTTGTTATAGATCGCCTGCTCGTCAACACGTATTTTAAGCTGATTTATTACATCATTCGGTTTCAGTGAGATAACGTCGAGCAATTCATTACGCCGCAATCCGCTAGTACCCTCAAAAACTATGCTCGAAACGAAAGGCCGCTCAACAACGGTAAAAAGGATTATCACAGAAGACCCCAACGGGTCCGCGGGCACGGCGCTGGGGTTTATAACCTCGAACAGTTCAAGGGCATAAAGCTGGCCGGTCAGTTCCCAAAAAAGCTCATCGGTAAAAGTTTTGGCGACATACTGTTCGGTTACGCCTTCAAGGTCGGACATTTTTACATGACGAAGCCCTTCAAACGTGATATTTTCTATAGGTTTACCAATATACCATTCCTCATCCTGGGCAAAAACAGAAGCGGCTTGGGAAAAGATCAGTATTATAGCAAACACAGCCGTTGCTTTATGTGGCATATTTATTTCAATGTTCAATTTCAAATCAAGATTACCTCAAAAGGACATACCTGTCAAGATGCGTTACGGTAGGGTCCACTTTTTTAACAAAGTTATTTTGTTATCAGTTATCCAAATATTTTCCGGATGTGTGGGCACGAGTTCCCACCTGATATCAAATAAAGGCCCCTTGAATTCCATGCTCAAATCCGGTTCTATCCACAAACCGCCCATGTCGGTACGGAGCGGATCGTACCGCAACGAAAACATCGCCTGGACAAAAAGACCGGCGCCTATATACTTACCTAAGAAAACAGTCGTGTTGTCAAAATAGTTACCGATACGCAGTTCATTTTCTGTCTGGGTCTGCGTTTGCGTCTGAGATTGAAGCGTACCGTCCGTCTGGGTGCTGTCGGAGCCGCGGAACATGGTTAACAGTATTGTGTTCTGTAAAACCTGCGTTCGTAGCGAAAACATATCAATGTGAAGAAAATCGCGGACAGTTTTTTCAAACTGCCGTATCACTCCGAACTGGGCAATCACATCGGCGGTGGACGACACGAAGGCCCTCTCGATCGCGTTATCCTCAGTCGGGGTTCCGGAAAGATTGTTGCCAAGCAGCGTGAATATCTCAATTTGCGAGAGCGCGGGAGTCGCCTCGAAACTCGGCTCAAACGAGCTTAAAGTCTGGTTGTCTACTATCATTGATACTGTAACCGGTTCATTGTTTGTCCGGTCACGGGTCTCCGCGACGACGCTTAGACGCGGGTCAACCTGAATTTCCGACTCGTTGAAATTCAACGAACCCTCTTTTATATAAAAACTGCGCTGGAAATAAAACACTTCGCCGCCACGGATATCCACCTCGCCCTTCAGCGAAAAGTGGCCTGAAAGCGTGTCACTTACGATTCTCAGGCCGGAACCGGACGCGGCGTAGGCCTGTAGTATCGGGATATTGGTGTTTGGCCAAATGAATTCTACCTTTTTACCGGCCGTAATCGTTATATCTGTCTGTACAGACATCGCTTGCGAACCGGAACCGCCGTACCGCGAGCCTGAATCCTCCGCCGATAACGATATTTCGATTTCATCACTGCCGGCATTGCCTGAAACATTCAAGGTCTGACCGTCTCCGCTCAATTTTAACAGGCCGAAAACCGTACCGTCCATAAAAAACCCGGCCATGTTCATGTTGATCGGGATCGGCTTATCCTGCTTTACCGCAAGGGCGGCCTCGAACGACGAAGGCCGCCAGCGGGATATCCGCAGACTTCCGCTAAGGCTGCCTTCCCCCCTGCCTATCCGTACGCTGAGCGGTTCCAGACGTATTTCGTTGCCGGCAAGTGTTAAAAAGGCCGGGGTAGGGCCGATCTCATCCGCAATAAAGTCTGGAACACTTAGCCGCAAGCTGTTTGCCATCGCCGTACCAAAGAATTCGGGGTCGCGGAAGGGTCCGGTAATGCGAACATCGACCAGCACAAAACCGCCGGCAATGGAAATCCTGTTCATCGGTATATAATTCCACAGAGACGAGAGGTCTACGTAAAAGTTGGAAGCTTCCGCCTCGATCCTTCCGTTCCTGATAAAACCGACTATCGTTCCATGCACCGGAGCCGGGTACGAAAATGACGCGAAAAAATCCCCGCCCTGATCCATGTGCAGACGTACCATGTTACTGGGTCCGCCCTCAATATTCCATACCTGCCCGTTTCTTGAAAACCTGAAATCAAAATTTTTTTCGCCGTCAAAGGTGCTGAAACTGGTATTTTCAAAGTTGATCACGCCGTCGAACGATTCCAACGCGGCTCTTATGTTAAACCATGAATCGATCCCTGAAAAACCGGCCGTTATACCCAGGTCAGAATCAAAGGCGCTGTCAAGTGCCATGCCCTGAACATGGGCGTAAGCGCTCAGGCTGGACTGCTTCAAATCCATGTAGAGGAACGGGATTTCCGCGGAAAAATTGCCGTAGCTTAACCGTGTTTCGTTCAGATCAAGCCGCGTACCGTCAAGAGAAGCGCGCCCGCTCAGCGTGATGGGCTGTCTATTCAGTACACCGCGTAGCGACAAAAGATCGAAGGCCACCGACCAGTTTTCCGAAGTATTGAAAAATCCAATATTTCCGGTAATGAACATATTGTCCGCGCTGTTAAAGAATCTCCCGCTCTGTAGTTCTTTGACCTCCGCCCAAACAAAGAACGACTCCTCATCGTAACGCAGTTCAGCATTCATCGTCTCGCCGCCGCCGGTATCACGCAGATCGAGGTTGCCCGTAACGGTGACGTTCCGCTGCCGAAAAAAGTCTTGCCAATCGCCGTTGGCGCTGCCGTACAGGGCGCCGCGCCCGTCGTCAAAGTATATCCGGCTGAATTCCGCCCCATCCTGGTCCACGCGTCCGATAATTTCGACTGACGTAATCGTAGAAAGAGATGTTTTTACGCCGGAAATCACAAACTTTTCAAGGTTTAATTCCCAGGAAACCGGGGAATTGTAACGAAAATCGCTTTCGGCTTTGATTTCGGCAAAACCGTTGCCCAGCGGAAAGCGCGGGGCGTCCAGTAACAGAAGGCCGGTAAAAGCGTTGTCAATCGGGGAACGGCGTACATCCAGGTTCAGACCAAGCGAGCTTGAAATATGTATGTCATTTTTTTCAAGAATTGCCGCGTCGAACGTGTACAGGGTATCTTTTATGCCTATCCCGGCGTTAAAAATCATATCGTTTATATCCGCAAAACTGCCTGACGCCGTGATGTCTATTCCGCCGTCGTTCCAAAAAATGTGCCCCTCGTTCAGTTCAAAACTGCCTTCCGTACCGGAAAGTGAAAGGCTGGCCCATATATTTCTGTCGCCGCTCCACCCGGCAACCAGGTGCGGCACATTGAACAGTAGGTCGCCCGGTTCGGCGGAAACAAAAATTTCCGTACTTAAAAGAATGTTATCAAGAAAAATTTGGGAGCGGACGGGAAGGCCGGGCAATTCTACCGCGCATCCGGCCATTTTCAGCAAGTCATACAGTGAAAACGAATCCGGCTTCAGCCGGACTTCCATGTTTTTACTGTCAAAATCGAAAGAACCGTCTGCGGAAATCTGCACAAAACTTGCCGCGTCGTAGCTTTCAACGTTTTTGACACGAAAGGCGGACACCGCAAAGTTAAGCTCGCTGTCCGAATGTTCAATGTTGATGTCGAATGGCTGGAATTCCACACTGCCGGGCATGGCTCCCGCTCCCACCGTAAGGGTTTCCGCGAAAAAACTGACCGTGTTGCCGTAGGACGATACGATAAAACTGCCATTCAGCGGGTTACTTCTGTCCTTGCTCCCCGACTTGGTAAAGTTAAAGTCTTTTACTGTGAGGGCGCCGTCCGGCCTCACCGGGCTGTAGCCGAGTCTGCCCGTCCAGGAAAGACTGCCGCGACTGAGCGACAGATCAAGCCTGTTAAAGAAGGCGCTTTTAGAGTTACCGGACACGTCGAGCGCAAAGTTGCCGCCGCCCGGCGGGGTCGCCCCGCCAAAGATACCGCTGAGATCGGCCTGGTACGCAAGTTCCCCCGCCCTGTCCAGCGAAGCGTTTATCCCGCCTGAAAGCCGCGTTTGTAGCCAACTGTTCCAGGCATCAAATTCCGGTGAAAAAGAGAAGAGGCGGGAAAGCCTGAAACCGGCAAAACTTGCCTGGGCGCTCACCGAAGCGGTGTCAAAATCGTACTTAACTGCAAGATCGAACGGCGCGGTATCCCCCGCTTTTTGAAGGCTTACCGCGTTTTCCGTCAGGCTTGCAAGTAAATTGAGCCTGGCAAGCGAGAAATACGATGTTTTTACCGAGCCGACTCGCAATTTCATACCACTCCTGCCGCCTGCTATATCGTAAACGCCGTCCGCGCGGAACGACAGGTTCGCCGTGACAGGCTGAGGTCTTGAAACATTGGCTTCGGCCCGTACGGAAAGCCTGAATCGCAGAATATTTTCAATAACCTGAGCCGAAAACGCGATCCCCGTAAGTTCCGCCTTACTTTCACCCGCTTTAAACCGGAATGTTCCGCCAGCAATCCGCAGAACGAGTCTTTCAGGCACCAAACTTGCGATTTTTTTTATGCTTTCAAAGATACCGTCAATTCCGCCGCCTCCCCCGTCAAACAGTTCGTCAATATCCTTGCCGGCAGCGGCTTCAACGAACGGGGACTCTACGGTAATGGTGGACAAGGCTTCCAATGTTTTGCCGGCCAGCAGCGCCGCAACCGAGTAGCGTACCCGCAGCCGCTTTACCCCGACAGCCGTCAACACGTCGTTTTCTCCGCCATAAATACGGATGTCCTTGATATCTATGGTTCCCAGTATGGACGGCCCAATAGAACCGTACGCGATGTTCTTCCCAAGCAGCGTCTCCAGCCTTTCTATGAAGGTATCCCTCAAGCCACCAACCCGGCTTAAAAGCTGCCTCTGCAATGGCCGAAACAGTATCACGGTGGCGAGGACTACCGCTGCAAAGAGGATGATCTGTATGTCAAAACCGCCTTTCCGCCCTATTTTTATACACATTTTCTACTATAACTGCTATTATTCATAAAGGAAATTATTTAACCATAGGGCTTGTCGCTACGATTACCCTACAAGAATAAATTTACCCATATCATTATCGGCGTTAGACATTTATTCGCAGTGGGGTTTAATACCCCGCCTACCCTTCCTTATCGGGTTAGGCAGGCTGCAAAACGTCAGGCAAAACAGCTTAACGCTGTTTTGTGGCGGGGCGGTTCATTCAGACGCTTTGTGTTTAGGTGGTGGGTTAAATACATTGATGGCAGGTAAAAGCCATGAAATATAGTTGTAAAAGCAAAGACAGGGAGGGATTATAGTGGTATTCGCGCAGGTAAAATGCTCGCAAGGTGAACCACGAGTAGGGGCAGGCGATAGCGTACATATCAAAAAATCATACCCGTGACCGGTTAATCTCTTTTTAAAAACCAAACACAGTTAATTGAAACAAACACTTGACAAAAAAGTTAGCTCATGCTAGTGTAGTTGTGTTCTATTGGCCTAACTCATTTGAAGTGGTTGCGCCTTGAAATCGGTACTAACCCGTGTCCTTTTGGAAACGGGAAAATTTTTTATAAGGAGTGGTACAATGAAAATCAGAAATCTGATCGTACTTCTTTTGATTGCGGTATGCTCGTCCCTGGCGTTTGCCAAGGGCGCGCAGGGTGGTGGGTCAAGACCAGAAAGCATGGTTAACCCGGGCGAGGAAGCCGGTTTTGAGGAATTCCCGCTAGGGGATGACCATGAACTGGGACCTCTCAATGTGGCTGGCGTCTTCTTTCAGCCGGTGGATATGCTTCCGGCGGGTGCGGGGCTTCCCGCGTCCCAGTCGGACATGCACATGGAGGCGGATATTTCCGCGCTGGAGAACGATCTAGGCTTCGGCGTTGGGGATTTTGTCCCGTTTCTGACCGTCAGGTACGAAATAACCAAATCGACCGGCGAAAAAACGGAGGGCACGTTTATGCCGATGAACGCGAGCGACGGCCCGCACTACGGGGCTAACATAAAGCTACCCGGCGGTGGACCCGGCACGTACAAGGTACGGTTCTCGATAGAGAATCCCGAGGCCCTAGGTTACGTGTTGCACGTTGACGCGGCAACCGGCGTACCCGGAAGATTCTGGGGCGCACCGCTTGTGGCTGAGTGGACGGTAAACTACGCCGGCCCAGCCTGGTAAACGGCGCCACCCGCCGTTCAGCCGCTCCGGGCGCTTTCAGATGTCCTCCGGGCGGCTGGTTTTTTTTTATAGATTAAGGAAAGTATGCTTAGATATCTCATCCAGGTAGTCGAAAACTTAACGGTAACGGGGGTACTCACGGCCCTGCTCTGGGCTGTCCTGGTAAAAGAAGGGGAGTGGAGGCGAAAGCGGTTTGCCGTCTGGGGTTGCGCCGCCGGCGCGGCGACGGCCCTCGTCATTGCCGTGCTGCGGAGGACGACGGCGCTTATAAACCGCGGTTTTTTTAATACCTGGACATTGTCGTTCGCCATACTTCTGGGAATTCTGCATATTCTTTTTTTGTGGGGTTTTCCGCGAAAGCTATTCCAAAAACGGCCCCTGCTGGCCGAAACGTTTTCCGCCTGCGTTAACGCGCTGCTCCTGGGTATGCTGCTACTGTACGCGCTTCCCACGATATTCCTGTACCCTACAGAATTCGTCCTCCCCGGCGAAAGCATATTCAGCACAGATTTTCTGTTCTGCCTGATAGGGTTTGCGGCTGGCCTTGCCCTCGTCACGATCGGCGCGCTCGCTATTTACAAAACGGCGAAGGCGCTGCCCGGCATACCGGTAAAGGCGCTGCTTAGCGTCGCGCTACTGGTCGCAATCTGCAACCAGGCCATTGTAATCGTTCAATTTTTGCTGGCGCGGCGGATCATACCGATGATCCGCTGGCTCTTTGCCGTGATAATCGCCGGTGTGAACAACAGCGCCCTGTTTACCTACGCGCTGATGGGTATAAGTTTTTTCGCGTCGCTGCTACTGTTCATCCGGGGTTTCAGGGAGAAGGTCACGGGAAACAACCCTGCGGAGCGCCGCAAGCTACGCGCCGCGCGTAGAACGAGCCGCCGCTGGTGCCTCACCGTGGCGGTGGTCTTTACCGTTTCCGTTCTGGCGATGACGGTGTTCAAGGGCTATACGGAAAGGGAGGTCGTCCTTTCCCCCGCCGAGCCGATGACGATTGAGGGGGGCGAGATACTGATCCCGCTCACCCAGATAGAGGACGGACACCTGCACCGCTTCGCTCTCAATGCTCAAGACGGGACGGAAGTCCGTTTCATCGTGATAAAGAAGAACGCGGTCGCTTACGGGGTGGGGCTTGACGCCTGCGATATATGCGGGGCGACAGGCTACTACGAGCGGAAGGATGAGGTGATCTGCCGCCTCTGCGATGTGGTGATGAACATCTCCACGATTGGTTTCAAGGGCGGCTGCAACCCCGTTCCGCTGGCCTACGGCCTGCGGAGCGGCTTCATGGTGATAGAGA
>JAITIR010000038.1 GCA_031279285.1 Spirochaetaceae bacterium | reverse complement strand
GTTGTTTCCGGCACCGTATCGTTATGTTTTTTGCCTGAGTTCACCCATACGGCATGACCATCGTTGCCGGCTGTCACGCTGTTTTTTAACGATGCGTCCGTCTCGTTGCTGCCGTATATCACCCCGCCGGTCTTTTTAAACGTGTTGGGGTCGTTCGTTGTTAAGCTTACGCCGCCGCCGTCAAATTCCGATGTGTTGCCCGATATTACACCGCCTTCCATTCTGAATGTTGCTTTATGTATTCTTACGCCGCAGCCCGCCTTGTTCGATTTGATTTTCCCTCCTTTCATCGTAAATACAGCGTTTTCATCCAAATTCACGCCGGCCCCGCCGCCGCTGCTTGATGTGGTATTGGCGCTTATCTCAGCGTTCTCCAGCATCACAAATTCACTGTTTTTAAGGCCCACGCCGCCGCCCCATTTCGCGTAGTTACCCGATATTTTCGCGTTACCGGACATCAAAAAGTATGAATTGTTGTATAAAAAAATACCCCCTCCCAGGCAGCCGGTGTTGGTGTTATCGGGGGAGCCCTTGTTCGCCCTGATTTCGCCGCCTTTCATAAATACAGCGCCGTTTGTAACATATACCCCGCCGCCGGTATTCGGGGATTCAGGTAAAAGACCGGCGACGGAGTTATGGTTATTTTGCAAGGTCGCCCCCGCTCCAATCGTGAGAGTACCGCCGTCAACGCTTACCATCGACATCAATGAGGGAATGCCCCGATTCGGGGCGCCCTGGGCAGGGCCGGCCGTGCTGCCCCACTTCGCGCCACCGTCGATCGCAAGCATACCGCCCGTACCGCCTTCCAGCGTAAGGCTCGCGCCGTTTTTGACCGTGAACAGGCTACTCACAACGTTAGCCCCGCGCTTTATCGTGTACGAAGCGCCGTTTGGAACTGTCAGCCTTATATGCTTGTTCGCGCCATCTATGCCGGATATGGCGTTTGCAAGGTCAATGTCTTTTAACACGGTGATCGTATCCGGCATACTTGCGGTTCCTGCCGCGGCGTCTACCGCTTCCTGCAACGAAGGGTAGTAAATTTTAGCGGCGGCGTAGCCCCGGGCGGCAGTTATATCCACGATTTTTCCCTGGTTATTGCCGTCAAAAGCAATCATTTTGCCCGCTTCGCTTACGGTAAATTTCGTGGTGTCGTTTTGAGATATGCCATGCAGCGCAATAGCGTTGCTGCCAGTCAGTACTTGCTTCGTAATCTTTGCCGTAAGCCCGCCTAGCGGCCTCAAATTACCGGAAACGGTGATAAACTTGCCGTCCGTCAGGTATACATCGTTATCCTGCGTAACAATCGAATTTCCGCTTATCGAAAAAATATCGTTATTGTAAACGCCGCCGCCCAAGGTCGCGGTATTTTCTTTGATAAGTCCGTCTTTCATCGAAAATTCACCGCCGGAAACATGCACGGCGCCGCCCGATGCGGCGGTATTTTTTTGGACAAGGCCGCCGTTCATCGAAAATACGCCGCCGGAAACATGCACGGCCCCTCCGGTGCCGCCAACGCCGCCAGTGCTACTGTTGCTGTTGTTCTGCAGCGTTACCCTGGCGCCAATTGTGAAACTCCCGCCGGAAACCGTAACGAGCGGAGAGGACGCGATTAGCCCCGCCGTCAGTCCTCCGTCTATCACAAAACCGGGGTTATTTCCGGCGTCAAGCGTAAGAGCCGCGCCGCTTTTAACATTGAACAGGCTGCCTGTAAAAGCCGTACCTGATACCGCCGTTTTACGCCTTATCGTTCTGGGCGGTCCGTACTGCGCCATGACAGTGAGAGCGGCTGTACCCCCTATGCTGATTTCTTTGTCAATAAAAACGTTTTCGCCAAGCACGTACACCACCCCCATGGTTCCGGCGTCATAAACCGCCTCCTCAAGTGAAGTGTAATACCGCTGGTTACCGCCGGAAATCCGCATGGCCGGGGCCCCGCTTGTATCCTCAAAGCCGGCTTTAAGTTCTATGTCATAGGCGGGCATATCAAAGCTACCGTTATGTATTACCGTGGCCGGGTTCCCGTTGGGAGCAGAAGGAGACATTTGGTATGAAAGACTGTTTTCTTTAAGAATAAAGCCCTGCGCAGGATAGACATACACGGTAACTTTTTGTCCCGCCGTCGCCATCGAAGGGAACGGAATCGCTTTGCCGTTAGCGTCATTGTACTGCGATATTTTATAAGAGTTTCCATTACCCGATTTTATACCGACCACGAATTCCGTTGTTACTCCGCCGTCTCCATTAGCGTCCGTCAACTTTACCGTTACAGTCAGACTTCCGCCGGCGGCGTTGTTTCCCGGCGTTTCGACAGTATATTCCGTACCGGGCGTCAGGACGCGCATCCCGTTCAGGTCATCAACGCCGGAAATTTCCAGTCCGTATTTATCCGCCCATTCCCGCGCGCTCATTTTGTACGGCGCGTTATCGCCCGCCGCAAACGTATTCGGGAACGGGTACTTTGTTACCAGTATTGTTTTTATTGATTTAAGTGTATCGATTTTATCCTGTATAGTTGTCACCAACGGCTTGTTCCAAACATCGCATTGTGTAAAGAGTAAAAGGCAGAACAAGCATAGCGCCGGTATTGACACGGCCTTTTCTGATAAAAAAAGCTTCTTCATAGATTAAATATAGAAAATTTCCACAAAAAAGGCTGTCTAAAATCCGGCATTGAAACTAACTGTCACACTGCCGGTGACAATGCGGCAAGTTCGGTGTCGGTGCCGGTGAACCTAGTCTCAGGCGGGCTTAAATAAAACGCTTGATATTTTTTTCTTCCTGAAAGCCGCTTAAGTGGGCTATTACAAAGCTTCCGAACGCGGTTATTACTATATCAATAAATGTTCCGATGGAAATCAAATAAAACGCTATAGGTTTCAGTATAAGATAACCGGTTTCAAAGCCATGTCCGTAACGCATACAGAGGACGGCGAGCGCTGTAAAGGCGGCGTCGGATGAATTGCGCGCAAGCAGAAACGATAAAAAAAACGCGGTTATTCCGATGTTAAGGATACCGGCGCCCGGAATGCTCAAGCTTGAATACGATTGAATAATAACTATAAAGGCGACACAGGCAACCATTGCGCTGCCCGATCTGCCGAATGTTGAGAAAAGCGCGACTGTAATGGAACTTGATCTTCTGCGAATTCCCAGATTGTTTTTCAGATGCATAATCAGTACCGGAATGCTGAAATTATAATCACCCGAAAAAAAAGCGGCTATAGCCGGCCCCAGACACCCGTACAGCACTTTCCATGGTGTGCGGCTGACAAAAAAGAGAAGCATTGGCAAAACGATAAACACCAGAACCACAGCATATATCATCAGCATCCGAATTACCGGTACGAATACACCAGTACCAAAAACATCACTGTACTGAATCGCCCAATAAGCGGCCAATACAATTATCAATAATCCCAGCAGTTCCGAAAAGAAAGACGCTATATGAAAAAATATTCTTGATATTGAGTCTATCAGCGATATTACCGGTTTTGTATAATTTCTGTCGTAGCGAAGCCCCAAGGCAAGGAAAAACGCAAATACACACAGCGGAAAAATATAAACCCCGTCCACAGAAAGAACAGAAAGCATATTTGACGAAAATATGTCCAGTATATTTTGTGCCGGTGAGAAAAATATCTCCCCGGACTGCTGCTCAATAAGTACCGGTGTCCTGCCCGGTGAAAGAAGCAGTGTTACCCCTATGCCCAGCATGATTACAAAAATTGATATACCAGCGAGCAGAAAAAAAGTGCGTACCAGCAATGACCAGAATTTTCTATCCTGTCGCAGTTCGTAAATGCCTATCGTTAATGAAAATACCATTATAGGCAGTGCGGTGTATCGCCCGATTCCTATCGCAAGTTTCTGCAAAAAGGTAAACATATTCAGTATAGCAGGATGATTTTCCGGTAACAGGAAACCGAGAAGCAAACCAAATATTGAACCGACTATCAGCTTGACCCAAACTCTCATTATATTACAGTACATAATAACGTGCATTTCAATCAAGAGTGCGGTGAAGGCCATGCGGTAAGTACGTTGAACCCTGATTAGTTATAGGCTTTACCTGCAAGCCCTGTGCTGCGGGATGGTTGGGGTCACGGTGAACTAAAGACCAATCATACGTTCCACCATGCATTTCATTCTGCTTAGGGGTCTAATACCCCGCCGCAAATTTTGCGCGCAAACAAGTTTGCGACTTCAGGGCGGAGGAGGTTCATTTATGTACAGTTCCTAAATATCTTTGGGAGGTTTTTAGCTGCGGGGTATTGAAGATTTCTCCTTGAAAGCGTATCGTATGTGAGGGGATGAATTCCCCGTACCCGGTTTTAAGCCCCAAGGGGCGGGGTACTAAACCCGACTGTAAAAATACTGTCGCGCTTCATGTGAGCGCATGAATTGAAACTAAGGAGTCTGTTATGTATTATATTCTCATTGTTTTGGTTGCTTTCGTGCTGACTGTGATAATTTCCGGAGTCAAAATAGTGCCGCAGTCGCAGGCGTGGGTTGTCGAAAGACTCGGCGCTTATAACTGCGCGTTGGATACCGGTTTTCATTTTATAGTACCGCTTTTTGATCGTATCGCGAAAAGGGTATCTTTAAAAGAAGCGCTGTTCGATTATGCGCCGCAGCCCGTCATAACGAAGGATAATGTAACGATGCTGGTTGACAGCGTGGTGTTCTACCAAATATCGGATCCGAAACTTTACACTTACGGCGTGGATAACCCCAAGGTGGCTATTGATAAACTGACAACCACCACATTGAGGCAGGTTATAGGCGAGCTTGAATTGGACGAAACGCTAACCAGCCGCGACACGATCAACAGTAAACTACGAAGCATACTTGATGACGCGACCGATGCCTGGGGCATCAAGATAAACCGCGTAGAGGTGAAGAATATCGACCCGCCAGCTTCGATAAAAGACGCGATGGAAAAACAGATGCGCGCCGAGCGGGAGCGCCGCGCCGCGATTCTTACCGCCGAAGGTGAAAAACGTTCGTTAATACTCAAGGCGGAGGGCGAAAAACAGTCTTCGATCCTCCAGGCGGAGGCCGAAAAACAATCGCTTATCCTTCAGGCGGAAGCGAGAAAACAGGTTTTGATTCAGGAAGCCGAGGGCGAGGCGCAGGCGATTATGACTGTCCAGAAAGCTACCGCCGACGGTTTGGAGATGATAACAAATGTTATTGGTAAAAAGGGCGCGGTTAAACTAAAAAGTTTTGAGGCGTTTGAAAGAGTCGCGGACGGAAAATCTACTAAAATAATAATTCCGTCCGATATTCAAAACCTCGGCAGCCTGATAACAGGTATTACGGAAATCGCAAAACAGTGAATTCTGATTCGTCCGAATTGCATGAGGATGAAAGCTACCTTGCAAACCAAATAATTACCTATATCGGCAATAAACGTTCACTTTTAAAGTTTATTGCCGAAGGAATAAGAATAGTTCAAAACCGCCTGAATAAGCACAAATTAAAAATGTTTGATGTTTTTAGCGGATCGGGCGTTGTTGCAAGGCATTTTAAACAGTATTCCGAATTATTGCTGGTTAACGATCTGGAAAATTATTCAAGAATTACAAACGAATGTTATTTATCGAATAAAGATAGTTTGGATATACACCTGTTAAAATGTATGTACAATGAACTTGTGAATACTGTAACAAACAAAACCCTGGAAGCCGGAATCGTTACAGAATTATATTCACCAAAAGATGACGATAATATAAAGCCGGGCGAACGTGTTTTTTATACCCGGCGGAACGCCATGTATATTGATACGATGCGGAATTTAATTGAAACCATTGACGATAAGTATAAAAAATATTTTCTTGCGCCGCTTATTGCCAAAAGCTCGATTCATTCAAATACCTCCGGCGTGTTTAAGGGCTTTTATAAAAATAAGGATACCGGGGTTGGACAGTTTGGCGGCAGCAACGGCGATGCGCTGCCGCGTATCAAAGGCGATATTGTTTTGCCGTTTCCTGTTTTTAGTAATTTTGCGTGTGAAAGCATTGTTTATAACGGCGATTCAAATGTGATAGTCAAGGAAGCGCCCGAAGTAGATTTAGCGTATTTGGATCCGCCGTACAACCAGCATCCGTACGGATCAAACTATTTTATGCTTAACCTAATCCTGGAAAATAAATATCCGGAAAATTTAAGCAGAATTTCGGGCATTCCCGGCAACTGGAACCGTTCCGCATACAACAAAAAACCGTTTGCGTACCATGCGCTTACGGAACTGACCGCGGATATAAAAGCAAAGTATGTGCTTATATCATTTAATTCGGAAGGGTTTATTTCTGTTGACGAAATGAAAGGTATGTTAAAAAAAATCGGCAGGCTTGAAGTGCTGGAAACAACGTATAATACATTTCGCGGGTGCCGTGATCTATCGAACAGGGACATCCATGTAAAAGAATATCTGTATTTACTGGAAAAATAGAGTACCCTGGGCAAAGCCCTGCGGGCTTTGCCCAATCGGTGGACTCTTGGTTGCTGACATTGTAAAGTAGTTGATATGCGAATTTTAGCGAAAAATTTGAAAGCCGCGGCGGAGAGGGGCGAAAAGGATGTCTTCATTTGTGGCTGGATACACCGTATACGGGAACTTGGGGCGGTGAGTTTTATTGTACTGCGCGATCGTTCAGGACTCGTTCAGCTTGTGCTGGATAAAAAGTGTGAGTTCACGTTGGAATCGGTGATTATGGCGCATGGAGAGGCGGCTTTGAACGAAAAAGCGCCTGGAGGGGCGGAACTGCGCGTAACGCAGCTTGACTGTTTAAGCCGTGCCGCCCCAGATCTGCCTTTCCAGGTGAACGGCGATGTAACGAGGACCGGGCTTGAGTCGATCCTTGACCAGCGTGCGCTGTCGTTGCGAAACCCTGCCGTCAGCGCGATCTTCCGTGTGCAGGCCACGATAATTGAGGCGTTTTCCGCCTGCCTGCGCGAAAATGACTTTACGGAAATCAAGACGAGCAAGCTCGTGAGCGGCGGCACCGAGGGTGGGACAAACCTGTTCGCGGTAGAGTATTTCGACCGCAAGGTGTACCTCGCCCAGTCTCCGCAGTGCTACAAACAGATGCTCGTGGCAAGCGGCCTGGAACGTGTGTTCGAAGTGGCCCCCGCTTACCGCGCCGAAAAGCACGATACCCCGCGCCACCTGAATGAGTACGTTTCGCTTGACCTTGAAATGGGCTTTATCGAGTCCGAAAAAGAGTTAATCGAGCTTGAAAAGGAGATTCTTGCCCGTATTTTCGAGGAAGTTGCGCGGAAAAACGCTGCCGATCTTGAACTTTGGGCAAAAAGCGGCGCGTCCGTACCCAAAGCGGAGGCTGTCTTTAACGCGCCGGTGATTTCTTACGAGCAGGCACTCGGAATCGCAAACGGGGAGAGTGCAAAAAAGAATGGCGCGCGCATCTTCGACATAAATCCCGATGCGGAACGCTATGTTTGTGAGTGGGCGCTCCGTGAAACTGGCGTGGACCTGGCCTTTGTAAACGAATTTCCGCGCCGCCACCGGCCGTTCTACACGTACCCGCTCGATTCAGTCCGCACTATGAGCTTTGACGCGCTGTTCCGCGGGATCGAGATAACCAGCGGGGGCCGCCGTCAGCACGACTATGCGGCTCAGCTTGAGGTGCTACCCCATTTTGGCATAAAGCCTGAAAGCATGGAAGATTATCTTTCAATTTTCAAGTATGGCTGCCCGCCGCACGGCGGCTTTGCGATAGGGCTTGAGCGCCTTACCGCAAAGATTTTAGGGCTTTCAAACGTGAAGGAAGCAAGCCTGTTTCCACGCGACCGTAGACGTGTAACGCCGTAGGAAGGTTTGCATAAGGTTTTTACCGGGGCAGCGGGAGTTTACAAATTTCCGATACTAGCGAGCATGATAGCCTTTATCGTATGCTTACGGTTTTCGGCTTCGTCCCATACGCGGGACTGCCCGCCGTCGATCACGTCCGCGCTGACATCCTCGCCTCGTATCGCCGGCAGGCAATGTAGGAATATCGTGTCTTTGCGTCCCGTTTTGTCCATCAGCGCCTGATTCACCTGGTACGGACGCAGAAGTTTTACACGTTCCTTCTTTTTTGCTTCTTCGCCCATTGATACCCAAACGTCCGTGTAGATTGCGTCCGCCCCTTCAACGGCGTCCGTCTTGTCACTAATCACAATTTTTGCGCCGGAATCCTTTGCGAATCCCTCGCATTTTGCCGTTAAGAAAGGGTCCGGCTTGAGGCTTGACGGGGTAACTATGGTAAAATTGATGCCCAGCTTTGAGCAGATCACCATCAGTGAACTGGCAACATTGTTACGTCCGTCGCCGGAAAAACATAGTTTACGGCCTTTGCAGGGGCCAAAGTTTTCTTCGAGTGTCATTATGTCGGCAAGTACCTGAGTTGGGTGAAACTCGTCCGTAAGCCCGTTAAATACCGGTATGCCGGAATACTTTGCAAGGTCTTCCGCCATGGACTGTTTAAAACCCCTGAACTCTATCGCGCTGAACATCCGCCCAAAAACACGGGCGCTATCCGCCACCGATTCTTTCGTGCCTATGTGCATGTCCCCCATAGCAAGAAAAATACCGCGTCCGCCTTCCTCGGCCAGCGCCGTCTCGAAAGCGCACCTTGTCCGCGTGGAATGTTTTTCAAACAGAAGCGCAACGGTCTTGCCCAGAAAACGCTGCTTCAATTCGCCGCGTTTTGCCTCATCCTTTACTTTTTTGGAAAGCTCCAGGTAGCAAAGAATCTCGTCCGTTGTAAAATCAAGCCATGTGAGCAAAGATCGTCCTTTCAACGCATTTATATTCATTTGATTAGCTTATTCAGAGAAATCCTGTGTGTCAAGTTGAATGGGCTACACTGCGCGGTTCATTTTGTTTTTAGCCCTTCCGTATACCTGCTAAAAAACCCGCACAGCCCGAAACAAACGTGTACTATTCTTGTTAGAGTCGTGGTGTGGTCACCTTTTTTGAGTAACGTAAACTTACAATTGAATGTTGCTAATTGCCCATAATGGGGGTATAATCTTCTAATGCGGGACGGGTTTGGACGTACAATTGATTACCTGCGTGTTTCGGTAACTGATAAGTGTAACCTGCGCTGTATTTACTGTATGCCGCCGGAAGGGGTGGAGTGGATGCCGCACAGTGAGGTACTGACGCTTGAGGAGACGCAGGGAATCTGTGCGGCGGCGGCCACCTTGGGCGTGAACAAGATCAAGGTTACCGGCGGTGAACCGCTTGTGCGGCGCGGGCTCACAACGTTCATTCGTTCGGTGAAGAGGACCCCTGGCATCGAGTCGGTAACGCTTACCACAAATGCCGTTTTGCTGGATGATTTTTTGGATGAACTTGTGGATGCCGGCATCGACACGGTAAACATCAGCCTTGATACGCTTGACGCGGACGTTTTCCGGTATATCACGGGCTCGGACGGCTTTGAAAAGGTTCTGCGCTCGATAGACATGGCGCGCGCGGCGCGGCTTGCCGTAAAAATCAACTGTGTACCGATCCGCGGCATCAATGAAGGCGATATCGTCCCGCTGGCGGAGCTTGCGCGGCATGAAAAAACGGCTGTCCGTTTCATCGAACTTATGCCGCTGGGACTCGGCGCAAACCTCACTCCCATACCCCATGCCGAGACATTTGAACGCCTGGAGCGGGCATTAGGCATCCTGAGGGCATTTGACGGGCGGCTTGGAAACGGCCCGGCCTCCTATTACAGCGTGGAGGGTTTTGCGGGGAAAATAGGATTTATCAGTGCCGTGAGCCACAGTTTCTGTGGCGCGTGCAACCGGTTGCGTCTGACCGGCACAGGTTTTTTGAAACCCTGCCTCGCAAGCGATGTCGGCATAGACCTGAAGGCAATCGTGCGCGGTGGCGGGGATGACGAGGCTATAGCCGAAGCCATCCGCGTTGCCGTTACGCTTAAACCGATGCGGCATGACTTTTATCAAGGTAACGGTAACAACCGGCACAAAAAGAAAAATATGTTCAGGATTGGGGGCTAATTATGGGCAGTATTCACGCTGTATGCGTCAGCGAAAAAAAAGGTACGCAAAAACACGTGGTAGTGGAGGCCGAATTTGTCGCGGAGCACGGGATATCCGGCGATGCCCACGCCGGCCCCTGGCACAGGCAGGTGAGTCTGCTGTCGTTCGAAAAGATCGAGGCATTCCGTGCGCGTGTAAAGGCGGCGGAAAAGGGTGAAAATGGCGCGGTAAACATAGACTTTGGCGCTTTTGGCGAGAATCTTGTCGTGGATGGCTTTAATTTTTCCGGTCTGCCTGTCGGAACGCTGTTTCAATCGGGAAGCGTACTGTTGGAAATGACTCAGGTAGGCAAGGAATGTCACGATCATTGCCATATATATCATACGGTGGGCGATTGCATCATGCCGCGTGAAGGCGTTTTCGCGCGGGTACTGGAGGGCGGCATCCTAAAAGCCGGTGCGGATTTGAGCATAGCCAAGCGTTACCGCGTCGGCATAATCACGTCAAGCGACAAGGGCTCGCGTGGTGAGCGGGAGGATTTGAGCGGCGCCGCAATCCGCGAGTTTGTTTCCGCCAGGGGTTACGAGGTAACAAGTTACGCGCTTTTAAGCGATGATCGGCCCCTGCTAGAGGCGGAAATGAAGCGTCTTGCCGACGGCGGCCTTGCCGACCTGATTCTGACAACGGGCGGTACTGGCTTTTCCCCGCGTGACATCACACCGGAAGCGACTCTCGCGGTCGCCGGGCGGCTCGTTCCAGGAATTGCGGAAGCGATGCGGCAGGCGAGTCTTGCGATAACGCCGCGTGCGATGCTGAGCCGCGCCGTCTCCGTGATCCGCGGTTCTTCCCTGATCATCAACCTGCCCGGTAGCCCAAAGGCGGTAAAGGAATCGCTGGCTGCCGTAAGCGGCGCGCTCCGGCACGGCCTGGATGTCTTGACAGGCCCCCCGACGGACTGTGAACAAGCGCCTGCGGCTGGCAAATTATGAGGGGTTCATTTTACTGTGATTACATTTACGGGGCTGCCGTCCCTTTTGTACTCTTGGGCGGCGTTTGAATAGTCTACAAATTTTTCACCGTTGCGGTAGTAGGCGTAACGCCATGTTCCGGGCGGCAGTGGGATAGCAAGCGTGTAAAGGCCCTGTTCCGTTTCTTTTAATTCGTACATGAACGGATCCCAGCCGTTAAAATCACCTGCCACCGTGATACGCTCACCGCTGTTTTTACCGCGATAGCTAAAGGCGATGCCGTCAAACGGAAGCTCATCATTCAGCGCAGGCTGCCTGTGTGCAGGCAGCGGGGCAACTGAGTGTTCTATACCGGTTTTTGCGTTGAATTTACGCTTGGGGTTGTAAGGGTCCGGCGACCATAGGCCGTCAAAAACGAGCCTGTATTCAAGGGTTTTGACCTGCGGCGGGACAGTGTAAACAAAGAACATAATGCCGGAATCGCGCAGGGTTTCCGGCGCAGTCTTACTTTTTTCGTCAAACTCGGCGCTGTCGCTTATCGGTACAAACAGTTTCCTGAACTGATGGATTTTGGCAAAATCTTCGTGAAGAAACGCTATCCCAACTTTTTTGTACTGTCCGCCGGCGGTGAAAATCACGGCGTCCTCGAATATTTTTGGCTCCTGCGGCGACGTAAGGCTTAACAATTTGTCTATAAACTCGTAAGATTCTAAATCCACCGCGCCTAAACTACCGATAATTAACAGAAGGAGTGTAATAAAACTCAGAGCTTTCATCTGAATTTAATATCGGTTGATGCTCCAAAATCTAAAGCCATGCCCTCATTGAAGCAGCTTAAGCAATTACAAGACCTCTTTGGCGAAATCGGCGGCGAAAGAGAGATTCTCGAAAACGCCGGACTCCGTCCCGATGTCTACGAGTTGCCCGCCAACGAGCCGCGCCCCCGCCCCCAGGCCCCGGAGGAAGTCCCCACTCCGAGTCAGCCGGTGACGGAACAACCGGTGACGGAACAACCGGCGGCAGAGGAGCGACCGGCGGCAGAGGTGGAACAGCCGGCGGCAAAGGAACGACCGGTGGCAGAGGTGGAACAGCCGGTGGCAGAGGAACAACCGGCGGCAGAGGTGGAACAACCGGCGGCAGAGGTGGAACAGCCGGCGGACGATGCTGAAACGGATGCCGGCGACGATTCCATCTTCGAAAGGCTCCTTGCCGGCATGGGCGATCTTATAGGCAGCGTTCCAACTGAAGACGAATTGCCGCAGCCGCCCGACATAGGGGATACCCCGTCTGATGTTTCCGCCGCCGGCATTGATAGTTTTGACCTTGAACTTGAGCCGCCGGCGGACGAAGCTACTGACACCGCCGCTGATATAGACAGTTTCAGCCTGGACTTGAGTCCGCCGACGGAACCGGAACCCGTAAGAGATACGACGGAGCTTGACGACGAGCTTGATCTTACTGAAATGCTGAAAGGGTTTGGCGAGGATGACGGCACGGGAGACGGTCTTTCCGAGGATGAAGACGGAAAAGTTCCGGATGAAGTGTCCGATCTTGACAGTATTCCGTCCATATCGGAAATCTCGGACGAAGAGAAGGCTTCCCTTTTCCCGGAGCAGCCGGACGGCAAGGTGGAGCAGCCGGACGACAAAACCAAACAAACGGAAGACAAGACAGAACAAGCGGAAAACGGCCAACCCGAAACCCTTCCCGATATTGAAGATTTTCTGTCGTCCATAGATGCTCCCGCTAAAGTTAGCGAAGCTGCCGTAGCGCCGGACGCCGGGGAAAAACCGGCAAAACCGGTAGAGGCGATCAACATCACCGAAAAACAACTGCAACAGTTGCTGGACACGATAGCTTCCTATCCGCTTAACCTGCGTATTGTATGCGAAAAGCTCATTGCTGAAGAATTTGTTGAACCGTCCCTCCTGTCCCAGTTTATAAAACTGTTGATCCGCGGCGGAAATGCACACGAAGCCGCCACCCTTGCCGGAAAAATTCTGAAAAGGAATATTCCGCTTCCAAAGGGTTATAAGACAGGTGAGGAACTTGAGGCGGAACGGTCCAGCTTTGTGTACATCTTTCTTCACAAATTTTTTCCGGTCATACGCCTTTCCCTGCTTATCGCCGCACTTGCCGCGTCGGTCACATACCTTAGCTATCAATTTATCTACAAACCCGTCCATGCGCACATGATTTACAAGAATGGTTACGAACGGATCGAAGAAGGTGAGTACACGATGGGAAACCGGCGGTTCGAGGACGCCTTCGCGATATATCCCGTAAAAAAATGGTTTTACCGCTATGCCGAACTGTTCCGTGACGAACGTCAGTACCTGTACGCGGAGGAAAAGTACGATGAACTGCTACTGAACTACCCGCACGACAAGAAAGGAACCCTTGATTATGCCGCAATGGAGGCGGAGTACCTGCGCAACTATGAAAAGGCCGACCGCCTTATTCGAACCAACATTCTGGATTACAGGCTTGATGACAAGGAAGGACTCCTGGCGCTTGGCGATGTCAACCTTGCCTGGGGCGACTACGATCCGTCCCGTTATGAGGAGGCGAGGCTCGCATACGCGAAATACATGACGGCTTACGCTCAAACGGATCCCCTGCTGGAACGCATGATGCTATACTTTATTCGTACAGACAAGTTGGGCGAGGTTATTCCGCTGCAAAATTATTTTATGGGCCAGTCCAAAAGCAAGATTGCGGCATCTTCCCTCGCGGAATTGGGCGGATACCTGCTTGATAAGCGCTTTGAAGTGGTAAAAGGTGTCCCGAATGAACACATTGAGGAGATTCAAAATGTAAAAGATGTCCTTTTGCGGGCTGTCGGGCAGGATTTTTCACTTCCTGAAACGCATTATCACCTTGCACGTTACTACAGCAACTATGGCAACACGCAGGAAGAAAGGCAAGCGCTGGAAACAGCCGTGGCCGCCTTCGATACGGCCAGACCCGAATCGCCTGAGCGCACCAGGTACCGTGTGGACGCCCAACGCCGGCTTGCACGCCTCTTGATAAACGGCAATGAATTTATTTCTGCTGAGGAAGCCCTCGTGAAAGGGCTAAACATCATGGAGGACGCGGTCGAACGCCGCATCGTACAGCGATCCCGGGAGTTTGGCGAGTTGTACGCCTATTTGGGAGATCTGGCATACTTCACAAAGTCAGGTGATATGCGGGAGGCGGAGGTTTTCTACCTGAGCGCGGAGAAAAATGGCTGGTCTCCGCCAGAAATGCAGTACAGACTCGGTTCCGCTTACTACTATCTGGGAGACTATACTTCCGCGATGAACCGTTTTTTCAATGTTTCCATGGAAATACCGTACAACCGCCGCTTGTTGAACGCGTTGGGGAATGTGTCGTATATGCGCTCTGACTATGACGCGGCGGCAGGCTACTTCAAACGTCTTATCGCTATGCTTGAAAGCGATCGCAACCGGTTCCCTGTACTGCTGCCGCACGATCGGCCCGAACATCGCGAAGTTGTCGAGCGCATGATGGTTGCCCGTAACAACCTCGGCGTTACGTACAACGCGCTTGCCAACGTCAAAGGGAATCCGGCATACCGCGCCGCCGCTCTGGGCGAACTCTCCGAAGCCGTACGCTACTGGGACACGCTTGAACGTAACCCGCAAACCCTGATACGCACCGGCATTACGGACCCGGCCGTACCGGGCACGAGTCTGCCGTACCTGAACATCCAAAACACGCTTTACCCCACGCAGGGCGGTAACGGCCTCCTCTTTATGCAGATAGACAAGGATTTAACCGACAATTCGTGGTGGGAAGGCCTGATGCATATGAAAGGGCTCCCAAATTAGCAATTAGACTTTGAGGGAAATATGAAATTCAAATTCATTTACAGGAATATTTTGTACTGATTTTTTCATTTCTTGCCATGGACTGCAATAATGAAAACAATCAGGGAATTATTTCGGTTTCCGGGCTTGGTACAGTCGAACCGAAGGTTCGCACCGTGCCCCGGCGCGTTCCAACTTTGCGGGCCTTCAGTTCTGCCCGGAATACGCTCACCAACATTCCTGGAATAATGGAGAAAACACTCCTTAAGGCTGTTGCCGGAAGGCTGCTGACTATTGACGTAAACGGCAGTTTAGGTTAGTATGAAACTATATTTGGAGTTTTTTGATGGCAATTTTAAGTGTTGTTTTGCTTGTTGTATTTATTATTGTTGTAGTATTGCTTATACTGCTGGTTTTGGTTCAGAACGAAGAAGGCGACAGTCTGGGGGGAGTTTTTGCGGGTGGCAGTTCTTCGGTATTCGGTTCACGTTCCGGCAATATTTTAACCAAGGCAACATCTGTTTTAGGAGTTCTTTTTCTGGCATTGAGTTTTGGCATGGCTTTGCTCAACAGAACGCCCGGCGATAAGGGAGTCGAAGAGGCGGGGCGCAGGATTGGTACGGAACAAAGCGCCGACTGGTGGCAGGATGAAACCGCGTTGGATGATATTGCTCCAGTGCTTGAAGCGTCTCCTTCCGCTGAAAATCAACCCCCTCTGGGTGTTGAATAAATGAAGAGACAAGGCGGAGCTTCGGTTTATCATGCTTTTAAGTGAAGTTTTTTTGCCGGAATTCATAAAATATGATCTAAAAGGCACAACCAAAGACGAAATTTTCGAAGAAATGGTAGATCATTTCTGTCGTATAACCCAAAAAAACGTTAAGAAGGATATCCTGGCCGCACTGTACGAGCGTGAGGCGCTCATGTCTACCGGCGTACTGCACGGTATCGCGATGCCGCACGGCAAGACTGCCGCGATCGACGGCATTTTTGGCGTTCTTGGTGTTTCCAGGCATGGTATCAACTACGATGCTATGGACGGCAAGCCTGTCTATCTTATTTTTATGATAATCGCGCCGCCGGTAAAGGCGGAAACCCACCTGCATATACTTCAGCTTGTGGCAAAATTCATGCGTAAGCCGTCATTCTATAACGGCATCATCAATGCCCAAAACGAGAAAGAAGTTTACGAAGTTATAAAAAGCTACGAGGACCAATTCCTGCACTGCGCTTAGCGAGGACAAGCCCACCGTCCGCTACAGCAGCTCTATACGATCCTGCCTGACACTGCCCGCAATCACTGCTGAAAGCCCGGCCCGAAAGTCAGGCGGCAGCATAGCCGCGAGGCGGCGCGCATTTTCCATCTGTTCCTCATCCTCAACCTGGTTAAAAAACAACACCTTTTCGCCGCCGGAAATTTTAAACAGCGAATGTGCAAAGCCAGACAGGGCCGAGTCCCTGTCAAACCCGTCCTGTGTACGGCCTGAGATGACCGGCAAATAATGTTCAAGGCCAATGATGTGGTCTTCATTTGCGCCGGAAAGCGCCGTAAATAGCTGGAGCCTGTGTACAATCTCTTGTGAAACCGGCCTGCCCAAAGGCCAAAGCGGTAAAATGCCGACACTTACCGTTGTACTGTCCGTAATTACAGGCTCATACGCTGCCCAAGCCTTTAGCGGTTTCGTGCGGGAACCGTCGGCCTCTATAAAAACATTGTCGAAAAACGGGATGATCCTTTCCAGGGCGGGGATAGAGAAGGAGCTTATTGAAAAATCGGAACTATTGACATTACCGGCCAGCCATACCCCGTCCACGGGTTTGATGCCGGAGGAAGCAACCTCGTCAAAAAAGTAGTCGTACAGGCCGCTTGCCTGTTCGGGTCTTTGGGTATGCGTTGTCGTTGTTACAAGCGTTTTTTTGCCGCGGGCCAGCGTCGCAAGCGCCCACAGAAGCGATGTTTTCCCGCCGCAGCCAATTATGCTTACAACCTGCCGGTCAGATGCTTTAGAAAAATTGAAAAAATCCGCCAAACGCATACGCTGAATCAGGAAAACAATTCAAACCCAAACCCCTTTTGCCGGTCTATCATACCGGCCATCCTGTCAAAAACAGTCTTCGTGTTGAGTATGTCGGCCATACTGTTGTGCGCTTCTTTTGTGTTTATGCCGAAGTAGCGGCATATACTTTCCAAATCAATGTGCTGCAAACTGATGATACCCGCTATGCGGTAAGCCTGAACAAACTGTAGTATGTCGAAGTGCATATAGTCAAAGTATTTGTAAAAAGCGCCGGAATCTATGCCTTTTGCCACCTCGTTGCGATCAAAAATCGCTTTTAGAAAACGAATGTCAAAATTTATGTTATAACCGGCAAGGGTAAGCCGTTTCCTGCCGTACTTTTTTAAATCGCCAATAAGTACGGCAAAAGCCGCCGGTTCCGGTTGAAGCGAAATGATTTTCTCCCGCGAATACCCGTGAACATCTTCCGCTTCCTTGCTGAATTCGTACAGATCGTACCGTTCCGGACGAAATTCAAGCGTCCGGCTCCGCAAGATTTCGTCATTTTCCTCAATCAGGTACGATATTTGAAAGGCAAAATGCCTTTTGGTATCAAGGCCTGTCGTCTCCGTATCAACCCAAAATCTTCTCGAATACACCAATTTTCCTTAACCAGTTGTTTTTCCACAGCCACAAAGCCGTTACCAAAAGCGTAAAAAAACTGTACTTTTTACCGTTAGCATAGTCAAGGGCTGTAGCTTTCCGCACTAGGGGGACGGCTGGTATTCAACATAATCCGGCCAATCGTGAAGCCGCAGGTCTTCAGTAAAATCATCTTTGTTCAGAACCCGCACGGTATGAAAGCCGTACTGGAGTGTTCCCGGAAGCGGTATCATCTCATTCCTGTTTTTGATGATCTCGTTTACGGTAATGCCGTTCGGAGCGAAGGCTGATCTCATAAACTGTACGATGATTGAGATTGGGTCCGCTTTATACTTGCGGCCCACACCGGATAGCTTCGATTTTCGAATAAGCCAGTGGAGCCCGCCCGCCGTCCCGATCTGCATGAAATTTCCCTTGTCCAATTCGGCGTAAAGAAACTCCTTGATTCCATCAATTGCCTTCCGTCCTCCCTCATTGTCGTAGCCTTCTATATCCGAATCGATGTCCACCCATTCGCTGTCACTGAAGGAACGTGCAAACACGCTCTGCCCTGTCGTATGGGAATGGCGGATATTCCGGTACGCCTGTTCAATCCCCTGCCGGCTGTTTTTCAGCACAGAATCCACCAGTTCCCGCTGGGTAGTGATCAGGCTGTCAATTTGTTTCGTCATCGCCGAGTAAGCGTTGACCGGCGCGATGTTGATATAAAGAACCAGAACCTTATCCGGGTAAGGCATACCGCCTTTTGTAAGGTAGGCGAGCCTGTTTGTCTCACAGCGCCGTACGCCTCTAAGGAAATGGGCATAGTGATCCCTGGTAATAACCTCTCTATGCCACATTTCCGACCTGCCGACATTGAAGTAGCCCCGCTCGGCATCGTTAAGCCGCTTGTTCCGGGCGCTGGTTGAGATGAAATAGACCTCGTTTGGTTTGAGTGGACGCATAGCGTATGTCCAGAACCACCTTAGTTCGTCTACATCTTCCAGAAATTTGTAGGTGTTGCGTTCCGGCATCACCCAATACCTCCTAAACGTGTAGGGTGGAAGGCCGCTGCTATCCGTGAAACCGGCGCGTTGTAAAAATGATTCACCGGCCGCACTGATACCCCCCCCCCCCCCCTTGCGAATAAGCGTCTACTGGGCGACCGCCTTCTTTCTGCGTACCGCGTGGATGATGAAGCCAAGCCCTCCTGCCAGCAGCACCGTGATTATGCTGCCGATGATTCCGGCAACGGCGGTACCCGCTTCGGAAGCTTCTTCACCTTCGGGAGCGCGGAAACCGTAATCCGGCATAAAGGCCGTTTTTTCCACCACGCCCGCGGCGGCTTCGTAGACGTTCCCCTCACGTTCCAACTCGGCTGTTCCGGCCGTTTTTTCCATCGACCATTCAAGGCCGTCAGGGTAGGCCGACGCGAACAGCGACAGTAGGCCCGCCACCACCAGCGTCAACACGCCGAATACGACAAGCACCTTTTTTGTGTTTACCGCCGCGTCAAGTTTAGCCTCCGCAACGGTGCTATTCAACAGTTCCGGCCTTGCGCTGTGAACGAAGCACAGTACGGCGGCGGTAACAATGCCTTCACCCAGACCTATGGCCAGGTGTATAGGCAACATTAGAGCGGTAAACGTCGAAAACGGCAGTTCCGTTATGCCGGACGCCAAGGTTTCCAGCACTACACAGAATGCCCCGACGAGCAGTCCCACTACGACCGCCAGTATCGCGGCAAACGTTATGTTTCCTTTGTTCAGCCCCTTTTTGATCAACGGTTTATAGATCAACGTGTAAGCCCCGATACAGGGAATCACTCCCATGTTGAAAACGTTGCACCCGTAGGCAAGGAGGCCGCCGTCCGCAAAGAACAGGCACTGTATCAACAGTACCGAAGCCAGCGCTATCAGGGCCGGCGCGGGGCCCAGCAGCGCCGCAAGCAGGATGCCGCCCCCTATATGCCCGGACGACCCTGTGCCGGGTATCGTAAAGTTTATCATCTGCCCGGCAAACACAAACGCGCCCATAACGCCCATTATGGGTATTTTTTTCTCATCAAAGGCGGAATCGCCCTTGCCGCCGTCCATCTTTTTAACAGACAGCCCCACCGCCGCCGCGCTGGCGACCCACATTACCCCACCCACCGCAGGCGATAGTAAAGCATCAGACATATGCATAAAAGCCTCCTAAAAATAAAAAACCAAGAAGATTCACCCGCCGGCGGACGCTGCAACGCCCAGCACAATCATCTTAACGGCCAATGAACCTTCATGGTTTCTTGAGTTTGATTAGCCCCGCATTCATGCGGGAGCGTTCCTTAATGTAACATATCTCTACACTCCCAGTCAACCTACAGCAGTGAGAGATCGAAAATGTAAGTGAAAAGTGTGGTTTGAGACAGAAAGGATCAGTCACTGTAAGGTCAAAAATGAAAGAATATTGGATTTGGAATACTTTGCGGATTACCGCTTTTAAAAGGTGACTGACACCGGCTCCAGCGCGGGTAAGAAAACCCGGCGAAGCCGGGTTTTTGCCGCGCCCGGAGATACCGGGCGTAAATGCCGTGCGGCTATTCCAGCCGCTTTATGCCGAGCCAGTTGACGCCGACCTTGCCCCAGCCCCCCGCGTACAGTTTGCCGTCCGGCCCGATGCCGAAGGCCTTGTAATAGCCTCTGGTGACGTTGGTGCTCACCCATTCGTAATCGGTACCAGCGCTATTTAGTTCCAGCCGTTTTATGCCGGAGCCGCCGGAGGTGGAGGAGGGTATGTAGATGCTGAGGTTCGACACGTAGAGTCTGCCGTCCTGCCCCATGCCAAAGTAGCGGTAACGGCCGCCGGTGATGTTGGTGGTCTCCCATTGGCCGCTGTCATTCAGCCGCATTATGCCGCTTTCGCTGCTCCCCACGTAGAGTCTGCCGTCCTGTCCCATGCCGAAGCCGTAGTAAGTACCGCTGGTAATGTCGGTGGTCTCCCATTGGCCGCTGTCATTCAGCCGCATTATGCCGTTGTCGTTGCTCCCCGCCGCGTAGAGTTTGCCGTCCTGCCCCATGCCTAAGCCGTAGTAATAGCCGCTGGTGATGTTGGTGGTCTCCCATTGGCCGCTGTCATTTAGCCGCATTATGCCCTTGTTTCTGCTCCCCGCATAGAGTTTGCCGTCCTGCCCCATGCCGAAGCCGCTGTAATAGCCGCTGGTGATGTTGGCGGTCTCCCATTGGCCGCTGTCATTCAGCCGCATTATGCCGCCCCCCGCCGCGTAGAGTTTGCCGTCCTGCCCCATGCCGAAGTCGTAGTAAGTGCCGGTATTGATGGCGGTGTCCGACAAGTTGCCGGTCTCTGTATCCAGTTGCTTTATGCCGTTGCTGTTGCTCCCTACATAGAACTTTCCGTCCTGCCCAACACCAAAGGCTACGTAGTCGCCGGTGTTATTATCATTAGTACTATTAACGTCCACCCACTCCCCGGTGCTGGTGGTATGCACTACAGCTTCCCGGTACTTGTTTGGATTCTCAATGGAAGTGGCCTTTACCGTCAGGCTTGCTGCCGTCTCACCGATAGCCACAGTCAAATAGCCGGACTCGTTAATACCCGTGTCATCGGTACCGCCGGAAACAGTCCACGATACCGTCTGCGCCGGACTCCCTGTTCCCCATACCGTGGCGTTAAACTGCTTCCCGTTGCCGGGCATAACCACAGCCGCGGCCGGGGTTACCGTTACCATGGTAACCACGGCCGGCTCCGGCACCGTTACGACGGCCTCGCCGTACTTGTTTGGATTCTCCGTGGAAATGGCCCTTACCGTCAGGCTTGCCGCCGTCTCCCCGATAGCCACAAGCAAATAACCGGAGCCGCTAATATCCGTATTCGAGTCCTTTTGGCCGAAAACAGTCCACAATACCGTCTGCGCCAGGCTCCCTGTCCCTTCTACCGTGGCGCCAAACTGCATACCGTTGCCGGGTCTAACCACAGCCGCGGCCGGGGTTACCGTTACCTCGTCAACCACGGCCGGCACCGTTACGACGGCTTCGCCGTACTTGTTTGGATTCTCCGTGGAAATGGCCCTTACCGTCAGGCTTGCCGCCGTCTCCCCGATAGCCACAATCAAATAGCCGGAGGCGTCAATACCCGTATTCGAGTGATTTTTGCCGGAAACAGTCCACGATACCGTCTGCGCCGGGTTCCCTGTCCCCGTTACCGTGGCGTTAAACTGCTTCCCGTTGCCGGGCATAACCACAGCCTCGTCCGGGTCTACCGTTACCAGGGCAACCTCGGCCGGCGCCGGCACCGTTATGACTGCCTCGCCGTACATGTCTCCATCCGCTGTGGACGTGGCCCTGATCGTGAAAGTTCCCGGCGTCTCGTCAGCCGCAACGGTCACAAGGCCGCCTTCCACGCTGGTACCGGTTTTTACGCTGGTCTCTATGCTCCACTCCACATCTGGTGACGCGCCGTACTGTACCTCAACATTTGCGATAAACTGGTACTTCCCGCCACGCGGTATGGTCTGTGCATCCGGACTTACCGTTACACTGGTAACAACTGGGTTCTGGTTCGTAACGGTCACCCTGGCTGTGCCGTACCTGCCGTCAGACTTTACGGCCCTTACCACAAGTACCGTGTTCGACGCCTCTCCCGCCCCTAGCGTCAGGTGGCCGGTATCACTGTCTATCATGCTTTCGCCGTTCCCGCCCGGATCGAGACTCCACGTTACCGGCGCGAGGGCGTCCGTCCCGCTCAACTTTGCAGTAAAGTCTATCTGTCCGCCGGCCGCTGCCTCCACGCTGCCGGGGCTTACCGCTATACCACCGTCAAACGGGTGGCCCTCGCCCGTGTCGTTTATGTACACGATCGCAGTACCGTAAACCTCATCATCACCGTCAGCCCTGACGGTGATGTAGCCGGTATCCTGACCGCTCCCTACCGAAAGTAAGCCATCCTCGTCTATCTCCGTCCCGTCGGCCAGTGTGCCGGACGCCTCAAGCGTCCAGCTTACATCCGCCGGGCTGCCGTTCCCGTCCAGCGCCGTGAAACTCGTCCCCTGTCCGCCTTTTGCCAGCGTGATTATGCCGGGAATCACCGTTATGCCGTTATTGACGGGGACTGGAAGATTCACGGGAGCCTCGCTCTCGTGAGTCACCTTTACCGCGGCCGTGCCGTACCTGCCGCCTGACATTTCGGCCCTCAGCGTCAGGTAAGCCGCCTTTTCCTCCAACGCTACCTCCAGCTTACCGCCCCCGTTTACGGACGTGCCGCTCCCCCCGCCTGTTACCTGCCATGTTACAGCGGCGGAACTCTCGTTTATGCTGTCGTAGGCCCCGAATACCCTGGAAGTGCCGGGCGCAACGTTGGCGGCCGCCGGCTCTATCCTTATGCCGTTGTTTACCACCACGGGCTCGCTCTCGTTGCCGCGTACACGTATCACCGCCGTTCCGCTTAAGGACCCGGCCTCCGCCCGTACCGTGATCTTTTCCGCCGTCTCGTTCCCGCCTACCGTTACGGTTGATCCGGATATGTTTGTATCCGTCCCTCCGGTAAGCCTCCAGGTTACCGTGTTCGGTTCAACTCCCGCCGCTGTAAATTCCTGGGGGCTTCCCCCCTTGTCCAGCGTAACTTCAAGCGGCGTTACTGCCAGCCCCAGGTTTGACGGGTAAGGGCCCTCGCCGGCGGGAGGCGCGCCCCCGCTTTCCGCTATGTACACGATCGCCGTACCGTACAGCCC
>JAITIR010000036.1 GCA_031279285.1 Spirochaetaceae bacterium | reverse complement strand
CGTTGGCGCAATCGGTGCTACTTTAACGCAAGGTAAACAAAGTTTACCCCATTTGCGCAATGAAATGAGCAAATACATTAGGGAAACGCGATTAGCGTCAAGTTAATCAGCGTTTCCCTGGCTTGCGCTAAAATCCGTTTATGTTAGAGGCTGTTCCATCGAACCGAAGGTTCGCACCGTGCCCCAGTTTATGACGGGGCCGTTTAGCGCACACTTGATTAGTTTTGGAACAGGCTCGTTAACTAAAGGTTTTTCCGGCGTTGATTCATGTAGTTCGTGGAAACGTTTTCGCTGTATCATTTGCGTAAGTTAATAAATATTTAACAGAAAGTTATACAAAATCCACAAAAACCGCGGCGGAAAAATACAAAAGAAAATTTTTCTTGAAAAAATTTGCAGAAAATCGCAAAGAAACTTGGTTTGTGCAAACCTGTTGCGGTATAATGATATATAACTGAGAGAGGAAACACCAAAACGGCGCCTTGTGGCGCTGTGCCGGAGTTGCGACATGGGGGTTCCTTCATAAATAGGTCGTAAATTTGAAATACCGCCCATCGGTGTTTGAAACGATCCTCTTTTGGCATTTGGGCTTAGCCCGAATGAACAATTTTTTAGGAGGACTCAATGTTAAGAAAGAGTCTAATTATTGTGTTTGCCACTCTTGTAGGGCTGGCATTGGTTTTCACTGGCTGTGAAAAAGAGGTTGTAAAAGAAGTTCCCGGTTCAGGATGGATGATGCTTATCGACACGTGGGCTAGTGGTGAGACTGCGCTTACCGCTGCGTTGGTGTCTAAAGACAGCAAAATCATCGGAACAAAGGCCGCTATAACCCTAACATCAGCTTTGACTGTTCCCGCGGAAAAGACGCTCGTTATCTTTGCGGAGCTTTCCGGCAAGCCGATCACGGTTGAAGGCAAGGTGTACGTCGGGAGCGATGGTAACTTAATAGCCGACAGCACCAACACCATCATGGTTAAGGGCGCCGGCGCCATCTCGGTGGAAAAAGGCGGTAAACTTACAACGGACGAGGCGGCCAGCGTGAATAACGGCGCGACAACACCGGCAACGGTGATGGGCAAGGCGGTAACCATCGTGGGCGGTAAGCTGAAATTAAGCCCGAAAGTTTCTGATGCCGCTGCTGCCAGCAGCGGGATTGCTACAGCATTGGGCTATATTTCCAGTGGAATACTTGATCTTTCAGGCGCAACTATAACGACTCCAACCGGCTTTACGCCCAGCTTTATACTGGCTATTCCCGGTGTAAGCGCGACAAAGGCGCTTATTGTAAATGCAGGCGATAAGGAACCTGATGCTACGACAGCCCTTACCATAAAGACCGGTTACGTCATTACCGCAGATAAAAGTGACACCCTTGCCAAAGTTACAAACATAAACGTAAGTGACCGCAGCGGTTTCATGGCGGAAGCCGCGACAGGCGATGCCACAAATGGCATTACCGTAACGGTTGGCGAAACGTCCTTTTTGCAACTTGGCTCCATAGGCAAGCTAAAAGACTCTAAGGTGGCGGCCGGCGGCAACTTGGAGGCCAAAGCAGTAGTTACGTTTGATGCCAGTGCAAAACTTGCGGTCAGCGCGGATGCTATAGTTAACAACATTACCTTCGTTGGGGCTACCAACATAACGGCTCTCACGGCAGACGCGTTCACAATCGACAGCTATACCGTACCTGAAAAGGTTAAGTTTGCGATACCGGCCAGTAAAATCTTCACGGTAACGAAAGCGCTGGAAGTAAACGGAACGCTTTCCTTCGGTAATGATACCAGCAAGGTGATTCTGGGTGAGTCAGCCAGCCTTAAAGCCGGCGCCAGCGGCATATTCTCCGCCAAAGCTGGTACAGATGATGGTTCGGGCATTGACCTAAGCGTGGCGGCTAGCACTGTGCTGGTTACGTCGACAGGTTTCACTTCTAACGATGCTACGGCGGGCGCAGCCATTACATTAACGACCGCTACGGCCGGCACTGATACTCCTACGGGTTATATCATAGGCAATGCCAGCTTTGCGATAAACAATGCGACATCAGGTGCTCCCGCTGCCGCAGTTACCAGTACAACTGCAGGGACGGGAAAGGCCGCAGCCGGCGAAATTAAAGCCGGTACAGGTACAGCCATAACTTTAGTAGGTAAGAAGTAACCAAAAAGCCTGTAGTTTGCGCTTCCGCGCAAACTACCAAGCTCAAGCCGCGCAAGCGGCTTGAGCCGAACGCCAGCCTGATTATGGGTCTAGTGGCGGTCGTCATTGCGAGCGGTGCGAAGCGCCTCGCAATGACGATAACTCATTGTTAATTGAGGCTGTTCCAAAACTCCAGTTTTGTGGAGATAAGCTTTGCTTGTCCGGCAACCTTTAAAAAACAGTTTTGTGACTTTAGCCTATGGCTTTTAAGCCACAAAAACTGCAAGAGCTAGAAGCTCCGCTAGCAGCTCCGCTAGCAGCTCCGCTAATGGCTTCAGCCTGTTCTATCGAACCGAAGGTTCGCACCGTACCCCCGTCTATGACGGGGCCGTTTAACACACACTTGATTAGTTTTGAAACAGGCTCAATTAAATTACAAACATTGGCTTATGCCTTCACAGCGCCACACCGTTTTATTGTTTACGCGCTTTCCACTGACAACAATCTTTACCGTATCGTTTTTTTTGATTTTGTATTTCTGAATTAAACTTTTTTTTACCAGCACAGTATAACTAAGGATAAGCCCCCCGCCGCTATCGGCATGAACCGTTATCTGCTGGTACTCGCCGTCCATAAAATCTTTCGCAAGGTTCGCAGAAAATAAATTGTCCGGATCGATTTTGAATATTCTTTCTATGCTGATCTTTTTTACTATTTCCGCAACCCTGCCTTCCAGCGGAATGTTTTTGTCTTTTTCCCGCGGCTCGATCCTTTTTATGTTTTTATCCGTCCCGCCGCGTTGCGATTTATGCGGGCGTTGGGAAGCAGCCTCCTCCGAATAAGCGCCGGAACGGTCGTGGTCTTCCTCAACATATTCCCATTTCACCCTGCTGTCATACCTGGAGGACAGCGGAATACCGTTATCCCGCAGTATTTTTTGTTTACGATTTTCCGTACCGTCCGCCTCGTTGTCCTTGGTTAAATGCCAGCCGGTTTCGTACGGACACTTATAAACTTTAAGAAGCGTGCCACGTTCTTTTTTTATGTATTCCGCTGTGGAAATGGCATCTTCTGGGGAATCGTATACCTCTTTTCTATCACCGCCACTGCCGTTGCAGTAAGGGCATAATTTTTTCCCCATCCATTTCTAATGCAGTACCGCCTTAACGCGCCTGCTTTTTCCACCCATACCTGAAATCTATTTTGCCGCCATGCCTGAGTCGAGCGGCTGAAAGTCATCCCGGCAGGGGCTACGGTATTTATTATACCGGCGGCGAACAATTAAGAACAGGGAGCGATTCGTATTGTTTAAGGGCCGGTAGTTTGTTATATTTAAATATGATTAACCGCCGATGAGAAAGAAATCATGGAAATGGAACTATGCCGCGGTCCTTGTCGCTGAAACCCTTGCCATACTGGGGTTCGCGTTGTCGATGCCTGTCATCCCGCTCTTTCTTGTCGATGAGATAGGCGTAAGCGATCAGCAACAGCTCAAGCTGTGGACGGGCCTGATCCAGTCCTGCGCGTCGATAGCCCTTGCCGTGTTCGCGCCTGTATGGGGACGGCTGGCCGACATGTACAGCCGCCGCGCCATGCTGATGCGCGCAATGTTTGGCGGGGCCATCGTCGTTTCCGCCATGGCCTTTGTGCAGGCGCCCTGGCAGCTTATGGTGCTCCGGACCTTACAGGGATGCCTCACCGGTACCATTGCGGCGGCAAGCGTCCTTACAGTAGGCATAACGCCGCGGGCAAGCCTCACCATGGCGCTCGGCCTACTGCAAACCGGTATCTATGTCGGGAATTCGCTGGGCCCGCTTGCCGGCGGCCTCATCGTTGATTTCTGGGGACACCGCGCCGCCTTCCTGGGGACGGGCCTGGTACTGCTCGCCGCCGCCCTGATCGTGCTGCGCGGGGTAACCGAAGACCCGCACCACGCCTCCTCCGCGGAAAGCGCCCGTGGCAAGGGTAAACTCAAGCGGAAAGGCTTCTTTTGGGACATAAAACTCGCGTCCAACTCCGATGTGGTGTTGCTGCTGTCCGTTTCATTCCTGTTCCAGATGGCAAACACCACGGCAAACCCAATCATGCCGCTTTTTTTGCGGGAAATTTCCGGGGACTCGCGTTATATAGGCTCCTATGCCGGTTTGGTACTCGGCATCGGGGCGGCGGCAGGGGCGATCGGTACGATAGTCTCAGGAAAATTCTGCCCGCGCCTGGGTTACTGGAAGATGGTGACCTTATGTCTTGCGGGTGGTTGCGTTGGGGTAATACCGCAAGCCTTCGCCGGAAGTCTGTTTCAGCTTGCCACGATACACGTAATCCCTTCCATGTTCCTTGGCGGGATAAGCCCCGCGCTCCAGGCGCTGCTGGCCGCCCACACCGACCACGATCACCAGGGCCGTGTGTTCGGCATCAACACCTCGGTATCCTCGACAGGCGCGGCGCTCGGCCCGCTGATAGGCTCCGCCGCGGCGATGCTGAGCTACCGCGCCGTCTTCCCCGTTACCGGCCTCCTCCTGAGCTTGCCCCTTATAAGGCTCCTCCTCCGGCGTACAAGGGCAGAGTCTTAAGCATTCGCCGGACGGTGATTGCCGCTAACTTCAGCAACCCGCTTAAGCGCTCACATCTGACCCTGTTCCTTATGCCAAACCCCACAGGCGCCCACCAATAGTTAACTGTTGGAGGCTGTTCCAAAAACTGAAGTTTTGGAGAGCAGCCTCATCTACTTGTCATTTTCCTATGCGGATCGAATCAAACCAGGCCTCGTTGTAGTAGTCGATCGCGGAGCCGACATCGAGTTTGAGTTCCGTCCGCAGTAAATTTTCGTCCGTTATGTACGAAGGCTCCTTTTTCAAGGCCCTGGCGGGTACATTGGCGGTTGCGGGTGAACCAAAGTAGTCGGCAAATTCCGCGTATATTTCCGGCCTGTGAATGAAGTCTATAAATTTGTGAGCCGCGTCAATATTTTGTGCATCCTTCAGGATGCACATTCCGTCCAGATAAGCGGTTCCGCCCTCTTTCGGTATGATGAATACCGTGTTGTCAAGCAATTTTTCGTTGCCGCGGATCTCTTCGAATATGTTTTCGTAGTAACCGTGTACCACCCAAAAATCGCCTGAGGCATAGCCTTTTGAAAAGGCTTCCGCATCGAATTTGACAAGGTTAGGTTTCCACCTGCTGTTTATAAAATCCCGCGCCATGAATATCTCGCCAGGATCGGTTGAATTGGCCGAAAATTTGAGTACAGTCAACGCCGCACCCAGGACTTCACGCAGATCGTCCAGCATAGTCATCCGGTCTTTTAGATCGGCGCGGCCAAAAATTGACCAGCTTTCTTCGTAGTCCGGTACTTTGGCCTTGTTGACTATGATACCGGCAGCTCCGTAGTAGTAGGGCACGTGGTAATCCATGTTGGGATCGTAAATCGCTTTGCCCAGGATGAGGGGGTCAATGTTAGCCAGGTTGGATAGTTTGGAGCGGTCGATCCTTGCCAGCATCCCCTGCTCCTTCATTATTGTGATAAACTCAGCCGACGGGAACACCAGATCGTAACCGGCGCCGCCGGCCTGAATCTTGGCGTACATGTCTTCGTTGGAAGCGTACTCATCGTACACCACATTGATGCCGTATTCTTTTTCAAATTTCTCGATGATCGAGTCAGGGCAGTAGTACGTCCAGTTGTAAATTAAAAGTTTTTTTTCTTCATTGCGTTTACAGCCTGCCGTCGTGCCTAAAGCAAGCAGCAAGATGAGTACCCGAAACAAAAATCCAAACGCAGCGGAATTGAATCGGGGCATTTTTCCCCGCGCCGTCGTGGGTTCCTCCCGCGCCGTCGCGGGAAAAGCAAGTTTGGCCATCATTTTATCCTCCTGTGGATTGAAGCGTAGCCTCAACAGCTTACCTGTTTTGGCATTCCGTCTATTTTCAACGGAACATCGCCGGATTTTACGGCGCACCGTGTCTTCCACCACCCCAAACTGGCGGCGGCGCATCACGGCAGCCTTTTTCCATGCAGCCGCCGGTCATGTTTTTATGTCCGGCGCACATAACATGGTTTTCTATGATATAACAGGAATGCCCTTTTCCGCAATAGTTTTTGTGTTCACTCCAGGTCATCGGCGTTTACTTTTCCGTAGGCAGGGGGGTATGGTATACTGATACATCACAGGTTTTTGGGTGGGAATGATGGGAAGCATAGGTGACCTTGCGCGGGGCAAGAGATTACCTTGAAGGGATAAACGGCCCGCGGCGAACGGCATACGGGAATATCCGGCACAAACTGATAGACATTATCGTCATAGCTTTTACGGCGGCCCTGTGCGGAGAGGAAATGTGCTTGCGGTGAAAGAGAACCAGAAAGGGCTGTATGAGGACATCAAAGCCTCCTTTGAGAGGATGGAAGGTGGACAGACAGCGGGTATTACCGAATAACCCGCGCAATCCGCGGATGCCCACGGGCGGGCTACAATTTATCCCCGTTACTCGCAATCACGTCACGGTACCACGCAAAGCTCTTCTTGCGGCTCCGCTTCAGCGTGCCGTTACCGTCATCGTCCTTGTCAACGTAGATAAAGCCGTAACGCTTGGACATCTCGCCTGTGGACGCGCTGATTATGTCTATGCAGCCCCAGGTTGTGTAGCCCCACAGTTCCACCCCGTCCACCTCGATCGCAGCCTTCATCGCCTTGATGTGTTCGCGCAGGTAGTCGATGCGGTAATCGTCGTTCACGCTGCCGTCCGCTTCCACATTGTCCCTTGCGCCAAGCCCGTTTTCCACGACAAAGAGCGGTTTCTGGTAGCGGTCGTACAGGAAGTTGAGCGCGACACGTAGCCCCAGCGGATCTATCTGCCAGCCCCATTCCGATGATTTAAGGTATGGATTCTTCACGCCGCCGAAAATGTTGCCCGTCCCCTTTTCGCCGGCCACGGTGGGGTCGGTCGAAACGGCGCTTGTCGAATAGTAACTGAACGACACAAAATCAACCGTATTTTCGCGGAGAATTTTTTCGTCATCAGCGCCAATATCCAGCTTGATGTTCTCTTGCGCAAGATATTTTTTTAGCCAGGCCGGGTAATAGCCCCGTGCCTGCACGTCGGTCAGGCAGTAGTTCTTACGCTCCATATCAAGTTTTGCCCAGGTATCCTCAGGTGAGCACGAGTATGGGTACGCGATAGCCGAGGCCACCATGCAGCCGATCTTAGCGTCAGGTAGAATCTCGCGGCAGGCCTTCACAGCGAGGGCGCTCGCTACCAGTTGGTTGTGACAGGCCCGGTAGCACAACTCCTCTTTCTCAGCCGGGTTGTCAACAATCACGCCGGAACCCAAAAACGGCACGTGGAAGGTCATGTTTATTTCGTTAAACGTGAGCCAGTAGCGTACCTTGTCCTTGTAACGGGCGAACACCGTCTTCGTATAATGCTCGAACAGCGGGATAAGCTCGCGGCTCGCCCAGCCGTTATACTTCGTCGTCAGGTTGACAGCCATCTCCCAGTGCGAAAGCGTTACCAGGGGCTCTATGCCGTGCTTTTTACATTCGTCAAACAGCGCGTCATAGAAGGCCAGCCCCCTTTCATTCGGTGCGGCGTCATCGCCATTCGGGAAAATCCGCGCCCACGAAATCGAGGTACGAAACACCTTGAACCCCATCTCCGCAAACAGCGCGATGTCTTCTTTGTAGTGGTGGTAGAAGTCGACCGCCTTATGCTCAGGAAAGTAGCCTTCCGGCTTTTCGATATTCGCCCTCAACGCCTTCGCATCCATAATTTCGGCGATCCGCCCCTTGCCAACATGCATCACATCGCAGGTGGAAATACCTTTCCCATCCTCAAGATAGGCGCCCTCTGCCTGATGAGCGGCAATCGCGCCGCCCCACAAAAAATACTTCGGAAAACTCATATTCCCTCCTAGATAGCGAATTACTCCACGTACAGAATCAAATCCCCAACGTTGCAGTCGCCGCTCCTGGCCTGGGTGACGGCCTTGTAGTCGCCGGAATTGGCAACGACAACCTGCGTCTCCAGGCTGTAACCGGCGCGGGCGATAAGATCCCTGTCATACTCCAGAATCAGTTGGCCGGCCTTTACCTCTTCCTCTTCCTTGACATGCGTGGTAAAACCCTTGCCGCCGAGCTTGACCGTATCGATGCCGCAGTGGATCAGTATTTCAAGTCCGCCCGTTGACGTGATGCTGATCGCGTGTTTTGTGTCAAAGACCATCTCGACTTTCCCGTCGCACGGAGAGAAAATCTTTCCGCCAAGCGGCATTAAGCAGATGCCCTTCCCGACGGCCTCCTGCTGATGGACGGGATCGGCCGACTGGGTGATCGGCAGCACACGCCCCTTTACCGGAGCGTAGACCTTTTTCGCGTGGGCCGTATCCACCTTTGATGTATCGATCACCACCGCTTCTACTGTCTTGAGTTCCACCTCGTCCGGCTTGTACGTGATGTAAACAAGTATGAACGCGCCAGCCAGGGAAAGGATGCTCGCCAGTAGCGCTATCATAAAGTTCATCGTAGAGCCGGCGTATCCAGGTAACAGATAGCTGGGATACGTGAATATCCCCATCGCGCCAATCTGCTGGGCTATGCCATAGCCGCCGGAATTTATGCTGCCGAACAAACCGGCAAGAGCGCCTGAAACCGCGCCGGAAATACAGGCAAGCATGAAGGGCTTCTTTTTTGGCAGTGTAAAACCGTAAATGATAGGCTCTGTGATGCCGAAAACGCCGCCAAGACCTGCCGCGATAGCCGCGGAACGGCGTTCTGAGTTTTTGATTTTCAGCGCCATCGCGAACACCGCGCCCACCTGCGCTATGACGGCAATCTGAACGTAAGCCATGATGTACCTTACATGGTTATTTGCGAAAATCGGATTCGGTACCGAAGCCTCCTGTATGCCTATAGGGACGATGGCCCAATGCAGACCGAAGATAACGAGTACCTGCCAGAACGCCCCCATGATGAGGCCCAGGATGATCGGCCCCACAAAACGTATTGCCACCATGCTCGTTATACCGCTTTGCAGCCCCAGACCAACGATTCCGAATACAGGGCCTATAATCAGGAACATCAGCGGTACCGTAATTACCAGCGTCAAAAACGGCGCGATAAAATTTTTAACTGACGAGGGTAGCGTTTTTCTGAGGTGTTTGTACAGGCAGCTTGCGCCGTACACGGCAAAAATAGACGGCAGAACAGTACTGCTGTACCTCATCATAACAAGAATATCCAGCCCCAAAAATTTATGAACTCCCCAGGGGCCAAACGGGTACTGCGCCACGACGCTTGGATACACAAGCGCTCCGCCTATCACCATGCCCACTATCGGGTCCAGGCCGAAACGCTGGGACGCGGTATAAGCTATCAGGATGGGCAGGAAGTACATCAGCGCATCGCCCGCGGCGTGGAGCACCGTGTAAGACATATCGCCTGATTTCGCCCAATCAGGCAACGCGACTGTGAGTATAGCCAGCACCCCCTTGATGATGCCTATGCCCATCAACGCTGCCAAAATCGGCGTAAACACCCCGCTTATCGTGCCTATAAGCATATCGCCCAAGGACTGCTTTTCACCCGCCCCAGACCCGGAGGATACTGCGCCTGTAGGAACGCCCAGTTTTTCAAGTTCGACAAAAACCTCGTGAACATCGTTTCCGATGACCACCTGATACAAACCGCCGGCCTTTACCACGCTTACAACGTTGCTTACACTTTTTACCGCGTCATCGTTTGCCTTGGCCTGGTCGATCAGCGTGAACCGTAGCCGCGTCGCGCAGTGAACCACGCTCCTTATGTTCTCCCTGCCGCCAACACCATCAAAAACACCCTGAGCAGTTTTAGCAAAATCTTTCGCCATTTTAGTCTCCTGTTAGCTTTCTTTATTATAATATCCGGATATTGACATGCACTCGTCAAATTTCTTTGTGTACGGCTTTGTGCGACGCAAACTTTCAGGCTCAGCGCATACGTCGATCAGCTTACAGTTGCCTGACAGCAGTACCAGGGATATAAAGAGACAATAGCCTTGTTTCTTATGCGTTCATCATCATGGACCCGAAGCCTATCCATGCCAAGATTGTTTTTGATTTTAATGAACCTCCCCGCCCCAAGGGGCGGGGTATTAGATCCCACTGCGAATAAATACCCCCCCCCCCCCCATGTCAAGAAATATGCAGAACCTTCATGATAGATACCGGTGTAGGCGGTAGTACGCATCCGGTTTGCCGGTGTTTAGGGGTTTTGTATCAGAGACAGAAGCGCGTTTGATACGCCGCCTGAGCTTTCCACACGCTCTACGTTGCGAGCGGCATCTCCGTACAGAGCCTGTAGATGTTCGATGGGGCGAAGGCTAATACAACGGAGGCCGGACGAGGCTGCCCGGCGAAGCAGGCTCATGTTTTCGCTGTTAAAGTCTCCTGCCGGAAAGCCCGAATCCACTACGAGGCCGGTATCCTGCATCAGGCGCCATGCCTGGAGGCTTTTGTCCTCCCGTATCGGCATGAAGCTGTCTTCGGCCACGACGGTAAGGCTCATGTCCAGGGCGATGCGGCAGTCTATGTCGTTACGGTGGAGGATTCCGGTCGCTATACCGAGCCCCATCCGGCTTACCGTGCGGTACAGCGGTGTTCCCGTACCCGCCCCCCCCACTATGAATGCACGGGGCGGAAGATCATTGCGGAGTTCCGTGCCGCCGAGTAGCGCGTCGTAAAACGCGTCCGTTATGCCGTAAAGCCGGTTGAGCGCAGTCTCGTCCATGAGGTCTTCGGGCTTCCCCGCGTCGGAGATTTTCCCGTCCTTGATCAAAAGCACATGCTCGCAGGCCTTAAGCGCGATGTCTATGTCGTGCATCGCAAGGATCACGGTAAGGCTGCGTTCCCGCGAAAGCCTGGCCAGTATCCGCATCACCTCGATCTTGTGCCTGATATCGAGGTGGCTTGTTGGTTCGTCAAGTATAATGAGGCGCGGCTGCTGGGCAAGGGCGCGGGCTATCATCACCTTCTGCTTCTCCCCGTCGCTCAGGCTGTAGTACTCCCTGCCGGCAAGGGAGGCCGCCCCCGCCGTCTCCAGCGCCTCGTTTACGATGCGGATGTCTTCGCCGGAGAGTTTACCGAAGAAGCCGGTGTGGGGCGTGCGTCCCATCGCGGTAATCTCGAAGACGCTCGTCATCGGTATCGAAAGGCTTTCCGTCAGCACGACCGCGAGAGTCTTTGCCTTGTCTACGGGCTTCATCCTCTCGATTCTGCCGCCGCACACGTACACCGCGCCGTGTACCGGTTCGAGGAGGCCGGCAAGGGTACGCAGTACCGTCGATTTTCCAGACCCGTTGGGCCCCAAGAGGCAGAGCGTCTGGCCGCGCAGCGCCTGTAACGAAATATTTTTTACTATCGTTTTTCCGCCGTAGCCTGAGTCAAGGCCTTGTGTTTCAAGGACGGGCGGATCAGCTTTCATACCGTCTCCGGCTCAGAAGCCAAACGACCAGCGGAGCGCCGGCAAGCGCCGTTACGGAGCCGAGCGGCAATTCCACAGGCGAGACCACGGTCCGCGCCACAAAGTCGCAGAGGCTCGCCATCAGAGCCCCGCCAAGCGCGACGCCCGGTGTCAAGATACGTGCGTCCTGCGTGCGGAACAGCACCCTGCAAATATGCGGGACGGCAAGCCCTATGAACGAAACAGGTCCGGCAAACGCGGTAACTGACGCTGTGAGCAGGCTGGAAATAAGGATGATAAGACCCCTTAGCTGTTTTACGTTTATACCCATCGAAACGGCATAGTTTTCACCCATGTTTAGGGCGTTAAGCGGCTTACCAAGCAGGAAAGCCGCCGCCGCCAATGGCAGCGTGAAGGCGTACAGCACACGGAGTTGCGGCCATGTAATACCAGAGAAATTCCCCATCGCCCAGATCGAGAAGCGGGCTATCTGTTCCTTTTCGGCAAACGCGCTCAGTATGCCGGTCCCGGCGGAACAGAGGTAACCGCACATAAGGCCGATGATCAGCAGCGTTACTATACTTTTGACGCGCCGCGCGGCAAACAGTATCACGGCCATGATCAGTACCGCGCCTAGAAACGCGCCCGAAACGAGCGCTGCGGGCGGTAGGCGGCGGAAACCGAATGCGTAGCCGCCTAGCATGACAAAACCTACAACCAACGTGGAGCCGGACGAGACTCCCAGCACGTAGGAGTCGACTATCGGGTTGGCAAAAAAGGTCTGGAGCAAAAGACCGGCAAGGGCAAGCGCTCCTCCCGCCGCGATGGACGCCAGCGCGCGGGGCAGCCTTATCCGTTGGATGATGATATAGCCGCTCGAATCGCCGCTCCCGCCTTCCTTGCCGAAAATTATGGAAAGTATTTCTCCCGCCCCTATGTCAGCCGATCCGAAACCAACGTTAAACAAAAAAACAAGAACGAGCGCGGCAAGGAGGATCGCGTAACTTATCACAAAACGCCGCGTACTAACCATCATACCGGAGGCTTTTTGCCCACTTCCTTTGCATATACGGAGCCAGTTTAGCACGCCGGTAGTATAATTGACAATTAGCGCGACAGCAAACTGGCTTGAGAGGCGTCTGCGGGGGACATCGCTATTAGTAAAGGCGCAATAACTACCTGGGAAATTGCACTGACATCTACGAATCTACCCGCTTATGCTGGTGCGGGCTGGCCTGCTTTTTTACCTGGTTGATCAACGCCGCCATGTCTTTGGGGTATGGCGCTTCCAGCAGCAACTCCGAGCCGTCTCCGGCGGGCAGCCTTAGTTTTGCGGCGTGCAGTGCAAGGCGTCCAATCAACGGGCGTTCATCGAACGGGTCGCCGCGCCAGCCCTTTTTAATTGATGAAAGAAACAGCGGATTTTCCCTGCCGTACAGCGGATCGCAAATTATCGGCAGGCCGAGGCTGGCGAGGTGTACCCTGATCTGATGCGTCCTGCCGCTTTCCGGTTCCGCCTCAATGACGGAAACGCGGCCTGCGCTGTAAAGCAGCCTGAAACGGGTCAGCGACTTTTTCCCGCGGTACCTGTCGATAATGGTTCGGTGCAGCTTGTCGCCGTTCACCACAAGAGGCGCGGCGCATTCTGTCTCTGTCCATTGAGGAACGCCATAGACCGCGGCGGTATAGGTCTTGTGTACGGCCCTTGTCTCAAACGCTATGGACAGGCGGCGGTGGGCGGCGGCGTTTTTTGCGAAAACGACGATCCCGGATGTGCCTGAGTCTATACGGTGAACGGTAAAGAGCCGCCTGCCGATCACTTCGTTCAGCAGTGTATCAAGGCGGCGTTTGGAGTAGTTCCAGCGGTCGGCAGAGACGGCAAGACCCGAACTTTTATTTACCGCAACTATGTCATCGTCATCGTGAACTATTGAAAAAAGTCTTGGTTTCAATATGGCCTAAATCCTCACAAAACACTATATTTTTTTTATGTAAATGCCGACATTTTAAAGGACGGCATGTATCTTTACAATTGTAATAGATCAGCCGAAAATAAAAAACCGTAAAGGACGACTCTTTGCAGTACGTTTGTTGAAGGGGAAAGATATGAGATGGAAAAATTTGCGTTTTATTTATTTGACGTCAGTTCTTGCCGTGCTGCTGGCTGTGCCGGCTATCACCGCTCAAGCGGGTGGAAATAAAGAGCAAAGCAGTTCAGAAGTTGTTGTGCAGCGTGTCGACAATAACAGTCTGATACGTCTGCGGATTTACATTGACGGAAAAGTGGCAGGCGTACTAAAGGTTGGCGAAACAGCTACCTACAAAATTCGTAATGGACCTCATACTATACGCGCTGCATTTGAGGACTATCAGGCGCGAAGTACTGAAGTTACCCAGTTCCATGCTAATAATTCACGGTTGCTGTTTACCGTTACCGATGAATCAATTGTTGCGGTAGGACAGGAGAGTATGCGAAATGACGCGCCCTCCGTGGCTGCATCACATATAGACGATATTATGGGGCCATCAATTGAAACTTCGGTACGTAACTCGTTTGATCGCGCCACCAAAAGTCTGAAAAAGAAACAAAAAGTCGCCGTCATCAATGTGGATGCTGACAACATCAGTGAAGGGGACTATGTTCTTGAAGAACTTACATACTTAACCGTTCATTCATCTAAAGGATTTCAAGTTATAGATCGCCGGACGGTTGACGCTTTCAGGGCAAGCAACGGCATAGGCATACCTTCGTACAATAACGATTACATCCTTATGCTCATCGGACAACTGATTGGCGCGGATATAATTTTGACCGGCAGGTTGGACGGTGTCGGGGAATTGCGCCGCCTACGTGTCAAAGCGCTTGAGGTTAAGTCAGGCCGCTTGCTTGGAAATTCAAGCGAACGTGTATAATAGTTTTATAAAAACCGGTGTCAGAATTGTATTCTGAAACCGGTTTTTCTTTTTCAAAAATAGCCCTGTCCCTAATTAAGTTCAAACCAGGAAATCGAGTACCGCGCCCCCTACTATCAAATTTCAAAAAACATCTTTATTCTTTTTCCTAAATGCCGAAAATAACTACAGGCCGGTTTTTTGACCTGGATTGCAGTAGCGGCAGTGATGCCGGGTATAAGGAACAACGGTATGCGGCATAGACGAACTGGACAGACCGGCATATTTTGGAGTGAATAATGGCACAAAAGAATGGATTATCGGCCTATAGGCAGACAAGGATAAAAACGGCGAGCCAGGGGCAGCTCATAGTAATGCTCTATGACGGCGGGATTAGCAATCTGGACCATGTGTTGGAGTTGTTTAAACGTAAGCCGGACTTAAAAAAAGACCCGTCAAAAATTGAAGAAATAGGCAAATCTATCCTTAAGGCGCAGGAAATAATAACCGAGCTGATGGTTTCGCTTGATTTTGAGCGGGGCGGCGAGATAGCCGAGAATCTTTTTGCACTGTATACATGGTTCAACAAGGAATTGTTGGAGGCTCATATAAAATCGGACGCTGCGCGTATCCTGAACGTAAGAAATCTACTGGACCTTATGCGTGCATCGTGGATGGAGGTTGTAGCAAGTCATTCGGCAAGCGAAAAACCGGAATCTACCGCCGGTATCAATATCGCAGGTTAAACTCTTATGGCTGTTAACACTCCGTTAAACCCATCATTCGCGGCGGCCAGACTCTCCGAGAGCGAGATCAGGAATCGCGTATCTGTCTTAAAGCGTTTCAAGGAACTGTTGATCGAACAAAGGCAGCGCCTTCACAGCTATATCGGAATTCTTGACAGGCAGAAAGATGTCATCGAAAAGGGTAGTACGGAGGACCTTCTGGCGCATGTCGAGCTGGAAGAAAAGGTTGTAGCGGGTATAATTTCGCTTCAAAAATCAATTGAGCCTATGCGTTCCGTGTACGAACTTGCCGTGTCGGACGGCGATACCGGGAGCGGGATACCGGAACTTAACCTGACCCTGGAAAAATTAAAAAACGAAGCGGCGCGGCGGGCGGAAAACAACAAGGCCCTGTTGCAAAAACGCATGGTGTTGGTGCGGAACGAATTAAAGAATTTGCGAAGCAACCCTTACGCAAAACGCAAGTCGATCTATACCGACAATCAGAGCGCCACCCTGTTCGACATCTCAGGCTGACTCACCGAAAGCCGGCTGCATACCGGCATACTCAGGTAGATTCGCGTATGACCGGGTCATTTTCCAGGCGGTGAAGGCTTTCTCATAATGGGGGAGGGCGCTAAGGAAGTGAGCGTCTCACTGTTCATGGGGCGCACCCAGAGTTAACCGGGGGGTTGAGCGGGTACTCTACGTTCCAAAGGAAGAGGCCCTGCGGTGGTGCGGTGGGGCCGGCCTTGCGGTGGTCGCCTGAAAACATTAATTCCTTTAAGACGGCGGGCGGCAGACTGCGCGACTCGCAGAACAGCAGTGTGCCGGTGATCGAACGTACCATCTTCCACAAAAAGGCGTTTGCGCCGATCTCAAAAACCAGTTTGTCAGCCTGTTGGAAAAAGTACGCCTGGTGAATGAAACGGAAAGGCGAGCCTCCTCTTTTCAGCGCAGAATCGGACGGGGATGCAAAGAACGAACAGTCCATCTCGCCGTGAAGGAGGCGGGCGTACTCGTTCAACAGGTTTATGTCCGGATGGCGGGATAGCTGCATCGCGTAGCGGCGCTCGTGCGGCAGTGCCTGTCTGTTGCAGATGAAGTGGTAGCGGTAGCGGCGAAGCAGTGCGTCAAAGCGGGCGTGGAACTTTAGAGGCGCGTCCTCCGCCGAAAGGATACGGACATCGGGAGGCAGGATGCTGTTCAGGGCCGGTACATAGCTCCGGGCGTTCATACCGGCTATGGGGCTATAAAAGTTGACAGCCTGCCCGGCGGCGTGGACGCCTGAGTCTGTCCTCCCGGCGGCGTGGATCACGGCGGGCGACTTGTGAATCTTTTGCAGGGCGTCTTCTATCACGGCCTGGACGCTCCTGTCGCTGGCCTGCCGCTGCCAGCCTGAAAAATCCGTCCCGTCGTAGGCGACGGTCAGCTTTATGTTGCGGAGGGGCGCTTTACCGGACATGCCGCCCTACCGCTGCCCGTCCACAGTCTTCTCGGAGAGGCCGTAAGCTTCGTTTTCGACGCTGGATGAGTCGCCGGCCGGCTCGATATGGACCATGATGTCAAAAACATTTTCAAGACGCCGGCGTATCGCGTCTTCAACCTGGGTGGCTATCACGTGGGCATCCCTGACGCTAAGACTGCCGTCAACCTCGACATCAATGTCAATATCCAGGAAGCCTGCGATACGGCGTATGCGGGTGCGGTGCGGGTTTCCGGCGCCGGGAACGGAATGAACCGCCTCGAAAACGGCGCGGTACTGCTCCTTCATATCCGTCAGATTGCCCCCGTCCATCAGTTCCGCGTTTGCTTCGATAAAGATGCCTAAGGCGGCCCTTATCACCAAAAGGCCGACAAGCATTGCCGCAGCCGAATCTATAGAGCCGATGTTGAACAACCGCGAAAACATCAGGCCCGCCAGTACGCCTACGGAGATCGCGACATCGGCGGCCATATTCTTTGCGTTGGCGGAGAGCAGGGCGGAGCCGGATTTTTTCCCCATGCGGTACTGGTTGATGGCGAGCAGCAGCTTTCCCGCTATCGAGACGAGCGTTACGACGATGGCCGCCGCTTCGGGGACTTCCCGCTCCACTCCGCCCAGCAGATCCGCAACGGAACGCAGGATCAACTGGAAGCCGGTAAAGAAGATCAGGAAGGACAGCCCCGCCGTTCCGACAGTCTCCGCCCGCCCGTGCCCCCATGGATGACCCGCGTCGGCGGGCCGGGCCGTAATGCCGGCGATGAACAACTGCATCGCCGCGATAAGTACGTCAACCGAAGTGTCTATGCCGTCACCCACCACGGCAAGGCTGCCTGCGGCAAGTCCCACGATAACTTTTGCGACAGCCAGCGTCAGGTTCCCGAACAACGCAACCAGCGAGGCCCGCCTTAACATCGAGGCACGTTCCCTGACGGCCATTTTTACACTTTCCATAAATTAAAATGTAATTATACTTAAAAAACACCGCTTATGTCGGCCCCCGCGTTGCCTAACCAAAAATGTAGCCCAAAAGTACCCATGCCTCTTTTGAAAAAGCGGTAATGGCGAAAAGAGCGGTATTGCGTGATATTGACTCTTACGCAGATGCATTACATACTTGCTGGTATGCGGGAATAGCTCAGTGGTAGAGCGCCACCTTGCCAAGGTGGATGTCGCGGGTCCGACTCCCGTTTCCCGCTCAACCCAAAGTACCGTCCCTAATATCTAAAAATATGCGAGAGTGGTGGAATTGGCAGACACGCCAGACTTAGGATCTGGTACCGCAAGGTTTAGGGGTTCAAGTCCCCTCTCTCGCAAACGTCGCCCTCCCGCAAACGTCGCCCTCCCGCAAATGAGTTTGGACGCAAACTTTGTTTGGACGCAAACTCTGTTTGGACGCAAACTCTGTTTGCGACTTCAGGGCGGTTCGAGTCAGCAACACTAACAAAAATTTGGTTAGACCACTGCCTCTACCGCGTGTTTAGTGTGCCACTTGCACACCAAACAGCGGCAAGCCGTGCGGCTTGTCTTACAGAATGAACCTCCTCCCAAATAATGTAATGCCTACAAGATACTCCGCCCTTCAGGGTGGAGGAGGTTCGTTTGAATCAATGAGTCCACGCGCGGCAAGGGGGCAAACAAGTTTGCGGCGGGAGATTGGTGCATGCACTATCCGGCAAACGGTAAGGACAATTACCGGCTGCCCGCCGGCTGCCCGTGTATATTTGGGTGACTGACATAAAAACCAGGTATTGGTATAGTGTAACGATGAATATCCGCATGGCAGGCATAGATTACACGAGGGCAAGCGTGGGGGAACGC
>JAITIR010000056.1 GCA_031279285.1 Spirochaetaceae bacterium | reverse complement strand
CCGAGGGCCGAGGGCCGGAGGAGGCCGGCATTGAACGAAGTGAACGAGTCGGCCCCAGCGCCTGGAACCCCTCCACGCATACAACACCGCGAATCAGCCCGGGCAAGCCCTGGGGCCGGCATTTCGCGCCAGCGAACGAGTCGACCTCCTCGGGCTTGACCCGAGGAGGTCTTGCCCCGGCTTGGGCCCCACATAATCTCTTCAGGGCGCGCTTCCGAAGACCCAACCATGCATAGCTTCCCCGGCGCCTGCCTGCCGCTTGCCTTTCCCCGCCCGGTTTGCTACAATACCCCGTAGTTTTCCCGGGACACTCCCGGGGCGGTTCCGCCAGGATGGCTCAGACGGCAGAGCGACGCACTCGTAATGCGTAGGTCCCGGGTTCGATTCCCGGTCCTGGCTGAAACAGGAGGCGTGGGGAGCCAAGGACAGCTTTTGACCAGCCAGACAGCATAACCACCCGCCGATGATTTTTCAGAAGAATTTGGGCGCATCCTCGGCCCGAGGGCCGAGGACCGGGCTATCCGCTCCAATTCCTCACACACCGTCCTCCTCGGGTCAAGCCCGAGGAGGACGGTGTGCTCCGGGATTTCCGCTTCTATCCCTTGCGCGGCTGACGCCGCCCCCCTGGGGCCGCCCCTGCGGGGCGCAGGCAGCGGCCTCCCGGCAGGAACCCAACCCCTTAAACCCCACTTTGTCAGGAGGAATATCTCTCACGCGCCTATTCAACAAACTTCCGCCCCGTGATATGTTTTTTCAAGCCGGGCAGGGGCTTAGCCGGCCCTTCCCCGGCCATTTTCGTAGAGGGAGACAGGAAGTGGGCCGGCTGCGTAATACCCTGCTCGACAATTCGCCGATGCTTCAAATGGCGCAGATCCTCAAGAGCCTTTTCCTCGATCCCGGTTACACGGGCGCCATGTTCGCCGTCGGCTACCTCGACATCCCCGGCCTTGCCCTGGTGCAGGATGAACTCGCCGCCTTTCTGGAACGCCCACAGACCAGCATCAAGCTGCTCATCGGGCAGGAACCCCTTGTCCGTTCATACCAAAGCGCGGAACCGCTTGTTGTTCCCATGGATTTCCCCCGGGATTATATCCGCCGCGATTTGGCAGACCTCGCCGTACAGCCGGAGTATGAAAGGGTTGCACAACTCCTGCTCGCGTATCTGAATGACGGCAATGGCAAATTCCGCATAAAACTGTACGGCCAAAAAGACCGGGAAAACCCGCAATTTTTGCACGCCAAGTGTTATATCTTCTCAAGCCCCAACGATTCTATCGGCATCCTCGGCAGTTCCAACTTTACCCAAAAGGGACTTGCGGGCAACGCTGAGCTTAACTACATGGAAACCAATGCGCCCATCGTTGCCGCAGTTCCCGGCGAAGGCAATGCCGTCAAGGGGCATATTTGCTGGTTCAGGGAAAAATGGGAAGAAAGCGAAGACTGGAACCATATCTTTCTTGAGGAGGTGCGGCGTTCCCCTGTCGGCAAAAAAACATCCCTTGAACATATAGCGAAGGAAGCAAAAGCAACGGCCCTTTCCCCCTACGAAACCTATATCAAATTTCTGATAGACCAGTTTGGAAGCCAGATTGACACGGACTGGAAAACAGGCAAGGCGGATTTCCTCCCCAAAGACCCAGGCTTCAAGAAACTTGAATACCAGATACAGGCGGTCAATCAGGCGTTCCCCATTTTACGCAAACATTCCGGGCTACTCCTTGCCGATGTGGTGGGCCTGGGCAAAACCTTTGTGGGCATTATGATCATCAAGCGCTTTCTCATGGAGAACGGAACGGGCCGCCCGGTGTTGATTATCACGCCCCCGGGGATCAAAAAAAACTGGACCTCCTCTATCGCTTACTTTGACAAGGACAGCGCCTTCAAGATCGCTCCCCATATCAGGATTATCACCATCGGCAGCATAGACCGCATGGCGCGGAACATCGAAGAAGAATCGGAGATCCTTGGCGGCGATGATTCCGATACCCTTGAGGAGCCGGTCAACGGATTGTCATCCGATTTTGCGCAGAACAATTTCGCCCTGATTCTGGTGGACGAAAGCCACCGTTTCCGCAACCGGGACACCGCCATGTACCGGCAGCTTCAAAATGTGATAGCCCACACCAGCCCCCAGGCGAAGGTGGCGCTGCTTTCGGCAACACCGCAGAACAACCGCCCGGAAGATCTCCGCAACCAGATAGGTCTTTTCCAGACGGAACTCCGCAATTCAACCCTGGACACCTTGGGCGAAAAATATGGGCGCAGCCTTGAAAGCTACTTCGCCGACAAGCAGACGGACTATAAGCGCCTGATGAGAAAATACGACGCCCAGGGCAATCAAAAAACAAAAACACAGATAGACGCGGATCATGCCGAATTACGGACATTGTTTCAGGACATCCGCCGGAGGGTAATAGAGCCGCTCTGTATCCGCCGCACCCGGCGCGACATCGAACAGTATTTCAAAGAGGACATGGAAGAACAGGGCCTTAAATTCCCCGTAATCCGGGAACCGGAAAAACTCGACTACAAAATGAACACAGAGCTTGCCCGCCTTTTCTACGATACCGTCAACATTATAGCCCCCAGCATATCGAAAACGTCCGTAAGCGCCGACGGCAATTTTACCCTCGATATGGCCGGTGAAACAAAAGTCCTGGGCTATTACCGCTACCGGGCCATTGAATACCTTGCCGATCCCAGGGACAAAGCCTTTTACGAAAAACACAACTTGAAAGCAAAAGGCATCTCCGAGCGTCTTGCCCAGATGATGGAAATCCACCTGGTAAAGCGCCTCGAAAGCAGCTTTGCCGCCTTCAAGGAATCCCTGCGGAATCTCAGACGCTACTGTGAAAACATGATCGCCATGCTGGATGACGACACCGTCTTTATCTGCCCCGACCTGGACATCAATGCAGAGCTTTCCCCGGAAAAGCAGGAATTAAGGGGCGGCATAACAATGTGCTACAAAGAAATAGAGCGCAAGATGCAGCGCAAAGACGAGCGCAACCGAAAATTCGCCGCCTCCGCTTTTGTTCCCGAATACCGGATACTGCTTGAAGACGACAAGGCCCTTATCGACAGCCTTATCGGCAAATGGGACCGGCAAAACGCCGACCCGAAACTTGCCGCCTTCCTGCGTAAAATAGACAGCGTGTTCTTTGACCCGAAGATCAACAACCCGCAGAACCCCGATGACAGGAAACTGATCATTTTTACCGAGGCCATCCCCACGGTGAATATGCTTGCGGACAATCTGGATACCGGCGACTACGAAGGAAAAGTCCTCGCCATTACCGCGGACAAGCTCGCCGAAAAACGGGAGAGCATCGAAGCCAATTTTGACGCCAACTACGCCGGCATTAAGCGCAAGGATTATCAAATCTTAATCACCACCGATGTCTTGTCCGAAGGCGTAAACCTTCACCGTTCCAATGTAATACTCAACTACGACTCCCCCTGGAACTCCGCCCGCCTGATGCAGCGCCTTGGCCGCATTAACCGCATCGGAAGCGAGGCCGATTTTATCAATGTGTACAATTTCTATCCCTCCGCCCAGGGGGACGCGGAGATCAATATCATCGAACGGGCGTGGAACAAGATACAGGCATTCCATGAACTTTTCGGCGAGGACAGCAAAATTTTCAGCAAAGAAGAAGAACTGATCATCCACGATCTGATTCGACATGATGAAGACGAGGGTTCGCGGTCCCTCAAATACATCGACCTGCTCAAACGGTTCCGCTCAAAGAATCCCCGGCGTTATGCGGAACTCGAAAGCCTCATGGAAAAAGTTGTGTCGGCAAAGACATTGGACGCTCCCATAACCGCCGCCCATGTCAAGAACAACAAGGGCCAATGGTATTACGCCTGCAGGAGGCAGGATAATGCCCATCACCCTTACGCCATATCGCTGGAGGAGATGCTGGACATACTCGAATGTTCCGAAACGGAGAAAGCGGCGGAACCCGATACGGCGGAATTAAACGCTGCCCTTGCATCCATTCTTGATCGGCACACCCTGGACAGGCAAAACGAAACCATCGCCATAAAAACCAGAACGACCCTGTCATCGCAAAAACGGCAGAAAGCCATGAACACCCTGAATGACTACGCCCACATTGCCGGATTACCCCCTGAATCTTCCGCCCTTTTGCAGGATATTTTGCTTTCCGTGCGTAACGGCAACAGCGCCCTCATCAATGCAATTGTCAAGGCAAAGCCCCAAGCCGCTCTTGCCGAAGCCGATATTTCGGCCTGGTCAAAATACATTCACGCCGATACAAAGGCCGAAGAAAAGGGCATTGTAACCCTTGCCGTGCAAGGCGCCAAAGGGGACAGTAATGGCTGATTATAGAACCATCCTTGAGAAGGATTACCCCGGAGCCGATGCGTTTGCCCGATCCTGCCTTGAACCCGTATTCGGCCCCATCCAGAAAGCAAACCGTTCCCTCAACGATTATCTTTCCGATGCGGACAAGAAAATAGTAAAAGATATATTCATTTTCGGCAGCTCAAAAAACTTCACTTTCGGGGAGATGAATTTTTTCGACGTTACCCTCCAGGAAAACGTGGACATTGCCCGGAGCAGGGTAACGATTCAGAGGGCCGTGCGGAAATCCCTCGACGCATATCAGTCCGCCATCGTTATCTTTCATTATGAAAACAGCCAGGGGCTATGGCGTTTTTCCTTTATCAACAAAGGCGGCAGCGCAAAAGACGCCACGCCGGCGAAACGCTATTCCTACCTTTGCGGCAAGGGCTATTCATGCAGGACGGCGGCGGATAATCTTGAAAAGCTGGCGGCTATTCCGGGCGCGAAAAACCTTGAAGACGTAACTGCGGTTTTCTCGATAGAGGCGTTAACCAAAGAATTTTTTACCCGGCTGTTTAAGTGGTATGACACGTGGGCGGTTCATATCGTCCGTTTCCCCCTTGGAAGCGGTAAAAACGCTCATTTGCCGAAGACCCTTGATGACGCTGTAAAAAAAGAAAACCGCCAACATCTGATACGATTGATAACCCGGCTCATATTCGTCTGGTTTCTCAGGCGCAAGGAAAACCTCATGCCCTCCTGGATTTTCGACGCGCAGGAATTAAAAAAGCTCTTACACAATTTTGATGAACATTCCGCAAAAAGCGGGTCCTATTATAACGCCATTCTACAGAATTTGTTTTTTGCAACGCTGAATTGCGAGATAAACGAAAGGGAATTCTTTGACGGCGAAGACGGACACGATGGCTATGGCATAAAATCAAAGTACCGGGATCATATTGACAAACCCATGATAAAAATCTCCCATGAGGAATTTATCAAAAAATTTGAAGCCATACCGTTCCTGAACGGCGGTCTTTTTGAATGTCTTGACCGCCGGGAAAAGCACAAAGAACAGAAATACAAAGACGGCTTCAGCAGGGAAAGCAAACGGGCCGCCTTTGTTCCCAACTGCCTTTTCTTTGGCGGCGGCACACACGAGGGCCTTATCGATATTTTCTCCCAGTACAATTTCACGATAGAAGAAAACACACCACAGGACATCGAAATCGCCCTTGACCCGGAACTGTTAGGCAAGGTCTTTGAAAATCTGCTTGGCACCTACAACGAGGAAACCAGCGCCACGGCCCGCAAAGAGTCCGGCTCGTTTTACACGCCCCGTGAAATCGTCGAATATATGGTCGATGCATCCCTCAAAGAGTATTTGAAAGAAAGACTATCATCAGAAGGCGGGAAGCCTCCCTCCTCGCTTGGGGACCCGCCGTCCGAACCGGAGGAATCCTCAAGCACGGAAAAAAAACTCGACGCCCTATTCAGCTATAACGAAGAGGGACACAGCTTTAGCGCCGATGAAGTTTCCCTGCTTATACAGGCGATTCACGAGTGCAAAATCCTTGACCCCGCCTGCGGTTCCGGCGCTTTCCCCATGGGCATACTGAACAAACTCACGTTTATACTGGGCAGGCTGGATCCGGAAAACAAACAGTGGAAAGAGCTCCAGCGTAAAAAGGCGATTGCGGACACCGAAGATGCCTTTACGATAGGCGACAAGAAACAACGGGAGGATCGTCTTAAAGAGATAAGCGACGTGTTTGAGTTCAACTCCGGCAATTATGGCCGCAAACTGTACTTGATAGAAAACTGTGTTTACGGCGTTGACATCCAACCCATCGCCATCCAGATAAGCAAGCTTCGTTTCTTTATTTCCCTTATTGTCGACCAGAAAACCGGCGGAACCATCGACAACAATTACAATGTCCTCCCCCTGCCCAATCTTGAGACCAAGTTTGTGGCGGCCAATACTCTGATCGGAATAAAAAGGGAGCAGGACGTTCTTGCCGACCCCAAGATTGAGGAAACGCAGAAAGAACTATTGGAAGTCAGACACAAGCACTTCAGGCCAAGGACGGTTAAAGAAAAAGACGATCTGCGAGAGAGGGACGCTGAACTAACCAATGAGTTGCTGGACTTGTTAAAAAAGGACGGCTTTTACAATTCCGCCGATGCGGCGCAGATGGCAAAATGGAATCCCTATAGCCAAACGGAACCTGC
>JAITIR010000117.1 GCA_031279285.1 Spirochaetaceae bacterium | reverse complement strand
TAAAACCCCATGCCGCCCTTCATGGTATCGTGGAACCGGGTCTTCCGCAGAACATGGGTGTCTATCGTGTTGACTTCCATGTACGGGTAATAGCTGCCCAGGAGGTACGCCTGAAAGCGCTCTCGAAAAGTATACCCAAACCCCAGCCCGATGACGGGAAACCATATCGATTCTTCGTAGGTGATAATCGTTCCTCCAAGCTGTTGCTTGGGTAAAGAATCAGACCAGACTTGTCCGGTTTGGGTGTACTGGGTGTAGCCGTCCACGGCGGACCATTTACGGGTTCTGAGCATGACGCCCGCCTGGGGAACAATGATGAAATTCCCCAGAGTGACCAGGTAGCCGATGGCGGGATTGAACTCCAGATGCTTTTCGAACTTGGCGGTATGCTGGGAATAATGGGTATACGCCGCGCCGAGATCCATATAATCATAGTCCTTCATAAGTCCGCCTGTGGAGGACAGGACGGATAGAAAGGAAAAATAAAACAGGACGTTTTTAACGTTGAATTCCAGAACAACCGCGGCATAGGGAACAAAATATTCCTGCCAGTCCAGCCGGCTTAACACTTCGTCCCCCTCGTAGACAAATTCGCTCATGGTTCCGTAGAATAACCCGGTGCTGGTTTCCATAGACGCGGAAAACCAGCTATTTTTGGGGGCGGGCGCGGCTTCCGCTCCGGTCTGGGCGCGCAGGGCGGGGCAAAGCAGTATGAAGGCTGCAAGAACATATACCATTCGTTTCAATTGATTTCTCCTTTCCGCGCCCCATTCCCGCGGAAACAGCCAACCCGCTGTCTCCGCAGGGCGCGCGTGAAGCGTTTTACCAGGTATACGGAACTTTACGCACCGCCAGGTAACGGACTGTTCCACCTACTGTGTCCTTGTTCAGGTTGACAGGACCGGCGCCATCAAAATCTTTCACCCATTCTGCCCATCCGGTATCCGGCTTGCCGGCTTTCTCCCATTTACTTTGATCATCGAGAGTCAGCTTGTAGTTGGACGGATAGCTCTCGATAGAAGTGATAACCGTTGTGTCTGCCTTCGTTGCCATACGATATTGCAGATATAAAGGCTGTCCGACTTTATAATTAAGATCACCATCCGGGGGGCTACCCGTGGCCGTAATCCATTGTTTGTCGCTGTACTTAGGGTCCAGGGCGGCTTGCAGGGCGGCTCGCAGGCGCCAAGTCTGGTCAACTATCCGCAGCTCCGCTATCGCGAATAAATGGGAATTTTCCCGTTTATAATAAATCTGGATAGGCATTGCGCCGAAGCCGTCATTCGCGTCCGTGATGCGGTAGCCTGAGCCTGGTTCGCTATCCAATACCAGAGTGTTATAACCGAAAGGGTTGTTATAACCGGCGGGGAAACCCGTGCCTTTGTGTTGCAGAATGCCAATGGCGGTAATAAACATATAAGACGTAGTTGAGGACGAGGGCTTATCCCCGATCGTCAGGGCAGACGCAGGGGTCAAAATAACCATATCTGAGACCGTTTCTATTGCAGTGTTTTTAGCGGCTACAAAGTCTTCAAGAGTGATAGCCCGCTTGGCGGTCCGCACAATAAATTCCACCTCGATTTCCTCGGCCTTACCCGGGTTTATTTCCGCCACTATATCCCAGATCGGAATCAAAGAATCTTCGCCTGAAATCCCGCAGAGATCGGGTTTGCCCGTAATGCTCGCCACCCAATCGGCGTATCCCGCCATGAATTGTTCCACGGTGGTAAAACCTGTGTTGTTTCCGCCACGGGAAGAGATTGTGATGTAAGAGTTCTTCCCAAGATCTTCCGCCTTTGCCTTGTCCGCGGACGAGACCTTGCTTCCCTCCCCCGACAGCACCTGCATAGCGGCTTGGAGAGAGCCTTTCACTTCCTCAATAGAGGCCGTGGCCAGTTGGGTTCCGGCATAGGAGTAGTTAAACTCGGCCCTTCCGCCCCACTGGCAGCGGACAATCAGATGAGTCCCGTAGGAATCCAGAATGTACGCAGCGCTTTTTGTGTTGACATCCGTTTGAAATGAGTCGTCAAGGAGCGTTGCCAGCACGGAAGGCTGGGTTTTCCTCAGCCATTCCTCTTTTGTAACATGGTATCCCTGGGCCTTGACGTAATAGGATGTTTCCAAGGTTGCCGGCTGGCCGGAAGTTCCCTTACTGGTTGTCTGCGTGGGCGAAAACTCCTTTTCCACCCCGCCGGCGAAAACAACGCCTTGTACCGCGTTTATAATGTTGCTCGCCATGTCGTCCCCTGTGATGTCCACTACGCTGCCAATGCCGGCGATTGTGCCTAATGCCCCTACTATCTTGCCTTTGATACTCTCAAATATACCGCTAAATATGCTACGCGAAATGGCCGGCGCGGCGCCCTTCGACATCACGCTGGCCACAGTTGAACTTATGCTGTTAGAAATGTTTGTGTCGATCATACTCCCGTAGAAGTTCTGGTGCACGGCCTTGACCGAGTCTCCCGCCGCGTATTCCCACTCGCTCAACGTGGAAGCCGCCCGCCTCCCCAGATCCGCCGCGTTCACCTTGTCAATATCAAGAATGGGCCGGGTTATTTTTACAGCCCTCCGGTTGATGTAGGAGCCCTTTATCACGTCGTAGCCGAAAAGCAAAAAGGTATCCTCGTCGCTTATCGCCACCCGCTCGTCATCCGGTTTTTCCTCATTCCTGTCTTTGATGACCGCCAGCACGTCAAGCACGGCGGTTTCCCCGTCCTTCCCGAAGGAAAGGGTTACGGTTTCCCTGTGCGGAATGTATTCTCCTTCGTCATCAACTTCTTTGGGAGCTTGCTCGCCGGTAAAGTAGATCCTGCCATCAAGCGAAATAAACAAATTGCCTTCGCCGGCATCGGAGACCGAAACGCTCACTTCCTTGTTGGCGCTTTTTCCGGGGACAAGCTGGATAAACCGGCCGGTAACCTCTTTTAACTCTTCGATTTCGTCAGTATAGAAGGTTACCGCCGTAACATACTTCGCTTTTTCATTTATCAACACCGCCGCGGCAATGTAGTCCTCGCCGCTTTCGGGCGCCACTTCGACAGGGCATCCGGTCAGCAGGACCAAAAGCCCCATGAACACTGCACACATCAAACCAATAATTTTTCTCATACTTTTCTCCTTGTTTACCATAAAAAAAATCAGACAATCGGCCTTCCCCTGAAAGCCGCCCATTGCTTGCTGTTCGCTCTTCATTGTTCTGCGTTACCATTCAAACGGAACTTTACGGACCGTCAGAGAGATGCCTTCCATATCGCCGCGCTGCTGATAGACGAGTCCGGTATAATCGGGGCCGGAAACATAACCGGGAACCCAGAAATAACCGGGCTGGAGTTCGTTGTCCTTTGGAATATACTCGCTGGTTTCATTGCTATTTATACTCCCGATAAAATCAATGGCCATCGTATCATTCTCATTTACCTTGCGGTATTCCAGGGCGAAAAACTGACCGTGGGTTTGTCCATTAAGAATCCAGGGCACCCGGATCCACCACTGATAGTCGGCGCTAATCGCATAACGCTGCACAAGCCATCCAACTATCCGCACCTCCGCAATTGCCTCATGTTTGTTGGCGTTATGCTCCAGGTTATAAAAAACAAACGTTTTATTCCCTCCCCGCCCTCTGTTGAGATTTGTATCCAGCAGAGTGCCAGCATTCGAGTGGTATATATTGGTCCTTATTATACTGTTCATGCCGTCCATGCTGGGGATTCTGGAGGCGGTCGCATAGGCGCCAAGGGCGGTAATATAGGCATACTCTGTCGCGTACGAAGGCCCGGATACTGCCGACAGGGACTCAAGAGCCGCCTTCCTCTCGTTGACCCTTCGATAGAATTCCGTTTCGATTTGCTTCGCTTTGGTCGTGTTTAGCTCATTCGCTATAGTCCAGATCGGAATTAAAGCGTTGGTAAAACTGGGTGTTCCGCAAATCTCCTGTAGGCCAGGATTGCTGCTGATGTTGTTCACCCAGTCGCTGTATCTTGCCGGGAACTGGCTCACAGTGTAAGAGATAGTATTTCCGCCCCGCAATGAAGAAGTAACACGACTGGATCTGTCTCTCAGTTCCGTCGCGTCTGCTTTTGCGCTTGCGCTTGCGTTTGCGTCAATCGTGGCGGCTTTAAGCGCCGCTTCTATTTGCGCATCGGTGGTCAGTTGCATTCCGGTATAGGAGTAGTTAAACTCAGCCTGCCCGCCCCACTGGCAATCGGCAATCAGATGGGTCCCGTAAGCATCCAGAATGTCTGCCGCGCTTTTTGTGGTGATTTCAGTTACAAAGCTGTCGTCAAGGAGAAGCTTCAGCCCGGAAGGGAGTGTGTTTCTTAAATACTCCCGCCTGACAATAACGAGCGATCGCCCCTTAACATAACGGGCCCCTGAATCGGCATTAAATTCCGTTTCCGCCCTGCCGCTGAATAGCGTCCCCTTGTCATAGTCCACACTGATTGAAGCGTTGAGCTTGTCAAACAGTTCCTTGATCGTATTCCCAACCTTGAACTCCCAGAGAGTTGTTGCGCGTGTCGAGTCCACAATCATATTGGCGGCTTCCACTTTCCTCCTGTCAAGGATGGGGCGGGTTTGTTTTACATCGTCCCAGTTTATATAGGCTGAATTGATCACGTCGTACCCGTAGAGGAGAAAGGTATTCCTTTCTGTTGCCGCTATCCGCTCCTGTTCCTCCTCCCCCTTTCTGTTGATGATCGCCAGCACCTCAAGCGTGACGCTTTCTTCGCCTTTCCGGAAACGCAGGGTTATTACTTCCATGTTGGGACTGCCATCGTTTCCGGCAACTTCGGATTCTTCTTCGGCGGTTTCTTCGCCGTCGCCTGAACTCTCTGTTTCTTTTTCAGCGTTTTCTTCCGGAACTGTCGGGGGCATCACTCCGGTAAAAAGTATATTTCCGTCCTGCAAAATGAAATAACCTTTTTTGCCGGTGTCCTTGACCGAAACCGCTACCGTGCGATCAGCGATTTTTCCGGGCAAAAGCCGTATAAACTGATCGGTGACATTCGTGCCCGTGTCGCTTTCTTCAAGGCTGAGGGCTACCGCGGTGTTATACTTCGCTTTTTCGTTGAGCAACACCGCTGCGGCAATGTACTCCTCGCCGTCATCGGTAGCCACTTCGGTGGGGCATCCGGCCAGTAAAACCAAAAGTCCCGTGAATACGACACACAGCAAACCAACAATTTTTCTCATAATACTTCTCCTTAAAGCCGAACTCGAAACCCGGCCTCATAGCTCGCCGTCTCAAATAAACGGTTTTTTCGCGGCGGTTCCCATAACCAATGGTCATGCTTTATGGAACACGTTCCGTGGGTATTGTTCTTGTCCGCCGTGTACACCAGTCCGTGGTTCGGGTCCAGGACTTTGGCGCACGCCGCATTGAACGCGGCGTGCGGGCCCTTCAGCGGCGTAAAACTGCTCCAGTGGAATGTGAAACTCATCGAGATGGGCCTCCACAATGCCCACATTAGGCTGTACGCCCACGCCGCATTCAATGCGGCATCTTTCGTTGGAATAAAATCCATAAAAATGCTTCCATACAGTAAAAACTATGAATAATCCGGCCAAACGGCCGGTTTTGTAACCATACAGCCGCGGCGGATGACTCTCCCGCCGTGGCGGGAGAACTGTTTGCTTAAGCGAAAAGTCTAGCGGAATCCGCAGGGGGGGGGGGGGGAATCTAATAAGTGAAAGTTTAAAAGTTAGGGGCCGCCGGCCAGGAAATACTTGCTGCCGGGGAAAGCCAGTCAACCAGGCGGGGAGAACGGCGCCCGCGGCGCGGGAAACGGAATTGACGGCAGTGACAGGGCTTTCCATACGATTGATAGTATACCCATTTACGGTCAGCGCTGTAAACTGCCTTGGAAACGCGGCAGGCTTGAGCCCTGCTCGCCGGACTGCCGTGAAAGAGCTTTGCGAGCAGGCTTTACGGGCGGCGTAAACCCCGGAGACAAGCGCTATGCGCTTATCCATTCGCGGTTAACCGGCGGGGGCATCGCTAGGTAAGCACTGATTTATTCAATCGAGAATTCGCCAACTACGTTGGCGCAATCGGTGCTACTTTAACGCAAGGTAAACAAAGTTTACCCCATTTGCGCAATGAAATGAGCAAATACATTAGGGAAACGCGATTAGCGTCAAGTTAATCAGCGTTTCCCT
>JAITIR010000084.1 GCA_031279285.1 Spirochaetaceae bacterium | reverse complement strand
GGCGCAATCGGTGCTACTTTAACGCAAGGTAAACAAAGTTTACCCTATTTGCGCAATGAAATGAGCAAATACATTAGGGAAACGCGATTAGCGTCAAGTTAATCAGCGTTTCCCTAAGTACGGCTTAACGGGTAGTGGCAGCTACGGTAGGCAAGATAGTCAACATAGCGTTGAAAAGCCTTACCTTTGGGCGACTCGACAATGATGAATCCGGCTTCGCAGGCGCAGTCACGCGCTTTTACCCAGCAGACTTCCGCCTCCACCTTGAATTCTCCGATGTTTGCGGACGATTCTGGCTTGATATGGAGTGTGTAACGTTTGCCCCTCTCCACATTTATCATAATTGTATGTTCAATGCGGCAGCCGGAAACGCTTATATCTTTTAAAAGCGCGCTGCCGATAAAAACATCACGCATCGTAGCCATCGCAAATGAAGGGTATCTTTTATCTTTTCTTTTTGTAAACATTTATCAAGTAATTATCATGCCATAAATAAATATGCAAGCGTCCTACTTGAAAAAGTCATACTGCTTTTTTATACTGCAAACATGGTCAACGTATGTGGATTTATGGCACCGCGCGTGGTTTTGCGCGTTGATGGTGGCCGCGATGAAGAATGCGGGGAAAAAGAAGACGCGAAAAAAGAGGCGCCCGACTCTTTTGCAGATAAGATGCTTAAAACCCGGACAATTCTGCTGTCCGGCGAGATAAAAAAGGACCTCGCGGAGAAAACTATACGTCAGCTCCTGGTTCTTGAAAACTCAGGGGACGAACCCGTCAAACTATTTATCGATTCGCCGGGCGGGGACGCGGACGCCGGTTTTGCGATTTTTGACATGATACGCTTCGTAAAGCCGCCGGTTTGGACGATTGGCATGGGGCTTGTGGCGAGCGCGGCGGCGATTCTGCTGCTGGCCGCCCCAAAAGAACGGCGGGTGGGGCTGCCAAACAGCCATTACCTGATACACCAGCCCCTGTCCGGCATACGCGGCGTGGCTACCGACATCGAGATTCATGCCCGCGAGTTGGAAAAGCTACGCGAAAAGATAAACATACTGATAGCGGACGAAACGGGTCAGGACAAGGCCCAGGTTGAAAAGGACACGGACCGCGATTACTGGATGACCGCCGGCGAGGCTGTAAACTACGGACTAATTTCACGTGTGGTAACGTCCCGTTCCGATATAGGCTAGTCCATGCAGACAAAAAAGCGCGAAAAGACTATCGTCGTAGTGGATGGGATGGGCGGCGGTATCGGCGTTCAGCTTGTGGGAAAACTGCGCGATGCTACCGGCGATAATGTTGAGATAATCGCGCTCGGCACCAACGCCGTCGCGGTGGAACGCATGGTCAAAGCGGGTGCGCACCGCGGGGCCGCAGGCGAAAACGCGATCTGTAATTCGGTGCGTTTGGGAGACTTCATCGTCGGTCCAATCGGTATAATCATAGGCAACAGCATGATGGGCGAGATTACACACTCTATGGCCGAGGCGATTCTGGCCGCGCCGGGCAAGCGTATACTGCTTCCGTTGCAAAATGAACACCTGACCCTGGCCGGCCTGGAAGGTCTGCCGCTGGCAAAGATGATAGAACGCGCCGTAGAACTGGTAACGGAAAGGCTGGACCTTAATTATTCCCACCATAACGAAATTGATGAACAAGCAGCGAAAGACATTATCAAAAATTTATCATAAGAGGCTGTTCCATCGAACCGAAGGTTCGCACCGTGCTCCCGGCTATGACGGGGCCGTTTAGCGCACAGTCGATTAGTTTTGGAACAGGCTCATAAGTCAGGAGATGGAAATGGCAAGAGGATATTTTATAGCGGGTAACTGGAAGATGCACAAGACGAGGGCGGAGGCTGCCGCCCTTGCCAGGGAGCTTGTCGCGGCGCTCGCGGACGGCGGGCACAAGTACCTTGTAGCGCCCAGCTTTACCGCGCTTGAGACGGTTGCGGCGCTTGTAAGGGGCAGTAATATCCTGCTGGGCGCGCAAAACTGCGCCGTTGAGGAGGAGGGCGCCCACACGGGTGAGGTTTCCGTGCTTCAGCTTAAAGATTTGGGCGTTCAAACCGTGATTCTTGGACACAGCGAGAGGCGTCATATCTATAAAGAGGATGACGGCCTTGTCAACCGCAAGGCGCGTCTTGCGTTGAAGCATGGACTTGACGTGATTCTTTGCGTGGGCGAACTGCTGGAAGAGCGTGAGGCGGGCAAGGCGGAGGCCGTATGCAGGCAGCAGACCGTCGAAGGGCTTAAAGGGATAAGCGCCGCCGAGCTTCCGCGCGTTACGATAGCCTACGAGCCTGTCTGGGCTATCGGTACCGGCAAGACGGCTACGCCCGAGGACGCGGACGCGATCCATGCGTACATTCGTAAGGTGATAGGTGAGCTCTACGGCTCGGCAGCCGCCGAAAGCATCGTGATACAGTATGGCGGTTCGGTGAAGCCCGATAACGCGGCAGCTTTGATGGCAAAGGAAAACATAGACGGCGCCCTTGTCGGCGGGGCCTCGCTCAGGGCCGACACCTTCGTCCCGATAGCCAGGTTTTAGCCGCGGCTGCCGCGTCGCTGTCGCCCGTGGATCAAAGTTTCCACAGACGGCGGTATATGGCGGCGGCGGTCAGGACCTGGCGGCCATAATCGCGGGTCTCCGCATACTCAATACTTTCAAGAAAAAGCTCATCGTTCAGTGCGGGGCGGGCGTTTCGCCAGCGGCGGATACGATTCATGCCGCCGTTGTACGATAACAGGGCAAGCAGCGTGCTGTCCGTCTGTTCCTTCAGGCGCTGGAAGTACAGCGCCCCCAGGTTTATGTTCAGCGCGGGCTCGCTGAGATCGAGGCCGCCTTCTGTAAAATAGTCCGTGCCTCCACTCCTTGCAAGCCCCCGCGCCGTTTCTTGAGCCGTCTCCGGCATAAGCTGGGTCAGTCCTGCCGCCCCAGCCCGTGAGACTATGTCCGGCATAAAAAGGCTTTCGGTGCGTATAAGGCCGTAAAGCAGGGCCTCGTCCATGCCGGTTTCGCGGGAAAATTTTTCTACAAGATTGTAATAGGCAAGCGGGTAACAGATACCGATGTCGGCGTGATTCAGTATGTAATCAGGGCGCTGCATATAGGTACGGGCAAGCCGTATCGATTCGGCCCAGCGTTCCTCCGCCGCAAGCAGTTCGGCCAGCACGCGCAGTTCCTGTACAGACAGTTCCGCCGCCTGCTCCATTATGTACGGGTAGGCAAAACGGGCCGCGCCAAAAAGAAAGAAGCCGTAAAGGAATTCGTTTGTCAGTTCCCTTTCCGCCTGCGATGACTGCTTAACGCCGCCGGCCCCGTCCTCCGGTATGTTGAGGCGCGGTTCTTTGCCGAGTTTTTCCGCAGCCGCGGACGTGTAGTAAAATGATCTTGTGTCAAGGCCGGCTACAATGCCGCTGTCGTAAGCGATCCGGTAAAAATCCGCCGGAAGCGGCGAATCGGCAGGCTCAGCCCGATCGCTGCCTGAATGGATCGGCTTGAGGGAAGCGGAGGCTTTTTCCGGTGTCAAAAGTCCAAGTTCAACGGCGTTTCCCAGTATAAAAGCATACTTTGCGTAAATCTCCCGGTTGCTGTAGCTGCGTATGTAAGGAAAAAGTTCTGCCACCTCGTTCCATCGTTGGTTGAGACACAGTAAATGCGTTAATTTTTCAAAAATATCGGAAAAGTACGCCGGATTTTTCCAAAATAGCGCGTACCTTTTGATCAGCGCGGTGGTTTCTTCCGTTTTGCCACCGTTTTTGGCGAGCGATGTATCGATTATATACCAGATGCAGGCGTCGGCCTGCTCCTCGTCCGGTGCCAGGACCAGAGCGCTTGCAAACAGTTCCACCGCCGCATCGTATTCAGCAAGTTGCCGCCTCATCCTGCCGGCATAGTACAGTAGGAGGTAGCGGCGTTCGTCCCTCTCGTTCTCCGGCAAGGCCCAAAGGCTGCTCCCTTCCCGTACGTCCCCCTCCCACTCCATAAAAAGCTCCGCGCCTACCGCGGCGGCGGCCCCCCTGCCCGGTATCACTGCGTACTGGAACGCCTTACCTAAGTCGCCCAACAATTCCTTGTCGGCAATAAAAGCCGCATACCCGTTACTCCGCATCTCGCCGAACAGACGTAGAGCCTCGTTGTAATCCCTGCGGGCAAGCGCCGCCCTGGCCGCCGCGATCCCGTCAAACTGTTCCCCAACCTCCGCTTCCTCCCGCACCGGGGAAAGTTTTTTTAACGCGGCGTCGCGCGTGGCAGGGTCTTTCAGCGCTTCGAGGAGCAGAAGTTCTATCCGTTCATTGCCCGCATCTGCCGCTTCAAGCAACAGGGCGGCGTAAAACGGCAGCGCAGTGTGTATCTTTGAAAGTTCCGTCACACGCGCCGGCACGGCGTCAATTATGAACCCTATATCGCCATTTTTGACGCGATCGAGGGCATCTTTCAACGGTATATCCAGCGCCGTATCCGCCCGGCAGTTATTCAACGCCAGGACAAAAAACAGCGCCAGCAAGCAGACTATATTTTGTATTTTCATTAACTGAAGTTATCTTTTCTATTACTGTACGCCATTTTTGGATAACCATCAAGCGCCCGCGTTGATTATTGCAGTAATTCCCGCTATCCTGATAAAAATACCGGAGAGGACTGTACATGCATATCAAAAGAATCGAGATGACGGTGGAGGAGAAGGAAAAGCTGCGCGGAGGGGAGGGGACGGCGAGGTTTACCCACCTTGTGCCCGCGGAAACGCTGAGGCGCGCCAAACTTTTTTCCGAGGTACGCCTCGCGCCCGGCGCGTCCATCGGGTATCACAGGCACGACGGGGAGACGGAATACTATGTGTTTGTGTCGGGAACGGGCCTTGTAAACGATGACGGCAATGAATTTACGGCGGCGCCCGGCGATGTTACGGTAACGGGGAGCGGCTGCTCGCACAGTCTCGCAAACAACGGGAGCGAAGATTTGGTTCTATACGCGCTCATAATTTACGATTAGGTTTTTTGAGGCGGGGCGGAGGACGGCGCGCCGGACGGTCGGATAAAATTCAATGAACATCCAGTCAAACATACTGCGGATTCTGAGTGAGAACTTCCGTGAGAACTCTCGCGAAAACGGCGGAAAGCAGAATACGCGCTTTGTTTTTCCGACGCAGACGGCGGCCTTCTTCTGGGCGCAGAAAACCTTAAGCCTTTTTGATATTGGAACGCTTGCCGCCGAAAGCTTTATCGCGTGGGACAGATTCAAGGAAAGCTGCATACGGACGGAGATTGAGGGACTACGCCCCGTCAACGCCGTTCACCGCGGCATATTTGCCGTAAACCTTGCGGAACGGAACGCGAAACAGCAAATATTCCAGACGCTTATTCCCAAAAAATATTCGGCTGACGGAACGATATTTGCGCGCGGCGTGGCCCGTATACTGCCGCTCTTGCGGATGTGGCGCGAAAGTTACGGGAAGTCTCCAGCCGCCGGCACTGAGGATGACGAGGACCGCGATCTCCTGACGCTGGAGCTGGAGTACAAAAATTTTCTTTCCGCCCACGCCCTGTTTGAAAGCGCATGGGAAAGGCCGCCCTGGAGGGATACGGAATATGAATATTTTATCTTTTATCCTGAGCTGATAGAAGATTTTGCTGAACATGAAAGCCTGCTCGCCGCCCACAACATCCATACGATTCGGGTGGGCGAGGACGAAAAAATATCCCCGCTCCACAATTTTGATTCGAGCCGCGCCGAGATTCGTTCGGCGATTCTTGAAATACGGCGGCTGTACGAGCAGGAAAAAATTCCTTACGAAGATATTGCTATAAGCGCGCCGGAACTTGAAACGCTGGAACCTTACATAAAACGTGAGGCCGCCCTTTACGATGTGCCGCTGCATATACGTTCCGGCAAGGCGTTGCAGCGCTACGGTGCGGGAAGTTTTTTTTCGCTTGTAAAAGACGCCGCAGACAATAATTTTTCTTTTCAGTCACTCAAGGCCCTGCTGCTTAACAGCCACCTCCCCTGGCGGGATCCGGAAAAAAATGAACGCCTAGTGCGTTTCGGTATCGAAAACAACTGTGTTTCTTCTTACCGTGAGGGCGGCGAGTTAAAAGATGTGTGGGAAGAAGCGCTTCGTACGGAAAATTCGGAATTGTACCCGTACTACAAAGATATCAAATATAAAATATACAACATTTCCGGAGCGAAAACTTTTGAGGACATACGAAAGGGCTACTTTGTTTTTCGCGGCAATTGGGCTGAGGAGGAAGGCGGGAGCCTCTTCCTTAAAAGCGCCTGCTCGGCGGAAAGTTATGACGTGATGGCCCGCTGCATAGAAGAATTGTCGCTTCTGATACAGATACAGGAGACGATAAGCGATGTAAAGATTTCAGGAGTACTTTCTTTTTACAACGATCTTCTTAACGAAAAGCAGTACGTGCCGGAACGTGAGGGGGGCGGGGTAAACGTGTTTCAGTACAGAGTCGCGGCAGCCTCCCCGTTTGCTGCGCATTTCGTGCTGAACGCGAACCAAAAGAACGCCTCCGTTGTTTACCGGGGCCTTAAGTTCCTGCGCCCGGACAAACGGAGGAGACTCGGCCTCACGGAAGACGACTACGACGCGTCCGCCGCCTTCTTTCGCGCCTATGCTGCCGGCGTCAATGCAGGCAGGAATCCGGAAGCCGAAAGTCGTGTCCGCTTTAGCGCATCCTCGTTTACCTTTTCCGGCTGGACGATGCCGCACAGCTTTTTTAACAACAACACCGTTAAGCCGGAGACTCACGGTGCGCCGGAGGACGCCTACATTGGGGAGAAAAACTGGTGGTCAGGGGATGCCGCTCAGTTTCCCGCAAGGCTGTTTCCGGCGCAGAAGGCGTCCTTCAACTTCTGGAGGTCCGGCTTGCGTCCCCCGTCGTTTGACCTTACCCGCGCTCCCTTTGCCGAGGCAGGGTGGGGCGCTCTCTCCCTCTTGCGCGAAGCCGTCCGCGAAAAAAAATACGACGGCGGTAAACTCCGCGTCTCGGCAAGCGATCTACAAGCGTTTTACAAGTGCGCCACTTTCTGGCTCCTTGAAAACATTTTTGAAATAGAAGAGGAATCGCTTGAAGCTCTGTTGCTCGATGACAAATCGAAGGGCCTCCTCTTTCACACGATACTGTACAACCTGTATCAGCGTATAAAGGTGGAGGATGGAGTATTCGAAGCGGTGAACATCGAAAAGTACAGAGGTTGGGCGAAGGCGTACACGGAGCAGGCGGCCTCGGAACACAGGGCATTCCGCGGCCCGCTCTGCGCCCCGCTCGTAAGCGCGATGGCAAAGGGTATTGAGCGGTATATATCGGACATGCTGGAAATTGACTGTAAAAAGTTTTCAGGGTATTCCGTATCGGAACTGGAAACAGAAAAAAAGGTGGAGTACGCGGACTTTGTCCTCTATGGGCGACTGGACAGGGTGTCCGTTTCGACGGAAGGCGGCCCCTGCATCGTCGATTACAAGGTTGGCAAGACGCCCGCAAAAAAGGACTGTGAATTGACGGAGGACGGTAGGCTGGCAAACTTTCAGATTCCGGTATACATCAAACTGTACGAGGAAACCGCTTTTCTGCCTGTGGAGGAGGCCGTATTCCTTAGTATTGTAGGGCATGAGGCGCGGAGAATCCTGGACGGCGGCAAGATGAGCCGCGACGGCTATCAGCCCGTGATGGAAGCGCTGGAAACGTACCTTACCGGTTATACCCAAAAAATAAAAGCGCTTGATTTCAGGAAAAACGACGTTGCTTTTTTGGTCTGCGCGGAATGTATTTACAAAAAGATATGCCGCACAACATTTCATTAGCGGTTGACAATGAAGGGGCGGCTGCATTGGGGCCCACAGTTGAACCGCGCCGCCTTCCCTGCGTCCACGCTGTTACGCCTTACCGCACGTTCCAGCTTGTCAGACTGCCGCCTCACGTTCTCCTTCAACTTTACCGCACGGTCAAAAGCCGTCATAAACTCTTTACCCGCTATACGGTTCAGATAGGTCATGTCCTCTTTGTTGGCCGCTGTCAGTTCATCTATCGTCTCACGGAGGTCTTTTATCTGCCTGTCCTGCTGTTTGATATAGCGCTTTTCCACCTCGCTTACAAACTTTGCCTTGCCGGTCCTTAACTGTTCGGCAAACTCGTCAACTTCGTTCTGATCGGCCAGTTCCCTCAGCTTTTCGGGGGACAGCCCCTGTATATCCTCTCTCTTACTGTCTGCTAATTCGTACATAAGGGCGGCTGACTGACTATCTTCCGGCCTGACTGCCAGCTCCGGCACGTCCATCACCCGCGCGTAAAGCCCCCTGTAGTCCCTGGGGTTCTTCCTGATAAGCCCCAAAAGCCGCTTGCGGTGTCCTTCCTCGCTTATCCGCCCTTCGTTCTTGAATAATGAAGTCCAGTTCCCGTGTGTAAGGGCGCGCCTCATGTCATCGCGGAGCTCCAGCTCCGCGGCCATCGCGGCCCCCTCCTCCTCGTCTATAGCGCCTTCCCGGAATTCGTTGTTGTATATCTGGGCCGCCCGTCCAAGAAAATCGTCAAACTCAGCCCCGTCACGGATTATTTCAAGGAATTCACGGTCAAGCTCCGCCGGTGTGCGGGGAGCCGCTTCCGTCTGCCCGTCAACCGCCGCGTTCACCGCTTTGACGGCGTTCTCGTGAAAGGTCTTGAACCACGCGGCAAGCCGCTCGTCACTTTCTACGGC